>PARF01000030.1 GCA_002709915.1 Roseibacillus sp. | reverse complement strand
AGGAGCTTCCTCTTCTGCGGGGGCTTCCTCTGCTGCGGGGGCGTCCTCTGCTGCGGGAGCTTCCTCTGCTGCGGGAGCTTCCTCTGCTGCGGGAGCTTCCTCTGCTGCGGAGGCCTCGCTCTCAGATGAAACTTCCTCCGGAGCAGGATCATCCTGATCAGAGGGTGGATTGTCGTTACTTGTAACCATGATTTAGAGAACGTTAAAATTTCAAACCACCCTCTCGAGCCGCTTCCGCCAAAGCCTTGATTTTTCCATGATAGAGATGACCACCACGATCGAACACCACACTTCCAACGCTGGCGCCACCTGCGCGACTCGCAATCAAGGCTCCAACTTTTTCTGCAGTAGCGACATTAGATCCGGAGGCCTCCACCTCCTTGTCGAGGCTGGAGGCGGCACAGAGGGTGCGGCCAGCTTCATCGTCGATGATCTGCGCATAAATGTTTTTGTTGGAGTAATGCACCGCGAGTCGTGGACGCTCTGCAGTTCCTGCCATCTTTTTACGTATCCGGCGGTGAATCTTCCGGCGAGACTCTTTTCGATTCAGAATACTCATGATTTTTCTAATTGTAGTTTTTACTTCTGAACACTCTTGCCTGCCTTACGACGAACGTATTCACCGACGTAGCGAACACCTTTTCCCTTGTAGGGCTCAGGTGGATAATAGTTCCTGACCTCGGCCGCAAACTGCCCAACGACCTGCTTGTTTACACCTTCCACCTTGATCTTAGTGTTTTCCGTGACGGTAACTGTCACCTCACTAGGAATGGGATGCAAAATCGGATGCGATTTCCCGAGACTGAGGTCGAGCTTATCTCCCTTCACAGCCGCTCGAAAACCAACACCTTGAATTTCAAGCTCTTTCGCGAAACCATTCGTGACACCCTCTACCATGTTGTTAATCAGGCTTCGTGCGGTTCCGTGAAGAGCACGCAGCTGCCGTTGATCGTTTTCACGCTTTACCTCAACTGCGCTTTCCTCCTGATCGATTGAGATCCCCTGGGGCAACTGCCATTGCAACTTCCCCTTTGGGCCCTCGACCGTGACTTCGCCCTCTGCACCGACATTGATCGAGACCTTATCGGGGAGAGATATAACTTTCTGGCCAACTCGTGACATTGTTCTGTTGTGAATTGAGTTTACCAAACGAAGGCCAGCAGTTCGCCACCTACTTTCTGACGCCTTGCCTGCGCCCCAGTCATGATCCCCTTCGAAGTGGAGACGATAGAAATACCCAGACCGTTAAGAACTCTCGGTATTTCCTGAGATCCCGTGTAGTGCCTGCGCCCTGGCTTGGATACTTTTTTGAGATCTGTAAGAGCGGGAGTGCCATCTACAAATTTGGTTTTCACCTGTAGCTGAGGAAACTTACCGGAGGTATCGACCTCGTAGTTCCAAATATATCCTTCTTCCTTCAAGATACGAGCGATCTCCGCCTTGACCTTTGAGAAGGGTGCTAGAAATTGATCATTCCCGGCCCGCGATGCATTCTTGAAGCGGGTGAGAAAATCAGAAATTGGATCTGAAAGAACAGCCATGGTTAATTCTGGTTCGTCGTTTGGTTATTTCAGGCAGCTGCCTCGGATTTCTCAGGATTTTCCTGCTCCTGAGGTTTCCGGAAAGGAAAGCCGAGAGCATCCAGCAGGGCCTTTCCGTGCTCGTTCGTAGTTGCGGAAGTTACAATGATAACATCGAATCCAAGGTTCCTCTTGATTTTATCGAGCTCGACCTCGGGGAAGATGGATTGATCGGTAATTCCCACCGCGTAGTTGCCCTGTCCGTCAAAGCTTTTAGGAGAAAACCCCCGAAAGTCCCGTATGTTTGGAGCCGTAATGTTGATGAATCGATCAAGAAACTCCCACATGTGATTCGCTCTCAGCGTGACACGTGCTCCAACGGCCTCTCCGGCACGGACCTTGAAGTTCGCGACACTTTTACGCGCATACACAACGCTCGGCTTCTGTCCAGTGATCCGCGAAATCTCTTCCACCGCATCTTCTGTTGCATTTTTCCTCTCCGCCTGCGCGTAGCCGACGTGAGTGGTGACGACGATCTTTGTAAGCTTGGGAACCTGATTCACATTGTTCAGGCCAAGTTGTTCCTGAAGTGCAGGAACAACTGTTTCCTTATAGTATTTCTGGAGTGTTGGGATCATGATTGCGGGTCAGCTTTGGTTTGTGCTTAAGCGCGTTGGCAGCGAGTGCCTAATGAGCCTTCACGAGGCTACTTCTATTTTTTTTACATTCGAAATATGGATAGGACCGTCTTTGTCGACGATACCACCGTCAGGATTTTCTTCCGAGCGGCGGACCGATTTTTTCATCACCCGGACGCCTTCCACGACGACCTGCTCTTTCTCAGCATGGACCTCGAGGACTTTTCCTTGTTTACCCTTGTGGTTGCCTGCGATGACTTGAACCTCATCGCCAGGTTTTACATGTGTCTTTTTGCGGGACATGAGCTCAGCTTGTGCGTTGGGTTATTTAAAAATTCAGAGCACCTCGGGTGCAAGGGAGACGATCTTCATGAAATTCTTTTCTCTAAGTTCACGTGCTACCGGACCAAAGATCCGAGTGCCCCGTGGATTCCCATCCTTATCGATAATCACGATCGCATTTCCGTCGAAGCGCAGGATTGACCCATCACTTCGTCTGATTGGGGCCGCCGTCCGGACTACCACAGCTTTCACTACCGATCCTTTCTTAATTGTGGCAGTGGGTATCGCCTCCCTGACGTGGGCGGTGATTACATCACCGACGTCAGCGCTTTTGTTACCACCTTTGCCGATCACTCCGATCATCTTGGCTGTGCGTGCCCCTGTATTATCAGCGACCTCAACTTTAGATTCCATCTGGATCATGGCTTTGCGTATCTAATGAGTTTAAATCTTGGATATTAGTGACTGAGAACCTCTGTGAGGCGCCACCGCTTGGTCTTCGAAATCGGACGCATCTCCTCGATTCGAACCCGATCTCCCACGGAGGCTTCTCCCTTCTCATCGTGGGCNTAGAACTTTTTNGTNCTNTTGATAATTTTCTTAAACTTTGAGTGTGGCACNCGGGCNATGAATTCGACCACAATNGTCTTNTCCATTCCGGTGGAGACNACNTTNCCTACTCGCTGCTTNCGCAGACCTTGCTTCTTTTCTGTATCAGACATTGATTGAGAANTTGTTNNTGGTGNGAACCTTATTCNGCAGATGNTNCTTGAAGGCGNCGCTCACTCAANGTGGTCATCACACGGGCNGCCTCCCNGCGAACCAGTCGAAGACGAGCGCTGTTTTCCANTTGTCCNGTTGACTGCTGNAGCCGGAGATTGAGTCTTTCCTGCTTAAGGTCACGAAGNCGAACCTGNAGTTCCTCNNTACTCAGTTCGCGGATTTCGCTGATCTTGATNTGTGGCATCGTTCTGNNTTTNGTTNNGATATAAAACTNNGNTTAAGCGGANTGGTGAGACCTNGAAACAAACCTCGTGCGGATTCCAAGTTTGTANGANGCCAGNCGCATNGCTTCGCGAGCGGAANCTTCCGGCACACCNGCGATCTCAAAAATCATGGTTCCNGGNCGAATCACTGCGACCCANGCTTCTACCGGCCCCTTACCCTTACCCATTCTCGTCTCAGGAGGACGAGCNGTNACNGGNTTGTGNGGGAACACGCGGATCCANACTTTTCCNTTTCTNTTNAGGTAACGGTTAATCGCAACCCNGCANGCCTCAATCTGGCGACTGGTCATCCAGCCTCGATCAAGAGCTTGCAATCCGAAATCCCCGAAGCTCACNTCGACCCCACGACTGGCATTGCCGCCGCGGTTTCCTCGCTGTGACTTACGGTATTTAACGCGTTTGGGTATTTGTGCCATCGTTCTTCTTTCTATGAATTAGCTTGGTTTCCCACCAGGTCCACCAGGTCCACGGCCACCAGGTCCACCGGGTCCACGGCCTCCGGGCCCACCGGGTCCACGGCCTCCAGGCCCACGACCACCTCGACGCTCATCACGGCGCTGCGGGCCACCGCGTCCCCCCTCTTTCTCCTCTTTCTCATTGCGGTTGACCCAGCATTTTACGCCGATAATACCGTAAACGGTTTGGGCTTCCGCGAATCCGTAATCAATTGGAACTCGCAATGTCTGCAGGGGCACTTTTCCCTCNCGGTACCATTCCGCGCGCGCAATATCCGCTCCTCCAAGACGACCNGCGCACCGGATTCGAATTCCCTCTGCACCAAAATCCATGGCCGTTTGCAGTGCTCTTTTCATAGCCCTCCGAAAACTGATCCGACGCTCCAATTGCACCGCCACATTCTCCGCTACCAGCTGCGCATCTAGTTCCGGACTGCGCACTTCTACGATATCGATCTTTACCTGCGAATCTGAGCAGATCTTCGAGATGTCGTTCGTCATCCGCTCAATCTCAGAACCTTTCCTTCCAATTACCAAACCGGGCCGGGATGTATGCAACGTCACGCGGACACTGTTCCACGCTCGTTCAACAACCACCTTGGAGAGAGCTGCAAATTGCAGACGACCAGTCAGGTATTTACGCACTCTAAGATCCTCATGAAGTTTTTCACGATAGTCATCGCCTTCTGCATACCATTTGGAGCGCCAATCACGATTGACAACGAGTCGGAATCCGACGGGATTTACTTTTTGTCCCATAATGTTTTTTGGTGGGGAAAGTTTCTTAGTCCTTTTGTTCTTCTTCCTCCGAGTCCTCTTCGGCGGTCGGGGGTTCTTCGGTGATCTGCTCGGCACCAGCGTNCTCATCTGGAGACTGGTCCGAAGCATCCGGCGCAGGATCCGCGTCTGCCTGATCTTCGGCGGCGGGCACAACCTCTGCGTTTTCTGCTACACTGTCATCTGATGCGGCTTCCTCTGTAACTTCCTCGGTCNCTGCTGCCGGCTTTTTCCTGTTACCCTGCTCCCGCTCCGATGGCTTCTTCTCTTCGGACCCTTCATCGGTCAGAATGATGTAGATATGACTCGTTCTTTTCTTAATCGCACTCGCAGAGCCCCGAGCCCGCGGCTTGAAGCGTCGAAATGAGGGACCATCAGATATGTTGGCTTCCTTCACGTGGAGACTATCCGCCGCCAAGTCATGATTATTTTCGGCATTAGCCACCGCACTTTTGAGTGTTTTACCAATCAAGAAAGCCGCTTTTTTCGGCGTGAAGTTAAGGGTGTCAATAGCGTCGGAAACAGGGAGACCCTGGATCTCACGGGCTACATCTCGCGCTTTTTTGGGCGAGATCCGCGCATATTTGTAAACAGAACGTACTTCCATGGTAGTCGGGCGAGCTTAATTCTTCTTGAGCGAAGCGGTGTCATTGAACCGCACTGGATTGTTATCGTTTTGGAGTTTCTGGACGAACACCCCACAGATGTCAGGACGAACATCGGCAACCATGGCTTCAGCCACCATCAAGTCCCCACGCATGATGTTGAACACCATTCCTATACGGGCATCTGCCTTAGCACCCACATTGAGGACCACCAACCCGCTCTTCTCATCAATACTTTTTACCTGTGCATATTGCAGGTTGCCTTTCTCAACATTCTTTTCGGGCATGTTCCTCAAACCCAACTCAACTTCAAGGGCTCGCAAATACGCCTCCAATCGGGCTCTCGCCTCAGGATCAGCCGTAATTGAAGTTTTGATGAAGTCTTGAGCAGCCGAGCTAAGGCGAATTGCCGCCTGCTCCATTCTTCGCAGGCGCCGGTCGAGAACTGTCACATTCTGCCAAGCCTCGACGGTTCTTTCATCTCCTCCGCTGATGAGATCTTTCCCGAGAGCTTGCAGTCTGATCCTTATCCGCACTAACGCCTCAGCCGACTCTTTTTCTCTCCGGTTTGCCTCGACGAGACTTTCCTGCAAGCTTCCAACTTGCAGCTGTAACCGCGCATTTTCCTTTCTGAGCTTATCGATCTCCTGTGCCCCACACCANGACGTCAACCCTGCCACCATAAGAGTGGAGAGTATCGACTTGAAGGGTGTAATAACCATTGGAGTAGTTTGTTGATGCCGTAGAAATCGAGAAAATTATTTCTTACCCATACCCCCGTGAGCTTTGAAAATCCGGGTGGGAGCGAACTCCCCCAACTTGTGACCCACCATATTCTCGGACACGTATACGTTAGTGAAAGCCTTTCCGCTGTGCACCATGAAGGTGAGCCCAACGAAATCTGGNGTAATCATGGAGCGNCGGCTCCANGTCNTTATCGGCTTCTTNTCACCCTTCTCGANCGCTTCGTCNATTTTGGCTAGTAGCTTCTGGTCTACAAAAGGACCTTTCTTTAGGGAACGTGGCATGATTTCAGTTTGTTAACGCTTCTTGGCATTGCGTCGCTCGACGATGAACTTGTTGCTGCCTTTGTATTTGGATCGAGTTCTCTGTCCCTTGGTATGACCCCACGGCGATTTCAGGTGCTGCCTTCCGCCTCCAGACTTGGACTTACCTTCACCCCCGCCGTTCGGGTGATCCACTGGGTTCATGCACATACCACGAACCGTCGGCCGAACCCCTTTCCACCGAGTTCGCCCAGCCTTGCCAGAAACCTCATTCATATGGTCTCGATTTCCAACCTGGCCAATCGTGCAGTAGCAGTTCTCGTNAAATCGACGGATTTCTCCANACGGCATCTTGACCAGCGCGTAGCCACCTTCCCTGTTTGATACCACGGCCTGCTGACCAGCCGATCTCGCCACCTTCCCTCCCCCACCGGGACGCAGCTCAATATTGTGTACCGCCGTTCCAAGGGGCACGCTCCTGAGTGGTAATGCGTTGCCTGGCGAAGGCGGCGCACTTTCCCCCGCCTGAACCGTTGCACCAACCTTAAGACCTGCCGGGCAGAGAATGTAGGATTTCTCACCGTCAGAATACTGAATCAACGCTATTCGGCATGTTCGATTGGGATCGTATTCTACTGCGGTAACGCGGGCCTCGATTTCCCGCTTACGTCTCTTAAAGTCGACCAAGCGATACTTCCGCTTATGTCCNCCGCCGATATGGCGGCATGTAATCTTGCCCTGGTTGTTCCGACCCCCGCTCCTCGGAAGCGGCTCGGTCAGATCCTTTTCGGGCTTCTTCTTGGTGATTTCCTCATAACTCGGCCACACTTTGTAGCGGTTCGAGGGCGTCACTGGCTTGAAGCTTTTGAGTGGCATGACTGCTAGTTTTGTTAAGTCGCTGTAATATAAAATGGTTAAGGCGGGACTCTAGATGAGATCGATTGAGTCCCCATCTTTAAGCCGCACCATTGCTTTCTTCCAAGCTGCGGTCTTTCCTTCATCAGCACGTCTGACCCGCTTGGACTTACCGCTGTAGTTGGCAGTACGAACAGCCGTGACCTTTACGCCAAAAGCCTGCTCAACCGCGCGCTTGATCTCAATCTTGTTGGCACGACGATCCACTTTCAGGACATACTCGTTGTGCAGCTCCTGAAGAAGCGTAGACTTCTCGGACAGGCGGACACTGTCGATGACGGAATAAATATCTCTCATGATTCGCTTTGTTCTGTGCTCTAGCTGGTTCGGGATGCCAACACCTCGAGAGCGGGAGCAGTAAGGATGATACTGTCGTGGTAGAGGAGTTCTTCGATACTCACCTCAATGGCGGGTAGACACATCGCACCCGGGACATTCCGATGGGAAAGAAGTGTCTTATCATCAAATTCGGGAGCAATCACGAGAACCTTTTCGGCTTCGGTAATCTTCCCCACCTCGGCCAGAAAAGACTTGGTCTTTCCGTCCGCGATTTCAAAGGAATCGACCACTTTGATTTTGCCGTCGGCGATGCAATCCCCGAGAACACGGCGGAAGGCCAACTTACGAATTTTCTTGGGCACTTGCTTGGAGTAATCCCTCGGGCGAGGTCCATGAGCCACACCTCCACCAACATAAAGAGGGACCTTAGACGTCCTGTGACGTGCATTACCCGTCCCTTTCTGCCTATACATCTTTTTCCCGGTTCCTCTGATCTCGCCACGGGTCTTGGTGTTTGCGCTCCCAGACCGACGATTCGCCTGGTAGGCCACGATAAGGTCATGAACCGCCTGATTACCTTTCTCACGATCTTCCAGCACGGTAATGCTGGCGGCTTTGGCTTCTTCGAGGGTGAGTATTGTGGCTGACATATTGCTTCCTTTCTAAATTGAGAGATTCGCTTACTCCGCGGGCAAGGCCTTCTTTTTCGCGGGCCGGACAACGACATAGCTACCTTTTGAACCCGGAACTGCGCCCGAGACGAGAATCACGTTATCATCAGGGCGCACCTGAACGATTTTCAAGTTCTGCGTGGTCCGGTTGCGCTGTCCATCGTGCCCAGGCATCCGCTGATTCTTCCAGATGCGGCCAGGCCAAGTTCCTGCACCGACAGCTCCCGGACGCCTGTGAGTCATATGTCCGTGAGCGGCAGGCCCGCCCCCAAAATTGTATCGTTTAACCACTCCCTGAAAGCCCTTCCCCTTGGTGGTCCCAATGACATCGACCCACTGACCATCTTTAAAAAGCTCCGCACCTGGGTGGGACTCCGGCAACTTCTCTCCCTCTTCGAGACGAAACTCACGGATGATACGCTTGGCTGCGACCCCATGTTTCTTGAGGTGACCCATGACCGGCTGCTTCATCCGCTGCTCCTTCTGATCCGAATAAGCCACTTGAACGGCACTGTAGCCGTCTTTGGAATCCTCTGTTTTCTGCTGCACGAGCTCATTGCCTCCCACATCGATCACGGTAACCGCGACCGCACTGCCGGCCTCCTGATCAAAGAGTCTGGTCATTCCTATTTTCTTTCCAATAAGTCCTAGTGACATGGTCGTATAGAGTTAAGCATTAGATATTTCAGCCTCAGATCCGGATTGTAATATCGACCCCGGCAGGGAGATTCAGTTTTTTGAGCTCGTCAACTGTTCGAGCGGTCGGGTTCATGATATCAAGAAGCCGCTTATGAGTTCGGATCTCGAACTGCTCTGCTGATTTCTTGTTCACATGGGGAGAACGGTTCACCGAGTATTTCTCAATCCGGGTGGGCAAAGGAATTGGACCTGCGACCTTCGCGCCCGTCCGCTTGGCTGTCTCCACGATTTCTTCCGCTGACTTATCGATCGCTCGATGGTCGTATGCGCGGAGACGAATTCTGATTTTCTGATTTTCCATGGTCGAGAGGAGAAAATGTATTGATGGGCAAATTAGGCAGCTACTGTNCCTCGTTCCTTGCAGATCGCCTCGACGATAGCCTGCGGAACCGGTTCAAAACTGGAAGGGGTCATTACAAATGAGGCTCGGCCTGATGAGATCGTCCGAACGTCTGTGGAGTATCCAAACATTTCGGCCAAAGGCACCTTGGACTTAACTATCGCGACATTGCCTTTGCTGCCCATCTCCTGAATCTGGCCACGCCGACGGTTGAGGTCTCCCATGATGTCACCCTGATTTTCCTCAGGAGTTGTCACCTCTACATCCATTATCGGTTCGAGCAGAATGGAGCTTGCCTTCCGGAAGGCATCNTTCATCGCAAAGATTGCGGCCATCTTGAAAGCGTTCTCGTTGGAATCCACATCGTGGGACGAGCCATCCGTTATATTCACATGAACGTCCACGACGGGATATCCTGCAACGATCCCATTTGTCATCGATTCAGCAACTCCAGCAGTAACTGCATTCATGAACTCCTTTGGGATTGCACCACCAACAACAAGACTCTTTGTCGTCAGGCCANCACCCTTCTCATTGGGAGATACATCGAGCACGACGTGGCCATATTGCCCCCGTCCTCCACTCTGTTTCTTAAGGATTCCCTCTCCCCCGGCACTGGCGGTGATGGTTTCCCTGTAGGCGATTTGGGGCTTACCTACGTTAGCCTCCACGCTGAATTCACGACGAAGCCGGTCGATAATGACCTCCAAGTGAAGCTCACCCATCCCTGAAATGATTGTTTGTCCTGTGTCCTCGTCGGTATGAACCACGAAAGTTGGATCCTCCTCCATAAGACGAGCCAGACCTGAAGACATTTTTTCCTGGTCGGCTGTAGTTCGAGGCTCCACCGCCATTGCTATGACCGGCTCTGGGAAACTCGGAGGCTCTAGAAGAATGTCAAACTTCTGAGAGCACAGGGTGTCTCCAGTTGTTACATTTTTGATTCCCACAATTGCCGCTATATCCCCGGCGTAACATGTTTCGATCTCCTCATGCTTGTCCGCTTGGATCTGAATCAGCCTGCCGATTCGCTCCTTTCTTCGCGTCCGCGGGTTGTAAACCATATCTCCCTTCGAAACGGTTCCCGAATAGACCCGGAAAAATACCAATTTGCCTACATACTTGTCGGCCCAGAGCTTGAAGGCCAAGGAACAAAACTTTCCGTTGTCGTCAGTNGCGGCTACCACTTCATCGTTTTCGTCTTCCNAGCTCTGCCCCCTCGCAGCGGTAATCTCCAGAGGACTCGGCAAATAATCAACTACCGCGTCGACGAGATATTGAACCCCCTTGTTCTTGAAAGCCGACCCACCGGCAATAGGCACAACCTTGTTCGCTATGGTAGCGCGGCGCATTGCGCTCTTAAGGTCTGATACGTCGATTTCTTCCTCCAGAAGGAACTTCTCTCCTAACTGTTCATCGACGTCAGCCAGCGTATCAAGAATTTCTGCGTAAGCTTCCTCAGCGTCTCGGGCCTGCTCCTCATCCAGCTCTCGAATCTCAAAAGTTGACCCAAGAGTATCATCCTCGGTGTAAACCACGGCTTTCTTGTTCAAAACATCGATCTGACCCTTGAGATGATCCTCCGACCCGATGGGAATCAAAATCCGCAGCGGTGTTGCCCCGAGTTTCTCCCGGACCTCTTCAACCACATTCTGGAAATTCGCACCAACTCGGTCCATCTTGTTGACAAACACGATCCTCGGCACGTTGTATTTCGATGCCTGACGCCAGACCGTTTCGGTCTGTGGCTGCACTCCTGCGACCCCACAGAAAACGACAATCGCACCATCGAGAACCCGGAGAGATCTTTCCACCTCCGCAGTGAAATCTACGTGACCGGGAGTATCGATGATGTTTACCCTCTGTTTCTCCTGCTCGAACAACTTATAAACCCCCTCATCTTTTCTCTGCATCCACTCGCAAGTGACCGCAGCTGAGGTGATCGTGATTCCCCGTTCGCGCTCTTGCTCCATATGATCGGTCGTGGTTGCACCATCGTGCACCTCGCCGATCCTGTGAATCATGCCCGTATAGAATAACACCCGCTCTGTCAGCGTCGTCTTCCCAGCATCGATATGAGCCGCAATCCCAATGTTCCNAGTCCGCTCGAGCGGATACGGCCTGTCAGGACTATTGGGGCTCTCAGACATCTGGGGAGCTGAAACTGTTGCGGTGGCGAGCATTAATACTGTTTGCTACCAACGGAAGTGGGCAAAGGCGCGGTTGGCCTGCGCCATTTTGTGAACGTCATCACGCTTGCGGACCGCTCCCCCAGTATTGTTGGCAGCGTCCTTGATTTCATTGGCAAGGGCGACATGCATCGGCGTTCCCTTACGACCTCGCGCAAATCCAATAATCCACCGCATCGCGAGAGCCTCGGAACGGGACGCTGCTACTTCAAGTGGAACCTGGTACGTTGCCCCACCAACCCGGCGACTTTTCACTTCGACCCGCGGCTTTGAATTTTCTATTGCCCGCGTCACGACCTCAAGAGGATCGACCGTATCAGTTCCTTCATTTGCCTTGTCGATAGCGGAATACACCACTCTCTCGGCGAGGGCTCTCTTGCCATCCTTCATAACCTTAGAGATGAGATGTCCAATCAATTCACTATCGAACTTGGGATCTCTCCTGTCCGGCTTGTGGTAAACTCTTCTTCTTCTTGCCATCTTTCTGAGTTCCTTCCTGTTTCAGATCAGCTTACTTCTTTGGCCGCTTAGCTCCATACTTAGATCGGCTCTGCTTTCTGTTTTCCACACCAAGGGTGTCGAGAGANCCCCTCACAATGTGATACCTTACACCCGGAAGGTCCTTCACCCTGCCCCCGCGAACGAGGACGATGCTATGCTCCTGCAGGTTGTGCCCCTCTCCCCCGATATAGGCGATGACCTCAAAACCATTCGTTAAACGAACCTTTGCCACTTTTCGCAGTGCCGAGTTCGGCTTCTTAGGTGTCCGGGTGTAGACCTGAAGGCAGACACCCCGCCGTTGTGGGCAATTTGAGAGCGCCGGCGACTTGGACTTCCTTACTGCCTGCTTGCGCCCCTTACGGACGAGTTGGTTGATGGTCGGCATAATTCCTGCTGTTTGAGAATATCTCTATTGATCTCTGAACGCTCACCGAGGCAGGAGGCAGGCCGGCGAGGATTACCCTCGCAGGAGCCTGTTATCCGGAGCTGCACCCGATAAGCTGGTAAACCGCTTTTTGAGCTGTTTTCTGCGATGTCACACAGGACCCAGCCACGATTTTGGGGGGCGCGACTATAGGAGTCCGCCCCCTGTTGACAAGGCCTATTTCGCCTATTTTTTTAAGAATTCCATACCTGCATCCAAAACAGCCAGATTAACCTACAATTTCCCGTCCTTTAGCTCTTAAACCCCTGTTTTTGCCTCAATTAGCTCCCATTCTCCGATCCCTGGCGCCTGTTTGGGCTCCAAGATGACCGAGAGGACCCCGGACTCTCCGATTTTGCAGAAAGGTCTCTATAAACCCCATACTGCTGTTTCCACTCCTCCAGATTTCTTTTTGATATCGACACCTTTGAACCCAATATGTAATCCCCCGTCGCCCTAGCGGCAAAATGGCAGGGTAGCTCAGGGGTAGAGCAAAGGACTCATAAGCCTTGGGTCGGCGGTTCGAATCCGCCCCCTGCTACGTTTTGATCGAACAGTTTGCAGCCGAGATGCCGAGCAAACCTCGGCTCGCCCCATTACAGCCCTCCAATCGTGTCCGAAGCTCGCTTCACTCTCCTTAACCGGACCACTGGGATCGGTGCGAATAGCTACCTGCTTGAGATTGGCGACACCCGAGTTGTGCTCGACGCTGGGATGCATCCGAAGGAAAAAGGACAGGCTAGCATTCCCCGTTACGAGGACCTTCCCCATGATAGCCTTGACGCCATCCTCGTCACTCACTCCCATCTTGATCATGTCGGCACGCTTCCGATCCTGATGGGGGACCAGCCTTCCGCGCGGGTCTTCATGACCCCGGCGACATGCGCCCTTGCTGATGCACTCCTTCACAACTCTGTAAACGTGATGAAGTCTCAGCGGGCCGAACTGGGAATTGAGGACTACCCCCTCTTTACCCATCGCTCAATCGATAAACTACTCCCCCGCATCGAGCCTCGTGATTATGAAAAGCCTTTCGATCTGGACTGGAACGGATCTGTNAAAGCCACCTTTTATGACGCGGGCCATATCCTCGGATCAGCAGGAATTTTGCTTGAGGGGAACAGTAAAAGAATCTTTTACAGCGGCGACATACGCTTCGAAGACCATGCCCTGATAAAAGGTGCGCGCTTTCCAAACCTTGCAGAGAAAACACTCGATGCACTTATCGTAGAGACTACCCGAGGGGATTCTCCCCGGCCTTCTTTTTTCTGTCCGCAGAAAGAAAGAGCCCGCTTCATTAATGATATTGAGGAATGCATGAAAAGAGGCGGCTCGGTATTAATCCCCGTGTTCGCCATCGGAAAAACTCAGGAGGTCCTGACGATGATCCATGAGGCCATGCTTGATCACTCCCTCAGGGCTGCTCCGGTCTACATTGGAGGACTGAGCACCAAGATGACCCTCGTCTACGACAAATTTTCAGGCTCAACACGGCGCAGCTCTNCTAATTTCAAGATCTTGAGGGATATGAATCCCATCACTGGAAACCGACGGGGACGCAGGCCCATACCTCTTGAGCGAGGAGCAATCTACGCTCTTTCGAGCGGCATGATGACAGAAAAGACAACGTCGAATGGCTTTGCCCGGGGCTTTATCGACAAGCCGGGCAACATGCTGCTTTTTGTAGGTTACGCCGATCCGGATAGCCCGGGAGGGAATATTCTTGCTGCTCAACCAGGTGATGCAATCCGACTCGATCCAGAACTTCCATCGATCCCCCTGAACTGCGAGGTCAAGACATACGACTTCAGCGGCCATGCCCCCCGGAATCACCTGCTGGACTTCATGAAGGAAACAGATGCCCGCAAGACCGTGCTCGTCCACGGCGATCCCTCAGCTCTGCAGTGGTTTGAGAGGCAGGTTGAGAGGGCCTTTATTCCTGCACCGGGNAAGCCTCTCGGCCTTTAATTCATTCATCCGCTTTCTTCAAGCGATCTACCTCTTCGCGCAAGACCTTTAAGACGCGGCGCATTTCCGCAAGATTACTCAGGTTACGCCATTGGCGCACCTCTTCCTTGAATGGCTTCGCTGGAGTTCCCATATAAACCCCAGCCTCGAGAATGCTATTCATTGCGCCAGACTTCCCACCCAACTGAACCCCATCTCCAATCTCTATATGACCGTTGATACCGACCTGAGCGGCGAGGGTTACCTTTTCTCCAAGCTTAGAACTTCCCGCTACGCCTGAAAGTGCAACGAGAATACAATTTTTCCCGATCTCCACATTATGCCCCACCTGCACGAGATTATCGATTTTTGTTCCTTCACCAACCACCGTCCGACCGAAGCGAGCTCTATCGATACATGCGTTAGCGCCGACCTCCACATCGCTTTCCAGAACAACGATGCCCAGCTGGGGAACCTTGTGGTGCCTGCCGTCCACAAACTCATACCCAAAACCGTCAGACCCTATAACTGCTCCCGGTTGCAGAATCACCCGATCGCCCAGAAGACACCCTTCCCGCACACTGACATTCTGGTAAATGATGCAGTCCTCTCCTATCACGACGTTTCGACTGATTACGGCTCCAGAGCGAATGTCTGAGCCCCGCCCAATCGTAGCTCCATCCTCGACGACCGCGCCCGCGTGCACCGCAGCTTCAGGACTAACTGTCGCATGCTCCGAGACGTGGGCTCCCTTTCGAACTCCTGGCGAAAATGCCCTCGTGCGCGCCTCAACTTTTNCCGCAAGNGCCGAAAGAGCATGGGAGGGGTTATCAACTTGAATCAAGGCGACCCCATCCGGACCTGANTTAATGTCCGGCGTTACCAGAACCGCTCCAGCCCGGGTCGAGTCAAACTGAGAACGATACTTCGGATTGGAAAAAAAACTCAGATCACTCCCCTCGGCCTCGTTGAGGGTCCGCACTCCATTCAGGACCAGATCCTGTCGCCCCGAAACGAGCAGCCCTCCAACCAACTCGATCACTTCCGCGATCCGAAATTCCACGATCAGAAGGTGTTATAACCAGAAGCCCTTTCCGGGCTATTACTCTCCACCCGCAGGGGCCTCCGCTGGTGCATCCTTGTTCAAAAGCACAAGCAGGCCAGCAGTGATATCCGTGGCGTCCTTGGTGTAAAGCAGGAAGGGNACNTGCGAAGTACTCATGCCCGATTTNTCGAACACATAATCGTAGTCGTCGGACTTGGCNCGATCCTCNACNAGCTTCTGTATTTCCTCGAGGATTCCGCGCATCTTTTGCANCATCTTTTCGTTCAGAGCGGTATTTCGACGCTGCAGAAATTCACGACGCTCGCGATCGAGCGCAACCCCCTCCTGGGTTTTCATTTGAAACCCCTTGAAAAGCTCCTGCTTTCTTTTGTCGCTCAGAGAAGGATCATCCAGTTGCTTGCGTAAGCCTTGCAACTCATCTTCAAGCGCTCGAATGGTTTCGAGGCGCTCATTGTTATTTTGCTGAATCTTCGCCCGTTCAACATTGACCTCCTTCTGGGCCGCATTAGTGCGGTGATATTGCTTAAAAAGCGTCTGCATATCTACCGTGGCTATCTTCAGTTTGTCCTGCGCGGCAGCNGACATGGAGAAGAGCAGAAGAGTAATTGCGGCAGGAACGAGTTGACTGAAATTCATGTGCTTGGCGTTTCGAAGTAGACGGATTCTGGAGAAAAAAACTCAGGCCGTCAAACCCCAAGCCCTCACCTCTGAACACTCTGCGGAGCCGATTCTGCAAGTATACCTATGATTCTTGCAGTGATGTCGTGAGCGTCCTTCGCGAAAAGCAGAAATGGCACCTGTGAACTACCAGTTCCCTCAATGTCGAAGACGAGATCATAGCCCATACGCTCAGCCTCCACCCTAACAACCCTGCGTATCTCCTCCAAGAGAACCTCCATTCGTGCCACCATGAGGCGATCTAGGTCTGCATGGCTAGCCTTCAAATCCAACGCTCTTTGCCACTTCCACCGCTCTCGCTCACGAAATCGAACCNCTTTTTCTCTTTCCAGTTCTGCACGTCGAACATCGGAATCATCCAATNCCTGAAGGGAACCCTCCAGTTCCCGAAGGGCTTGATCCATCGCTCGCAACTTGACCTCTTGCTGATTCTGCTCCTTCTGAATCCTCGACCGCTCAACATTTATTTCCGTCTCAGCGCGCGTAACCTTGTGGTATGAGCGAAAAACCTTCTGAATATTGACGGTAGCCGTGCGCAACTTTTTTCCTGTCCCTTCAACCACTGCACCCCGGCCGACCACTGATCCACCCGAGCGATCCACATCTTCTGAAGGAACTTCTTCGCAATGACTCGCAGGGCCAAAAGCCCATGTTATCCCGCAAAAAAATGCAACTGCAATTTTTGAGTTCAAGGCCCTATAAGATTAACGAAACTCATCTCCAACTCAAGTTCATTCCCTAATCAAGAACCTCTCACAGGTCATCACGTATGATTCAGTTTTCTTCATCGGACGAGCTACTCTNGGATCAGCGCTCCCCGTCGGTTCTCGTGCCCACAATGGGTGCGCTGCATGAGGGACACGCCGCCCTGATCAGAAGGGCAAGAGAGATTGCCGGACGGAAAGGCAGCGTCACGGTCTCGATTTTTCTAAATCCTCTGCAATTCAATTCTTCATCTGATCTGGCAACCTATCCCCGAACCCTCGAAGCAGATCTTCTGCTCTGCCGCGATCTGGGTGTCGATGCAGTTTACACCCCTTCTTCTGAAGAATTTTACGCTGCCGACCACTCAATCTCAATAGTCGAAAACTCTCTCTCCCGTGCCTTGTGCGGGGCCACGCGCCCCGGTCATTTTGAAGGGGTCTGCACGGTCGTCCTGAAACTGTTCAACACCCTGCGACCATCACATGCGATCTTTGGAAAGAAAGACTACCAGCAGCTTGCGATCATCAGGCGCCTTGTTCGCGATCTTGGTGTATCCGTGCAGATCCATGGCGTTGAGACTGTGAGGGAGCCTGACGGCCTTGCGTTCTCATCGAGGAATCTGATGCTTACGCCTGAACATCGAAAGGATGCTTCTCGTATACGGAGAGCCCTTCTTTGCATTAGGCACTTGAGGGAAACAGGGGAACAGCGGAGTGAAGCATACCTCCAGACCGTGCGTAAGCATCTTGTTGAAAACGCGCCACCCGAAATGGGAATTGAATATCTTGAGATTATTGATCGCGAAACTCTTATTCCCCTGGAGAAAGTTGCCGGGCCTGCCTTGCTTGCCACGGCTGTCACCTACGACACGGTCCGTCTCATTGACAATATCGAGATCTAGCCATCAGACCCGTGGCGCTGGAGCTAAAACCAGGCCGCTACTTTCCGGGCGGAGAGCAGCACCGCTAAGAGGATACCTGCAACCGCCAGAAGCTTGAGGGTCCAAGGCACCCTTCGCTGACCAGTCAGTTCAGGCCTCGTTGCTAAATAGAGCATTGCGAGACCAAGTGCTGGGATTCCCAGAACCGTCAGTGCCTGAGCTCCCAGCATGAGCGAATCGCGGCTTTCCTTCCAGATAGCCCCGAATATCGCAACCACCATTCCAATCACTAGCGCCAATGCCGTAAAATGACGAGCCCAACGCCCCTCCATGCTGGCACCTTTTCCAAGGCTATCGGAGAGAACCGTTCCTCCTATGGCTGCATTTACCATGAAAGAACTCAGTGCTCCTGCCATGAACCCGCCACAGAACACATATTTCGAGCCGGAACCGAACAACGGCTCCAACTGGGTGGCGAGAGCTCCGATCTGGATACTCTCGGGAACACCCGGGATACGGTGAAACATCAGCAGGGAGGTTATCATGATCACCGCTGAAACACCACCGAGCACCGCGACTCCAACTACAGAATCGAAAGTTCCCTGGCGCAAGTTCACCATACTCCAACCTTTTTCTCTGACCAGATAGCTCTGAAAAAAGGCACCCCCTATGGAAAAGGTCGTTCCGACAAGAGCAATTACCGGAAGCCAATCACGCTTGGTCGGAATCGAGGCATTCCGCTCTGGGGCCTCGCTGGAGATCGCGGCAAGAAGATTAACCACGAAGGCTCCGATCATTAAAAGAACCAGGATCTTCATCGCTCTCTCCACGGCAGAATAGAGTGAACGCATGAGATACAGGCAGGATAGGATCACCGCATTAGCGATCAGTAAAATGAGAACCTGCAGCAGCACCCATCCCCGGGGCAGACTGCCTTCCCCATCTTCAAAAAGAGGCTCCAAGCCAACACCCAGAGCGAGATTATTACTGGATTGATACAGAGCAACTATTCCAAAGAGTACGATCCCAACTCCTGCTGCTGTTGTACGCCCCAAGCGACATGATATTTCCTCACAAATACTTCCCTTGTAAATNACCCCGAGGCGGGCCGAGAGAGCAACCATGCCAACCATCAGAACAACAGCGAGGGTCAGAAATGGCAATCCCATCCACCCCCACTGAGCCCCTACTCGCGAGCTCGCAAGAATACTTCCGGGTCCAAGTACAACTGCTGCCACGATAATGGCAGGACCGATAGATTTTACTTTTTCGCGAATTTTCATTAAAAATCCCTCCGACTGCGTGTCACTGTCCAACCTTGCTGNCCTGAATCAAATAACCAATTATTACCAGCTCGGATGCGTCAGAGCCCAATCGCCCTGCGAGGCCTGTCATAGCACAGTCCCACAATCTCATCGCCGTTGAAGCCGAGGCCTCGCAGGACTGCTGCCACCCTTGGCATAGTTGCAGTCGATCCTACGAAATGCCTCCCATCGGGTGATCGTGCAACACCATCCTCCCCGACTTTAATTTTCTGGACTCCAAGGGTGAAGCTGCCCGGTCCGCAGTGCGCTGCAGAAATCGCATCTGTTACCATCAGGCACCGTTCGAGTGTAGCAGCCCTGAGATAGTTTTTCAGAGCGAAACCGGGAACATGAATNCCATCCCCGATAAAGCAAACCCACAGACGCTCGGAGAGGCTCAGCGCCCGTTCCACTATATTTTGATGCCTTGGCAGATCCTGAGGACAACCGTTACCGAGATGGGTGAACATCGTCAGACCCGCGTCAATCGCGGCCCGGAGCTGATCCATCGAGGGGTTACAATGTCCCGCTGACACGACCACTCCCTGCGTAGCCAGATACCGAGTTGTTGCCAGTCCCGAGTCACATTCTGGAGCAAGTGTCACAATCTTCGTAAGACCATCTGAGGCCTCGAGCAGTTCCTCCATCACTCTTACGGAAGCAGACCGCGCATGATGTCGAGGATGAGCTCCAATAAAGCCATCCGCAGGGTTCAGAAAAGGCCCCTCAATATGAATTCCAACGATCATCCTCCGAACGGTCTCGTCTCCCTCCCGCGCTCGAACAATTCTCCGGATTTTTGCCTTCATTGCCTCCACTGAGTCGGTAATTACCGTGGCAAGAACTCCCTCGATCCCATCTTCCTCAAGAGCAGAGCAGGCCCGCTTCGCCTCCTCCGTCGTCAAAGTGCTGGAATTAAAATCAACTCCTGCATATCCGTTCACTTGAAGGTCAAAATATTTCATCGTGTAAGCAGGCTTGCTGACGATTGATCCAGAAAGAGCCTGCAATCGGAATGCTTCTGCAGAATAGTTGCGGGAATTTCAGGGCGCACCTCCTCTTCAATGGCACCTCTGACTGCGGATGCTTTTCGAACATCGGGAACCGCACAGATAATCTGCTCCGCTTTCAGGATCTGACCTACTGACATTGAAATAGCACGTCTGGGAACTGATTTCAGGTCAGGAAACCATCCCTCTCCTACCTGCTGCTGCCGGCACTCTTCATCCAGCTTCACAACAATGTACGGGTCTTTGGCATCAAAATCAGCAGGTGGATCGTTAAAGGCGATATGGCCGTTTTCACCAATCCCGATAAAAGCAACCACAGGGTCTCTGTCGGNAATCATTCCTCCCAGTCGNGCGCATTCCAACATGGGTTCCGCACAGCCATTGATTGCGTGAAAGCGTTTCACCTCGCGGGGCAATTTAGCGACAAATCTATCTCGCAGGAATTTACTGAAGGAGGCCGGGTGATCCTCTTCAAGACCGATATATTCATCCAAGTGGAAAAGGACAACCCTGTCCCATTCAATACCAGCTTCTCCCAGAAGGGATTCAATAACTTCAAACTGAGAAGCCGCNGAAGCCATCACGATCGAAACCTCGTCTCTGGTTGCTAAAGCTTCACGTATTTTGTCAGCTCCAGCCGCTGCCGCGGCTGCCCCGAGCTCCTTCTTGGTTCGGCAAATANTGAGATCCATTTCTCACTCCAGTATGAGAAGGTTTACAAAGTCTCCACAACCAATAACTCAATAACCGGCTTGTCCTTCGCTCATTTAGGGTCAAATGATACCTCCGGTAATGAAAGCAGATTTTCTGGTTATAGGTAGCGGAATCGCTGGACTCTCTTTTGCGATCAAGGCAGCCGCACATGGATCTGTGACCTTGATTACCAAGAATGAACCCCTTAACTCAAACACCGCTTGGGCACAGGGGGGAATTTCTGCCGTCCTCTCGGAGTCGCTTCGTGATCCCGGTGATACCGTGGAGAAACATATTGCCGACACCATTGATGCCGGAGCCGGGCTGTGCAACGAAGAGGCGGTCAGGTCTATCATTGGAGAGGGTGAACAAACAATCGATGAGCTGGTCTCCTGGGGAACCGACTTTGACCAGAACGGGGATCGCTACTCCCTCGGGCGGGAAGGCGGACACTCCAANCGCCGCGTGCTTCATTCCAAGGACACAACTGGTCATGAGATTGCTTCATCTCTGCTGGAGACTGCCCGTAAGACACCAGACCTGACAATTCTGGCCGATCATATGGCCGTCGATCTTATCACCACAGACAAGTTAGGCAGCGTCACAGACGACCGGGTTGTCGGAGCCTATGTCCTCGAAAAGGCTACCGGAGAAGTACATATCCTGCATGCCGACAGAGTCATCCTGGCCACAGGTGGATGCGGGAAAATCTACCTCTACACGACAAATCCGGACTCTGCGACCGGTGACGGTCTGGCGATGGCGTGGCGAGCGGGAGCCAGAATTGCGAATATGGAGTTTATCCAGTTTCACCCAACATGCTTTTACAACCCTGCAGCTACCGGACCAGAAGCGCGCTCTTTCCTCATTTCGGAAGCCCTGAGAGGCGAAGGAGCCGTATTGCTTAATGACAAGGGTGAGGACTTCACGCTCGGATATGATGAGCGAGGTTCGCTCGCCCCACGAGATATCGTAGCCCGATCGATTGATACGGAAATCAAGAAAACCGGGGCAAGCTGCGTCTATCTTGACGTCACTCATAAACCAGCCGGGTTCGTTGCCGAAAGATTTCCCTTTATCTACAAGACTCTTCTTGAGTTCGGGCATGATGCTGAAGAGACCCCGATTCCGGTCGTTCCCGCGGCACACTACCAATGCGGCGGAGTCGTGGCCGAGCCCGATGGCTCCACCAACCTACGCGGCCTCTTTGTCATCGGAGAAGTCGCCTGCACTGGACTCCATGGAGCAAATCGCCTGGCTTCCAACAGCCTGCTTGAGGGTAACGTGATGGCTCGAAAGGCTCTCNCTACAATGCTATCACAGCTTGCCTCAGGGAAACCGGCGCCCGCGCCACACATCCCTGAGTGGGAGCACGGAGACACCGCTCCGCCTGATGAGCTTGTGAATATCTACCATAATTGGGATGAGGTTCGTCGCACGATGTGGGATTATGTTTCAATCGTGCGGACTGATAAACGACTCCTGAGAGCAAGCNTCCGCCTCCGGAACCTTGCCCGGGAAGTCCGTGATTTCTATTGGGGCTACCGAGTCAATTCAGACATCCTTGAACTCCGAAATCTTGTCACCACTGCCTCTCTCGTGGTGGACTGCGCCATGCAGCGCAAGGAATCTCGCGGGATACACTATACCCTTGATTACCCGGAGACAGACACTCGCTTCAGGCAGGACACCGCCATCTGCAGACCCTGAACACGGAAGGTTGAGGGCATAAACAAGGCTCTTTGNCAGCATATCCCCTTTCCGAGGATCCCCCAAGGCTGCAATTGCCTCTACCGTTATGTCTGCTTTATTCATTGGCATGGGCATTTCCCCACACANTCTCCTCTATCTGCCACTATTGCTTCTGGCTGTTCTCCTTCTCCCAACCATTTCCCTGGCTGAAGAAGAAATCGAAAACCGAGTTACTTCCCTGCTGCGCAGAATGACTTTGGAGGAGAAGGCAGGCCAGATGACTCAATTAACCCTGGGGGCGGTTTCGAGCGACGAGGCTGATTCCGAAAATCCGGAGGCTCATAAATTTGACACGGACAAACTTCGGCATGCGCTCATCAAAAAGCACGTTGGATCTATTCTGAATGTTCACAACGTGGCATTCAGTTCCAAGCAATGGATCTCACTCATCACCGAGATACAAAAGATCGCTACCGAGGAAACCAGAATTAAGGTTCCCATCCTCTATGGAATCGATAGTGTCCACGGAGCAAATTACGTGCGGGAGGGGACCTTGTTTCCCCACAATCTGGGGCTGGCTGCGACTCGCAACCGCCATCTGGTTGAACGCTGCCACAAAGTAACCGCCTTGGAGACAAGGTCTGCTGGAATTCCCTGGAATTTCGGACCTTCTCTCGACGTGGGCCGGCAACCGCTCTGGTCGCGCTATGTCGAGACCTTCGGAGAAGACGTTCATATCACCAGAGTGATGGCGGAGGCTGCTATCCGGGGTTTACAGGGATCTTCTCTATCCTCCCCGGAAACAGTAGCTGCTACCGCAAAACATTTTCTGGCCTATAGCCTTCCCACCAGTGGACACGATCGCACTCAGACTCTGCTGCCGGAGCACGATCTCAGAGAATATTTTCTGCCACCCTTTACAACCGCAGTCGATCAGGGAGTTCAGGCAATCATGGTGAACTCCGGCGAAGTGAATGGAGTTCCCGTCCATGCCAGCCACAAAATACTGAGCGACCTGCTACGGGAGGAAATGAAATTTGACGGCGTGATCGTGAGCGACTGGGAGGACGTGAAAAAACTTCACAACCTCCACCGGGTCGCACCTGACCTCAAGGAAGCGGTTCGTATCGCAGTAGATGCTGGAATCGACATGTGCATGGCCCCCTATGATTTTCATTTTTCCAATAACTTGATCAAACTGGTAAGAGAAGGAGTCGTCGCCGAGAGCCGACTGGATGAATCCGTAAGCAGAATTCTCCGGATGAAGTTTTCTCTCGGGCTCTTTGAAAACCCGGTGCTTCCTGCCTCAACTCCCGGTAAAATTGGCAGTGAGGAGGCTAGCAANACTTCTCTCCAAGCCGCTCGGGAGTCTCTGGTTCTTCTCAAGAATGAAGGGGTTTTACCGCTTGAGGGGAAAGGTCAGATTCTCCTCACCGGCCCTGGATGCCACTCTCTTGCTGCCCTGCATGGATCATGGTCCTATACGTGGCAGGGAACAGATGAAGCTGCATACCCTGAAAATCTTGAGACCATCCTGCAATCCTTCAATAACGGTCACGGACGCGAAAATATACTTTGGGCTCGGGGCGCGCAATGGGATGGCTCCACTGACTTTGAATACGCCCTGAATAGGGCTCGGAATGCCGACACTGTGGTTTGTGTCCTGGCTGAGAAACCAAGCACTGAAACACCCGGAAATATTCNGGACCTTTCGATGCCTGACAACCAGCTTCGCCTCGTCAGGCGTCTCGCAACGGGAAAGCCCCTGATCCTCGTGCTTCTCGGGAATCGCCCCCGACTCATCACCGAGATAGCAGGACACTGCCACGCAATTATTTATGCAGGTCAGCCAGGCCCCCATGGAGGAAAAGCGCTCTATGAGTTACTGACAGGCCAGTTTAACCCTTCAGGCCGCCTGCCGTTCACGTATCCTCGCCATCCGAACAGCCTTCTGACGTATGATCACAAGCACAGCGACAGCGTAGGACCTGACAAGCAAACCCCCGGGTTCAACCCTCTTTACGAATTCGGACACGGCCTTAGCTACACCTCCTTTACCATTAGTGATCTCAAGTTGAATTCTTCTACTTTGACAAAGGAGGACGATATTATTCTCACCGTCAAGGTGGCTAACACGGGCNCGCGCAAGGGCAAGGAAACCGTGGATGTTTTTACTCGCGATCTCTTTGCCACGATTACACCCTCAGTAAAGCGTCTTCGCGCTTTCCGCCAAGTTGAACTCAAGCCTGGGGAAGTCAAAGCTGTCACTTTGAAAATACCGGTCAAGGAACTCGCTTTTCACGGCTTGGAGAATTCTCCCGTTGTTGAGCCTGGAGAATTTGACGTGATGGTGGGGGGCCTNAAGGAGAGAATCCTGATAAAGTAAACCGGGGGAAACCTAGAGATTACAATTTTTTCATCCGCTATGCCTGAGAATTCCAGACGGCGAATTTCAGTCCACCTCGTCTCTGTGATAATTATCACCCAGTTGNTTGGGGTGTTGCCNATATGGTCCCAGCAAGGNCCAAGGGTCACCTCCCCTACTGCAGNACCACCNAATCCATANCAATATCGCAAAACGGTTTATCCATGGCGNCTGCACGTTACCGCCACAATTTTTTGGATCGGTGAAAAACCTGGTGGCCGCAACACTACCTCCAACCACCAGTCATCGTGGGACGGGCAGTGGGAAAAAAACTATGGAGGCTATGATGATCCTGATCCAGCAGCACGAGCCAACTATGCACCGAAAGCCTTCNGACCGGGTCTTAATTCATTCTACGTTGCCCTGCCATACAACGACTGTCTCAACCACCGCCTTCATCGACCCGAGGCCTCACGTGTCATCCCGTGGTTTTACCGTTACAGCCCACGCCCGGGAAAATCTGTCTGCAAGGGCAGATGGATCCAGCTCTACAACGGCCGAAAGGTATGCTACGCTCAGTGGGAAGATTGTGGACCCTGGGTAACAGACGACTGGCAATATGTGTTTAAAGGCCAACCTCCTCGCAGCAGGAACGCAGGCATTGATGTTTCCCCGGCTGTCCGAGACTACATGGGATTAAAATCTGGCGACAAACTTCATTGGCGATTTGTCGAATTCGGAGGTGTTCCCCGTGGTCCTTGGTCTTGGTATGGGTCCAACAACCCTTTCGTTAATCCTGAGGCGGATCCGGATGTTGCCGTCATTCGCCAACTTCGTGCCTATCTTGAGCAGAAACGGATTGAAGAATTTCGCAGACTGCAAGCCCCACCACGCCGCTGATAATCTCTTCGCCCCAGACGAGCTGGTAGATTTGCCTTTAACGAGATCTCAATCCGGACATTTGTCGGCAGAGTCTACCATCAAAGTGCTTAACTGCGCGATAATTCGATCAGTGGAGCCGCGATGCTTATCAATTGTCGCTCTGGCATTTTTTATCAGGCTTTGGCGCCGCTGATCTGATGCCAGAATGGCGCGCAGCGTCTCAGCGAGCTTGCACTGACTGACACACTCGATTGCCGAGGCCGCACGAAGTTCACTGGCCAATGGCTCGAAATTGCTCATGTCCGGCCCGCACACCACTGGAGCGTCCACCAGAATGGCCTCAACGGGATTCTGTCCACCGCTACCAAGAAAACTCTTCCCAATCACAACGACGTCAGCAAGCGCAGTCCAGTCACCCAGCTCCCCGGTGGAATCTACCAAAAACACAGCAGCTTCCGGTTTTTCCGGAGCCCTGAACCTGCTCCTTAGAACAACTTCAAACCCCGTAGTTTGCAGTTCGGACAGGACGGCTTGCCGGCGCTCAACGTGCCGGGGCAATAACACTGACAAGGCGCCAGGAACCTTTCCTACCGCCTCGGCAATAAGACGCTCTTCTCCATGGTGAGTACTCGCTGCAAGCACGATTGGTCTCCCACAGCCAAAACTCTCAAGCATGTCTTTGAATTCAGCTCTCTTGATTGGCACTTGGACTCCATCGAGATCAAATTTTAGGCTTCCAGTAATGACTAGACGCTCGGGAGAAATTCCAATCTTCCTCCAGCTCTCGACATGCTCTTCTGCCTGCACGCATACAATATTGATTTGGTTCAGCATAGGCTCAGCTATGGTCCTTATCCGCTGATACCGCCGCGCTGACCGATCCGATAAGCGCGCATTGGCAAGGGCCACCGGAATTTGACTCCGACTGCTGACATGAAGCAGGTTAGGCCAGATCTCGGAGTCAATGAGAACGATCAGGACTGGCTTAAAGCGACGAAAAACAGAACGAATTAACGGAGGAAGATCCAAAGGACTGTAAATAACTCGAACCCCCTCAAGAGCTTCTCTCTCAGCCACCTGAAACCCTGTTGAAGTTGTGGCCGCTACCACAAACCGCATTAAGGGATCACGTTGCTTCCACCGCGTAATTAACCGGAGAGCCATCCGAATCTCCCCCACACTGACCGCATGAACGTAGACCGTGTGCCGGTCCTCTTTATCAGGACGGTCCCTGTAGATTCCAATTCGCTGGAGGAGCCGCCAGTCAAGGCCTCCCCGACGNGCCATCTTAATTATCCATGCAGGTGCCGCAAGGAGGCAGAAAACAGGGAGGAGAAGGTTATAGATTAACCGCACCCACGCCTTCATTAATTTCGAAGCTATCGAGACTCCTCCCTACCGTAAAACAGAATCGAGCTTCTTCCGTAGGTCCGCCGATCAATCATCTGCCATCCGGGAGCCTCTATCTCCTCACGCTTAGCCTCAACCTCGATGATCAACATCCCATCATCTGCCAATCGACGCAGCAGCGATGGCGTATGCATTAATTCGTCGGCAAAATCTCTGCTGTTGTTCGATGCGTATGGCGGATCTGCCATGATGAGATCGAAGCTTTCGTCGGACGCGGCCAGATACTCATAAGCATCCCGCTCCTGGACTCTGGACCATTCCTCCAGGCTCAGTTTTTTTAGATTCTCCCTGATACACTGCGCGGCAACTCGACTGCGCTCTACGAAAGCCGCTTTCTTTGCTCCCCTGCTGAGGGCCTCTATTCCCAGACTCCCGGATCCTGCAAAAAGATCCAGTACTCTGCTTCCCTCAAGACGACCTTGCAGAATGGAAAAAAGGGCCTCTCTCAACCGGTCTGTACTGGGACGAGTCAATTGGGGTGGAACCTTTAAAGGCATCCTCCGCGCACTACCTGCGATCACTCTCATTCGAAAAATTTTGCTCTACCGGTCTAGCTGTCATTCTTTCTTCAGTCTCACGAGACTCCTTTTTTAAGAACGCGAGCATCTGGCTCCATGCCTGCTCTAAGTTCATTTGCTCGCCTTTGCGTCCCACGTTGATCTTCGCCTGATTCACGGTTCCCTCCAGAACGATATCCCGGTAATACCGATCCGGAGTTTCCATCGGTTTAAGCCAGGACCTGGTCCACCCGCCCGTCCATGCCGCTCCCATTGCAAACCGGGTGAGCGTCGAGGCGTAATCCTGATCTGCNACGACGCGCATCACCGCTCCAAGCTGACCGTCGGGCAGAAGGACTCCATTCCCAAGAAGGGACAAACGTTCACTNTGGAGACGAGCGTCCAGAAGATTGAATCTTCCCCCACGCACCACCGCCATCATTCGCCCTTCATTGAAAAGTATACCTTGCTTTGTTTGATCATGCCCTACAGAGACGCTCATCGCATTAACCGAGAGATCACCCTTCCAGCTGGACGGCAGAGTCAGACTGCCACTGAGCGCACCACGAAGGCGCAAGCGCTTCGCCCCAATCTTCACTCCTGACCCAGGTGGCAGAGCAAGCACGTCGGAAGGCAGCTCACCTGCAGGAATATCAATCCGAACAGCAAACCGGGGTCTTCTCATCATCTGCAGAACACCCTCGCTACGAATCGTAAAACCATTCCATACTACCTTGACCGGAGGCAAGTTAAGAGAGGGATGCTGCCATTCAACTCTGCTCGCCCAATTCAATTTGAAAAACCGTGACCCGATTGCGACGCCCTCACACCGAATCACCCCGGAAGACTCCTTTCCGCTCANTGGCAGTTCCCCGCTGACATTACGCAGTCTGAATACTGGATTCTCATCTGCTCCGTTGGAATACAGCATCAGGTCGCATTGATCTATGATGAGCCTGAAAGATGAAGCCGCCGCGAGACTTGCTGTTTCGTGCCGTGACGGGGGTTTGGGCTTTAGCCTTTTTTTTGGTGTCTCGGGATTACCCCCTTGTCTTTCTACTTGGGGAGAGGGCACCAGCGGGGGCTCTGGTGACAATACTCTGGATTGGTTTACAGTATCACGGAGCAGGAAAAGCAGCTCCATCGGAATTGCGATCTTCCCACTTCGAACCCGCACCTCTTTCAGATCCAATGCACCACGCAGCAGAGAACCCCAATACAGTTTTACATCCAGTTCAGTCCGGCATAAGGGGCGATCGGGCAGTCCACTTCCTGCCGACGGCGCCTTGACAGTCACGTTTCTAACCTGCACCCCGGTCCAGGGCGTCCATGAAAGAGATCCAATCTTCCAACTGGCACCACTCCGAGTCTTCAGTTTTTCCTCGAGCTTTCCCCTAACTGCTCCCGTCCGCAAAACGAGATTGGAGATGATGAGGGATCCCGCGAAGCAAGCGATTAAAGGCACCACGCACCAGCGAATGCCCGAATTCCAAAAAGATGCTCGCCGATTAATTTTCAACAACGGGGAGGCGCTATTTTCCTTTCATGGGAAACCTGATCACCATGCTCCTGTCAAAGAGACGCTTTCCCGCCGAAGAGGTTTCTTGCAGCCGATAGACGAGAATTCCCCATCGAGTACCTACCAGTGTCCCGATGCCAAAATTCTCCTTTATTTTTCCAAGGGTGTCCTCCTCTTCGAATCTCCACTCGTGGCCAGTCCACCTACCCAGAATACTGCGTGGATCGGCATCTATATCCTTGAGTCTGACAAGCTCCCCATTCGGAGATTTGACCACATCCTTACCCTGCTGGTATCGCAATAACGAAAGAGGCGCTCCTTTGCCAGAAACACGGATCATCCATTCACCCGGCTTTGACTGCTCCAGTCTCACCACCACNTTACCATCTTTTACCGGCACCATCTTCCTCTCGTCCCACAATTTGTTGTAGGCTGCATAATCCTCTTTGCTCAGACCCAGTTTTTCATGGAAAGGCAACGGGATACCTGGTTTGGCACTTTTTGAGTAGACCTTGAACCACGCAGGATCAGCTCGCGCAGCTTCTTCCACCTTCGCGACATACTGATTAATTTCCTTTGGAGGCTCAACCNNAACAATCTGNCCCCTTGCCGGGATTCCCAGCGCAAGGTAGTCGCTGAATACCGCAGGTGCCTCCTGAGCCCCGGCCTCCGGAGCGAGCAATGCATGAACGACAACCGCTGCAATACCTAATGATCGAATTTCTTGTTTCATTTTCGATTTTTTTACGAACANGCCGACTCGGATCCAACAATACCCATCGGACTGGAAGGTTCTATCACCCTCGAACCGCCCCCGCAACCAGACTGATTACAATCCTCATAAATCCTCAGGCCTGCCCTCCCCGGACCAAACCCACGAGGTCGCCAGAACTTTCTCAATCAGGACCGACCGCAAAGAATTCGTATCCTGAGAAAAGCGTAACTGAACGAGCACCGGAAGCCCTTCTTTTTTTCCTTCAAGAAGCGCAAGTAACCCCCGCCCCTCAACACTCTTCCTTTCAGCATATCCAAAGAGAAACTCATCCTCTTCCCTGAACGTCAGCTTAAAAGACTGATAACGACTCTGGTCAGAAAACTCAAAACTGTAGAATGAGTCCAGCTGCGCGTAGGCCCGGAACGCCATGGGTTCAGTTGGCTTATTTTCAATATAATCGGCGACGCCCACTGGCTGGTAAGTCACCTCCGACTCCCAGTCAAAGCGAAGCTCACCGTCTTCACAATCTTCCGCCAGCAATAACTCGAGCTCTTCTTTGCCTTCGACGGCTACCTCCACAACGAAGAAAGGGCGTTTTCCGATCTCAGTCGGAAGGATGTTCTCAATCGAGCTGACCTTCTCAACAGGCAGCGGGTGACGCAGGTAATAATCTTTCATCAAGGGAAGGACTCTCCGGCGATTTCGCACATAGCTTGCCTTTTCCTCAATTTCGGAAGAACGCAAATACCCTTCTACTCGGACTTCCAGGCGCTCGAGCCANTCCTCGGCAGACACCGTTTCCGAGGAAGTCTTCTCATCCCATGTATGAGCGGCAGCCTCTCTGCTTCTCAAATGGTCAGCTCCACGATTCAGCATCGCCACTCCCCACCCTCCGAGAAGAAGCAGCAGGAGTACTATTAATGCCAGCCATCCCATCGGAATCGCCCGGGCGCTCTCATGTTCCGGAGCTTCCCACCCCACGCCGAGATCCTCTGCCGCGGATTCTGATTTTGGCTCACCCTCACCCGTAAACTCCTCCGATCCGGNCAGCATATCGTCCAAAGGAGCGCTTCCCGGGCTCCAGATTCTCCTTACCTCTCCCCGGCTCCGACTCTCAGCGCCTTCTACGGGTAGACGAATCACCTCGGAGGACTCATCTGGAGCCTCATCCTTGCTTCGCTTTCCAGGTCCTTTTTCCTCAGCCATTGAAGGGCTTCCAGACTGCTTGTAATTCCTGCTGCTGACAACCCTAGACCTTTAAGGTCCGCGCGGGAAATATTCGCGAGACCTTGCTGGCCGAAGCNCCAACGCTGTTCTACAACCGGGTTCGATGAACGATTCCCGTCCAGTTCGCGTGCTAATCGCAACTGCTGGCTTCGGCGATGGCCACAACACTGCCGCCCGGGGAATTGCCATGGCCCTCAAGGAAAGGGCGGACTCACNGATCATCGATCCTTCTGCAGAGGCCGCCCCCCGCTTCAACAATCTTCTCCGAGCAACCTACCGCTTTATCACCACATATTTACCGAGAACATGGGAGAGGATTTACGACGGCGTTGAACAAAGAGACTTCTCGCAACAGAAATTTCCTTTCAGACGCCGGATGCAGCAAGCTTTCGCTCTCCGGGTAAACCAGTTCGATCCCGATATCATTGTCTCCACCTTCCCTCTCTACCCCTACTTCTTTGAGCACTATGTCCGGGATGGCGGTCGACCACGCCCCGTCATAACTATCGTCACGGACTCGATTGAAATTAATGCTTCATGGCGAAAAGCCCCAACCGATTTTTGGATCGTCACTGATGAGGAGACCAAGAAATGCATGGAAGCAANGAAGATTCCCGGAGACAAGATCCTCAATATCGGATTCCCCGTAAATCCACTTCTGAACACACTTGATCCTCTTTCCCCATCCGCTTCAGCAAATCCATTCCGGGTTTTATATTTTCCAACGGCGAGCAAAACAGCGATATCTGACACCGCCCGAGCTATTCTCGAAGACAGGCAATGGCCCACCGAGTTGACGATTGTCCTCGGNCGAAACCTGCGGCGCCTTTATCGTGCCGCCCGCGAAATAAAAAAATGCTATCCAGGTAGAGTGCGCATCAAAGGGTGGAGCCGTAAGGTACCACAACTTCTCTGCCAACATCATCTCGTCGTGGGGAAGGCGGGAGGAGCAACCGTCCATGAGTCACTCGCAGCATGCTGTCCCATGCTCATCAGACACCTTGTTCCCGGGCAAGAAGAGGGCAATCTTGAGCTTCTCCGTAAAATTGGTGGCGGATCCTTGGCCGACACTGAGGCTACCCTCGTTGAAGCTCTGGATGCGCTGCTTACCAAAGAGGCATCTCTTTGGCGTAGACAAAAAAAGAGCCTTGCCCTTCGTGCCCGGCCCAACGCAGCAGAAAATGCGGCAAGCTTCATTCTTGAGACCGCCTTGAAAGACAAGCAGACAGCTACGCGGAAATAATCAAATTCCCCTCAACTACACATCCGCATGTCATCAGTGCTTTGGAGGCAATAGTAGAGCCCGGTAGATTTCTTGCCCGCTCCCTCAAATGAAATCCCATTTCTTCCGGCAGCAGCCTCACTTCACCCGCAGCAATCAATCCGAAGGAAATTTTCAGGGATCCTNAGTCTCACGCTGCNCTGAAAAAAGGCGCTGCATGGAATCCATATAGACCCCAATTGGACCCTCGTTTTTTCCGGACATGACTTCCAGGCGATTCTTCAAATCAATGAAGCTTTCGAATTCACCGGTTAATTCCTCAGAATTCGTAATACGATACCACTCCAAGTAGTCCCGGGTCCGGTTTCCAAGCGCCGCAAGACGATCTCGCTCTGCCTGAAGATCCTGAAGGCGCTCTGCGATCTGATCGTCCTTGTCGGCAACGATCTCCCCGAGAATGAGAATGTATTCCCGTAAAACGGGCCGATGCGCAGGGAAAGCGCGGTAAAAAAACTGACGAATTCTCTCCGCTACCGGGAGAATACTGGCTTCTCTCTCCCTGATCGGAAGCGCGAGGAGATCCCTGAAGTCGTTTGCTCCTATCGCGATCAAGCTTCCGGAGGGATCATTAAAGCGCACCTCAAGAATTTCTCCGAGCTGCCTCTCTGTCTCATTGATGGTCAGCACATGTGGAAATGGCTTCTCTGCCATCTGCGCAAGCTGCAGAGCCCACCACTTTGAAAGGCTTTCCGGACCCAAATTCATACCTGGGAAATGCTTCCTGACTAACGTCACCTGATCACCCTCGAAGGTCGAAATCTCTCTTAGCATCAACCGCATCGAATCCTGCCCGCCATCCTGTTCGAGCAGGGACATGACCAGCGCGCCNGAGGATGCCTGAAAGGCGGCCTTTGAAATCGGATCCATACCCTCCAGCCGCTGGACCTGCATAATTCTCTCAACAGGATACAGATCCTTCTTATCGAAAAGCGCCTGATACATCACGTATTCGCGAGCTCCCTTCCTCCACTGGAGACTTTCTCGTATGCCCTCGACCAGCCAAAGCGAGACACCCACTGACTGCACTGCCTCACCTGCTCGACCTCTGAGACCGTATTCGATGAGCAGAGTCTCAAGGAGAGCCCTCTCCAAACCGAGCGGTTTGCCGCGAGCGAGNGAGATTTCGATTTGAATCCTATATCCACCGGGAACCTCAAAATACGCTGTCTGAATCGGCCCTTCCTCTTCACGCAACTGTATAACGATGGGGTGTTCCCATTGTTCATCTTCTCTCCCGAGCATCTTGATCAGAGCCTTCCTCGTGTCCTCTGCGAAAGAAGCCAATGCGACCCGAGTCGAAAAGTCCGCGCCGTAGACAACGAATTGGCGTGACTCGCTCTCGGTTCTCTTGGACCTCATGCGAAGATCTCCTCTGCCGGAAACGTCACCTGCAACTGACGCAGGAGGGATCTCACCGGTGACTCCGGGCTGCGGCTCATCTTCCAAGAAAATCTCCTCTCCCTGACCATGAATTTCAGGAAGAATGCAGGCAAGCCACACGATGGAGACAAGCGATCGACAGACGAGGTTCACGTAGGTGGAGAGAGCTACTAATGCCTCATGAGATCTTGGATTGCAAGAAGACAGGGCATTTGGGCACACAACTGTCACCCGCTCTCAGTTTTCGAGTTCATCCAGACAAAACCAGACAAGGGAGATTCAGGACTGCGCGCCGAGGAGATTCTCCTCAGGTGGAGACAGCTCAAGAACTCCATCGGACACCTTGATCTGAAACCTTCCACGAAGCATGTCCCAAATCTGCTGGGTTTCCACTGCGTAAGCCTCACGAAGAGAAGCAAAGGAGGAATTCGTGAGAAGCATAAAACCATTCAGAACCCTCGAGCGACCCCACTTGCCTTTCCCCCTGCTTACAGTTGTATTAATGCCCCCATCTTCCTGNGCCGTCTGCTCCGGTTCCAGCAGCATCGAGATCGTATGGCGTTTACCCCAGACTTCTCGTTCGATAATCACCTCAACAATATTTTCCTGCAACCTCACCCACACACCCCGTGCTGTGACGAAACTCTCGAACCACCCGCCCTGCTCAAATTGAAGAGTTCGGCGGANATAATTGTTAATCTGCTCTTCAGTAAGGCGAACTCCNTTCTTATTCCGTGCCGCATTCTCAAGAAGATGGGCCAGATTAGGTCCTCCGGGTATCAACGTTGAAGAATCCTCTACATATCCATCAACGTCAGAAAGGTCCTGAGGATCGAACGAGAGATACGCTAGCAAACCAATGCCCGCTAGCCCAAGGAGAGATAGGTAAAACAGGTTCTTGAAGAACAGAGCTTTCCGCGTTGGAGGCGGAGGGGGCTTGCGCTCTGTCTTCTCGCTCGAATGACTTTTTTTACCGGTATCGCTATCCTTTTCCGCCATCTTTGAACCTTCAGTATTTCGTAAGTCGGTGACCGTGTCGAGACCTCAAACAACCGAGAGCTCCATGATTCTCTCAATCTGCCTTGGATGCATTGCCTCCACTGCCCGTNCCACTGTCNCCNNTAGATCCCGANCCGGANGTGTCAGATGATTTCGATTCCTTCGGCTTCGANGCTTCTGATTCTTTCTTCGCCCCGCTTTTGTAGGACTCGCTNCGGTAATCGGTNTCATAAAATCCTCCACCCTTGAAAATGATCCCTGCACCCGTGCCCAACAACCTCTTAACCGGCCCATCACAATCATCCTTCGGACAATCCCGTAGCTTTTCATCATTCATACTCTGGAAGAACTCGAAGCGATGTCCGCATTCTTCACATAGATAGTCGTAGGTCGGCATGAAGAGGGTTTAAAAAACACCAAGAACGAACCTTTGCAAGTTGGATGTCATCCGGATCCTCTTGCATCCATCAAAAAGAGTGGGACACTCGCCCCTGCAATTTTNATCGAAACTAAGGAACCCATGGATCACAAATCGATCCCGCGTTGCTCTCGACCACCTGACTGGGATCTTATATCTACCCTGTCCTGGCTCGCCGGCGTTCTTCTTTTTCAATACCCGTTTCAGGTCACTCTGAAAATGGGGCCGGGTAATTTCGGCTACAACATTCTTCTGACAGCCGGCGCATCGATTCTCGGAGTCATCATCATGGGGACTCTTGCTCGCCTCTGTCATCGAGCTAACCGGAGCCTTCCATCGGAGGCGAGGGCACATCGAATCGCATTAATTTCCCTCGGAGCTGCAATCCTGCTCCTGCTACTTTCCCTGTTGCGAATCTTCCCTGAGACCCTGTATTGGGCATCCCTCGTCGCCATGCTTCCATGGCTGATAACTCTCGTTGCGGGATTTTTCCAAAACTCGCGATATCCCGAAAGAGGCACAGAAATCGCTCTCTCTTCCACNGACAGGAATCTCGATGGATGGTCTTTCAACGGCCTCTTCTGGCTCATTACTATGGCCATACTGCTTTTGCTAGATATTCTGTCTCTCTCCGCGATACGGGAAAGNAATAGCTGGGAACTTATTCTCCTCATTTCCGGGAGGATATTTTCAATCGGCACATTCCTCGCGGCGGCAGTCCTTTTGTTTCAGGTTCTCTGGTCTTTCTTCCCATCCTATACTCGCTGGATCCTCGTGCTGGGTGCCCCGCTNATTCCTTTGCTTGGNCTGGCAAATCACTTTTCCAACCTTTANTGGAANCAACCCCTNATCGATCTTGTCAACAACCTGACCCTCGATGGCAAATTCAACTTGAGGGTCGAATTGGAAGCCGCAGGAATCGCGCACTCTCCACTCTTGGTAGTCGTTGCTGGACTGACCGTCATCACAGTGGCGGGAGGACTCTACCTTCTCCTCCATAGAGCCTCCCTGAAATTCACCTTTCGAATCCGAACTACAAGCGCGGTCCTGATTTCACTTGGCCTCTGGACAGGCGCTATCGCGCAGCAGGGCCTCAGCATGATCAGCATGCGGAAGCACGTCTGGCANGATGAGCACACCACCTTTGATATCCAGCTTGGCCTGCTCCGCCCTGATCCGGGTCTGGAAAAACTCTCTATTGATTTCACCCGAACCATGACCGNCAGACAGGAGGAACTCCTCCTCTCGGGGCCGACTCCAAGCCTTGAGAGAACTCCNGATGTCTATNTCGTNATGGTAGAAACCTGGCGGACAGATTCTGTCCGGCCAGAGGTCATGCCCTTTCTCTCTGAGTTTNCCAAAACGGAGTGTCAGCAGTTCAAGACNACNTTCGCGGGNTCCAATTGNACGCCCGTTTCTTGGTATACGTTATTCCACAGTCGAGTTGGCATTGACTGGCGGGAGGCACTTCGAGAAGACGAATCCATCGATGGATTCAAGGGAAGCTATCCCCTGCGCCTTCTTCATAAGCTTGGGTACCGCTTTAGTGTAAGAGCCGTCTGCGATCTGTCCTACAAGAAGATGTGCGACCTCAATTTTGGAAGGGATCACAAACTTGCAGACCGGTTTCTCGACGCCCCCATGCTCCCCGGAAATCTGGATGTTCCAGAGCGTGAGGTTATCATTATGGATGATTTGAAACGCGAACTCGAAGACAGCCCGAAAGGCGGAAAACTTCACTTCATATCTCTGGACTCAGCTCATTATAACTACTACTGGCCCAGCAGAGATTTTACCCCGATTCACGAGGACTGCTCAGCTATCAACTTTTCCGCCCTCAGGCCTACGGTCGAACAGATACGCGAGGTTGTAAAACGATATGAAAACGCAGTAAATTGGATTGATCGGCAGATGGAAGACTTCATCAAACACCTCAAGTCCACGGGGCGTTACGAAAATTCCGTCATCATATTGACCGGTGATCATGGAGAAGAATTCCAGGAGAATGGATCATGGTTTCACTGCTCCAGCCTGAGACGCGAACAGGTCGAGGTTCCGATTATGATTCGATGGCCGAAATGGGTTACCGAGCAACCAGATCAGGATCTGGTTTCACACATGGACATCATGCCAAGCCTTCTGGACGCTCTGGGCCTTGACCCTCGTTACTTTTCTGGAATGGCGGGCTACTCGGTCCTTGGCTCACATCCAGGAGAAGCACTTCTCAGTACCCGTTGGCCAGGAAAATCGGGGATCGGCCTATCTCTCGTTGCCAACGGAAAGAAGGCAAACTTCAAGGCTTCCAAGCTCTGGCTGGAAGGCATTCCAGAAACCATTCACTTCATGGGATGGACAGACTTTGCTGATCGCCCACTCGATCCGGAACAACTCCGCAATAAGCGCTCCTATACCGACACTCTCAAAGAACATTACCGAACATCCATTGAACGTCACTTCGAACGGTTTCATACATCAAACTGACCGTCGGTGATGCCCGCCTTTAAGCCTACCTGTAATCCACAATATACCATGCTCTACGTCCCCAGATCCATACTNATCTTCTTTCTACTGTTTCCGGTCCTTCAGGGACGCTCGGAGGAAAAAGTAGTTACCGTCTTCATTCTTGCAGGCCAATCAAACATGGAAGGGCACGGGCGTATTGCAGGTAATCAGAAAGGAACCCTCGAAAGCCTGATTAGGGACCCTTCCACTGCCTCCCGCTACCGTCATCTCCATGCCAATGGAAAATGGATTACGCGAAAGGATGTCTGGATTTCGTGGCTCGGCCGATCTGGCAATCTCGGAGTAGGGGGTTGGGCTGCAAAGGGAGCGATTGGCCCGGAGCTTGGATTCGGGTGGACAGTTGGAGACCATCTCGAGGAGCCCATCCTTCTGCTGAAATTCGGTCCAGGCGGTACGAGTCTGGCTGGCCCTTGGCGTCCGCCAAGTGCTGGGCCTCACCGCAGTGGAAAGCAGAGAGGCAATGGGGTCGGAGACCAATTCGATAATCTCGTGTCGTCAGTCAAAGAGCGTCTTAAGAATCTCGCATCCGAATTTCCCTCACTGGCGGACTATCGTCCCAAACTAGCCGGCTTTGGATGGCATCAGGGGTGGAATGATGGGTGCAGTAAGGTGGATAGTGTGGAGTATGAATCAAACCTCGCACACTTAATCCGCGATATGCGTAAAGAGTTAAATTCTCCCCAGCTCCCGTTTGTCATTGCGGGTAGTGGCTTTGGTGGATGGGGCCAGAAGATTGACCGGCGCCTCATGATCATGAAGGCGCAGGAGGCTGTCACCGGTTATGACGAGTTCAAGGAAACAACCCGCTACATCGAGACTCGAGGATTTTTCAGGGATGGCCCAATCTCTCCTCGCCCGATCCGCTATCACTGGTGCTGCAACGCAGAAACTTACTGGCTGATTGGTGAACACATGGGACATGCCATGGTGGAGCTACTGGGGGGCAGGAAGGCCCCCGGAATTCCGGGGGGCCAGTCAAATTAGGTTCAGAATCTCTGCCTGCGATTTTCCTTATTCTTCNACCGACACTCGATAGAATCGCTGATCCTCTCCGATGGCCCGGGGGTCAAGCTGCAAGGTTGCTGTTCCAACTGCGATAATTCCTGAAGAGGTTACTTCCCAGTTGATCAGATCAGCACTTGCTTCGAGAGTATAACTCTTTCCTGGCACGCTATCCCATCTCACTGTAACAAAACCAGTTAGAGAATCCCTTCTAAGCATCGTTATCTGGAAGAGCGAGGCCCCATCGAGTGGATCAGTTCCAGCCGCAATTTCGGATCCATCGAGAGAACCATCGCCATCTGTATCCGGGCGGAGCGGATCGGTGCCCGCGACTGACTCATCGGTATCGCTGAGACCATCCCCGTCACTATCAAGAAGCAATCCAGCACCCGGAGTCCCTCCAGCTACCGCGCTGGCTCTCCAGTTAAGAGGGTCATTGTAGTTCCCCTCGGTATCAATGATCTCCAACGATGGACCGTCCCCTGCTGGAGCCAGCGGCCATGGCTCAACCGAGTCGTAATTGAAGTCGTGGACGAGGTTTCCCGAACTGTCCCGAAGGACAATATTCTCCCCACTGTTTGAGAGTGCACCTGCAGCCCACTCTCCCAGCACTCGCACTCCTCGCCCATACCTCGATCGAAAAGCCTCCAAGTCCGAGACGATGACGGCATGCTCGTCAGGAGCAAGAGTCTCTGCTGGAAAGGTAAAGGCATTAAACGGGTCACCATCATCAAAACCGATCCCGTCGAGTTCAAGGGCATTAACCCCGGTGTTGACCAACTCGATGAACTCAAGAGCACTTCCCTCAAGAGGTTCATACATGAGCTCCGTGATTCGGAGGTGATCTACGGCCGGGCTCGACACAGACGGATCGATCAGCATCACGTAATCAAATTTGAAGCGAGATGCCCGGGCGCTGTCGTTGGCCGCNAAAATACCCCCTCTTCCGGCGGTAGCTGAAGCAGGTATGGAGCGTGAATAAATTGTCGTCCATACGCCGGGCTCCAGTCGACGCTCAAAGCGCAGGTTTCTTCCGTCCCGCCGAATTCGGATCACCGCTGAGCCCTCCGTGAACGCCCTGTTAAAGAGTTGCGTGAAGGCGCCCCCACTGGAACGTTTTACTCGCAAAGCGTTCCCATCTTCCATTGCAAACACATACCGGGTTGAGGCTGCTCCCTCCTGCATTTCTACGATAAGCCCCGCGATGAAATCCCCGCGTTGCACCGAGTCGAGCGATAGATCTGTCTGAATGACAAAGTCCGCAGAGTCGGGAATCTCACGCCAGATAGCAGGAAAGGAAGGGTTTGATCCCGTAAGCGGCCTCGCCACGTTATCACCCAGTTTGAGCACCAGATTACCGGGCCTGTCATTGAGGGAGTACCAGGAACCATCACTGTAGTCATGCCGGACATCCACATTTTCAGGGAACCACCAGCTTTCGAGTAACCTTGAGGTGAAGGGGCTCCATCCTGAATCTGCATAGACGGAGACCTCCCTCATCTCGGAATGGCTTTCTCCATCGTCATCAGACGCTGCTAGCACAACCTCATAGAGCCCAGGACCTCCAAAGGTTAGTTCTGCACTGTCTACTGTTGGGTTGGCAAGAACGACACTCCCTTCCGGCGTCGCAGACCATGAGAACTCGAGACTCCTTCCCTCGGGATCGTAGCTGTCCGCAGCGTCGATATCCAAGGTATCTGCCACTGAGATATTGAACGAATCAGGACTTGAATCCATTTCCACAACTGGATGCGCGTTTCCTGATTTGTTTACGTTGACGGTATCGGTGTGGACAACATTCCCTTCCCGGTCCAGACCATTGACAGTCAGGGTCGTTATTCCCTCTTTCAGCTGGATTCCACTGACAGTCCAGCTGGTCTCTGAATTAAAAACCCACTCAGCCTCCGGATGATCTTCCACCTGAACTGAAAATACGTTGTAAGGGCTGCTTCCACGCAATGACAGGGTTTGCCCACTCGTTCGGACTGTTCCGCCTCCACCTGAAGTGACGTTAAAATCCATATTCAGAGAACTCGAGCCGATGGCATTGTTTCGAGCATAATTCGCACGNCTGTTGTTGAAATTGTTGTAGGTCGAGATGTTGGCCGAGTAGGATCCGGAAGCCGCCTCTTCCAAATTCAACCACATACTTAAACGTCCCGATCCAGCGGTGTACTTATCAACCATCTCTCCTATGTAGTAATTGAGACGCTGGCGGATATAAGGCTTGAAGAAGAAGTTCCTCACACCTGAGAGGTTGCCAATGAATTCGGCAGAAGTACTACCGAAGGTCAGATCAGAATCCCACTGAGCGAGCTGCCACTTTCCGTCAGAGTAACGGCGAAGAAAGTAGCCATTCTTACCCCGATTTCGTGTCAGGGTATCCCAGTCATCGACCCAGCCNCGGACGGCTGCATTCGCTGTCATGAGATCTATGTCGGCNAGCCGTTCGATTTCAGCCCGGGTGAAATTATCCTGACCTACCTGCTCTACCCAGTTTACAAAGGAGGAATAGTCATACTCATCCTCCCGAGATCTCTTGATCCATTCCGCATGGTATCGCTCAGGTTCCCGGGTTCCCTTGTAGCTCCAATCTGCATTCCGCTGTCCTCGACTCCAGTTATCTTCAAACCACCACTCATCATCAATTCGATAGAGCTCNCCCTTCTCTCCTTGCTCCCAGTTACGCTTCAGAAAGTCGTTGGCGTTAGGTTCCACGTCCTCCCGAAGCGAGGCACTGCTTCCGTTAATAATTACACGGACAAATTCATTCTCGTTCGAGGCGTGTCCAAGCAGGTAAAGCCAATAGCGAATGATTCGATTATGATACCCCCGTCCCCCTCCAGCATCGTTATCAATCGCACGCTTGGTGAAGCCACGGAACCGACGGTCTCGCGGAGATTTCCATTTCGCTCTCGACAGATCTTCTCCGTCAGATCGAGTCCACGGACTTCCACTTTTCCGGATCTCTGCGTTGTAAATCACCTCATTTTCCTCGCTGATGAATGTCGCGTTAAAGTATTGGTTAGAAAGTCGTGGAAACGCGTAGTTGTTCTTCGATTCTCCTGACGTTCCCCCGCCAAGGTAATCGATATCACGCGCGGAGATTACAAAGCGCTGGGTTCGTAGATCAGTCGGAATATTACTATTATCAACGACATAGAGCGCNGGCGCATCAGGTGCTGAACGAGGAATATGATTGGTTCCCCCAGCGGATGTCGCTTCCACATAAAACTGAACGATCGTTCCATCGCCACGCGAGGGCAACGTGGTGCTGTAGATTCCGTCACCGGCCTCGAGGTCGCCAGCCTGACCGTTATCATTCATGGCCTGTGTTCCCCATGAATTACTCCATGTGGCATTATCAAGGCGGTAGCGAAGATTCACCCCGGTCAATGGCCTGACTGATTTAACGCTGGCTGTGATTGTGACCGAATCCGAAGACGTGGGCACGGGAGGGCTATGCATGATTTTGGACAGGGTTGGCATCGCCTGCTCCTCAGCACTCGAATTCTCCGAGCCCGGAGTGCCCAGGTTGCGTGGAATTGGAAGCCGGATGATATCACCAAAGCTTCGATCCCACGTATTTACCACCAGTGTCGGTTTTCCGTAAATCCAACGAGCCTGGCACTGCCACACGAGATCGTCATTGTCAGAGATTGAAGTCACATCGATCTCNCATCGATTGGCTTTGACATCCCCATGTCCTGTGGACACGAGGCGAAGCTCGTTACCCGACATGAACGTCTTGTAGTGGGTTCCCTGACAAAGCCACCCGTTGGAGGCGTTCCCATTGGTCACCACCCTTTCTCCTGAGCTTGGCAAAAGATTCGATCCGTTACCACCTCGCCTGAGACTCATGTTCCGTAGAGCGATGTGAGCATCTCCCACNGCATGAATATGTAACTCCTTGTAACTGGAACTCCCACCTCGGGAGTTATTCTGCAAATAACGGTCCTCAATAGTGTAAGTCTCAAAACTTGACTTCTGGGACTCATCCGAATCGGCCCATGCACTGGGCATCGAATTATCCATGTCGGGGTTTCGCAGTTCCAAGCTACTACCCAGTCCTCCCGCCAATNCAGGCCATTCACCGCCCGTCGAGTAATGCACTTCATCAGCCAGATTACCCCATGAATCCAGAAGTACGAGTAGTTCTCCGCTGTTACTCAGGGTGCCATCGTATGGGCCAAGCACCCTCGCCCCGGGGTGAGCCTCACTCGTGTAGGCAGGGTTGGAGGCGACAACGAGATACTCCCCGGGCGAAAGACTGACCCCGGAGGGAAAAGTATAATCCACCCCTTCATCAATACGCCAGCCACCCAGATCGATTGAAGCCCTCGACTTATTGTAGAGCTCGATATACTCACCGTCCCTGTGACTGGAGGGGGGTTCCACCATAAGCTCGGTGATGACGATACCCTCCTCTCGCGTTGGGTCGTTCGCTCGGTTTTGGCTTCCCACCTCTGAAGAGTAGAACACCCCGGATCCATCTGGATAGGCTGCTGAATAATTCCGCTCCCACGCTTGCTCGACTACTACCGCATCAATAACTCTGTTCCCGGAATCTACCAGCCATAGCACTTCATCACCGCCACCGGTTCCAAACAACACAGGCCAGCTCCTGAAACCCCGTGGGCCAATTGCTCCTGAAAGTGGGATCTTATCGCTGAAATCCCTGCGGCTTGAAAGGAAGAGCCCCGACAAGCTCTGGGAGGTAGTCCCCTCGTGATAGAGTTCGACCCAGTCAATATTGCCATCCACGTCATAATGCACTTCATTTATAGCGAGGACCGTGCCCAGCTCCGCTGCACTGGAATTAGATGCGTCGCGGGTCGGCGAAGTAAAAAGAAACCAGCTACCTGCTCCTGCCGGCTTACGTCCCAAGGATCGCCCATCATTGGGCATGGCTGTGTCAATACCATTGACGATGGTAGAACCGTCGTTCTGAGTAAGATACACTACGGTAGTGTTCCCNACCGATAGATTAGCCTCNGCAAACCCAACGGAAGAGAGACCTCCCGGCTCAATAACCAGACTACCTGGGATACGATACTTGGTGAGATTACTTGCTGAATCGCTGAGATACCACCCTCCTACGTCGATTGAAGATTCCGTAGGATTATAAAGCTCCACAAATCCGCTCCCGTTCTGTGGAAGCACCTCATTAATGACAATACTCGGAGCACTTGGAGTNGAAATGTTTACTCTTGCACCAAAAACGACGTCAGAACTTGTGGTTCCAGTCTGGTGAACCTCAACTGCCAGAACATTGGTTCCCTCTACCAGGGGCGGAGAGCTACTGGTTACAATCGCTTCTTCCTCGCTCGCGTCTCCCACCGTTCTCGAGGCTGTTGTCGTGAAGCTCGCTCCCTCATCAACACCGATTCCTCCCAGCCATTGCCCATTGAGCCAGAAGCCTGCTCCATCATCTAAAATCGTATCAATGGAAATACTGGTTCCCTGAGTCGCACCATTGAACTCAAAAGAAGTTCGAAAATAGTATGTTATGATATCATTTCCTGGCGCATTTGGATTTTCGAAAGGCGTTGAAATTCCNGGCGAGGGAACTACCGAAGTCTCATACCCAAAGAGACCCTGCCCTGTTTCCCAGCTTGCGTCATTAAATCCGGGATTCTTCCACCCAGCTCCCTGATCAGAACCATCGTCAAGATACTTCCAAGTGTGATTGAAGTTGATGTAAGGAAGCCCGACTGAAAGGTCCACCTCCGGGTTCGAATACGGTTCCTCTGCCGCCGCCGGTTCACCCGCTCCAGGGGTCCCCCCCGGGGAACTACTCGCTCTCCAGACCCGATAGTCATCGATAGCGTAACTGTCATTTTCGAGAACGAGGCTGTGGCCACCTCCATCGGCAGCGACTGGCCACGGGTGCCGATCATCATACCTAAGAGTACAAACCGTCGCTCCATTTTTGTTTCGAATGTTGATCCGTTCCCCTTCATTTGCGAGTGATCCCGTCCATGGGCCCAGCACCCGCACTGACTGTGGCAGCCCGTAATCGGCACGGAACGTTGCAGGGTCTACCCCGCAGATAACAACGCGCTCCCACTGCTTGAGAAAGTTGCTCTCATGGTTTCCCGAATCGTAAACCGGAAAGTCAAAATCCACAGCTCCTCTCACCTTCCATTGNGCGATATCGTAGATCGTTGCCGTAAGGTTTTCTACCTCGATGAATTCGTGGAGTCCGGCTGGGGGATGATACATTACTTCCCTGATGACCACCTGCTCTCCCTTCAGGGATGAGAAGGNNCCGGCAAAGAGGNAAAGTAGACAGAACTTTAAAACACGATTCATGGGATTTNTTTGGGANNTCAAGTTCGACNNNTAGNTACAATATCGTCACTTCAACCCCAAGCAAAGTTGAATACCACGCACCAGTCCTCCCGATCAGGTGGAGTTTTAACCCAGAAGTGGCATTCCAGCACGCCCCTCCCTGAGAGGAGCTCAGACTACTCAGATTACTAGAGGCCCTGTTTCGGATTTTCCTCCGCCATTTTCAATCACTCAACAACCACCCTGTAATAGAGCTCTCGCTCATCAGAAGAAGCGTGTGGCAGCACCGTAATACCTCGAGAAGCTTCTATTGTTCCCACGTCCAGCCAGCTATCTGGGGTCAGGTCCGGGCTAACTTGAAGGGTGTAGCTACGCCCCGGAACGCTGTTCCAGCTGGCTCTGGTGGTATCTCCAACCCTCGTAACCTCAATCAACTTAAAGACAGAAAGAAGATCCAGAGGATCAGTTCCAGCATCAACCTCACTACCGTCCAGGGCCCCATCACCATCAGTATCCGGATTCAGGGGATCTGTCCCTGCCAATGCTTCCCCCGCATCGTCAAGCCCATCATTATCCAAGTCTCCTTCAGAGGTAACAACACCCGGGGTCCCCCCCAGAACCAGACTCGCACGCCAGTTGGACGGGTCATTATAATTTCCCTCGGTATCAATGACCTCCAGAGAAGACCCTCCCCCATCAGCTTCAACAGGCCAGGGGAGATCATCAGAATATTCAAAGTCGTGGATAATATCCCCCACGGCATCAACAAGAACTATGGACTCTCCCCCATTACTGATTCCTCCATCAGACCAGCTCGCCAGCACCCTGATTCCTTCTCCGTAAATTGCTCTGAAATCTGATGGGTTCGCAGTGACCACCGCAATTTCTCCGGAAGCCAATTCAAGACCATCAAGAACAAGCTCTGAAAACGGATTTCCCGCCTCAAACCTGATTCCCGAAAGATCGATCGGAGAGCTGCCGGTGTTGGCCAGTTCGATAAACTCCAAATCATATCCAACCCCGAGATCAAGCGGGTGATACATAACTTCGGTGATACGAAGATCCTCAACTGCAGCACTCTCAGAGGCAGGATCAACCACGACGAAGTAATCAAACTCAAACCGCGCCATGAGTGCCGAAGGAGTTGAGGCAAAAATTCCTCCCCGCTCAAGGGATGCCTCCGCATCGATATTCTCGGAGTGCAGAGTTTCCCATATCCCTGGACTGACACGGTAATCGAAACGCAACGAACTCCCCACCCTCCGCATGCGGACGACGGCGGAACCCTCATCCCATATGACGCTCCCAAGGCGAGTCTCAGTTGTACCGACAATCTTCCGTGCTCGCAGAAAGTCCCCGTTTTCCATCCCGAACGCATAAGTCACTTCCTGTCCGTCTTCGATAACTCTCATGATCAGACCTGCAATAAATCCCCCCTGCTGAATCGAGGACAGGCTCAGATCGGTCTGGAGAAGAACATCCTCCGCCCCGGTAAGATCGCGCCAAAGAACCGGATATTGCGGATTCACAGTCCGCATCGATTTCGCGGAATCATCGTTTAGTTTCAAAGTCAGCTCTCCCGGCCTGTCATTCAGGGAATACCACGCACTTCCGCTGTAATCGTGCCGAACCTCCACATTTTCCTCTACCCAGCCCTCGCCAAGCGTCTGATCCGAGAATGGATGCCACTCCGACTCCGAGTAAACCGTAATCTCTCTTGTGGTCACGGTCTCAGTCGCATCCTGATCCTCGACGGTGACGGTGAGCATATACAATCCGGGCCTTGGAAAGCGTACAATGACAGTATCTGGAGACGAATTTTCCAGTATTGCCTCCCCGTCAACTTCCCATCGATAGCTCAGGTTCGTACCTTCGGGATCAAAGCTTCGCCTTCCATCAACCACCAGAGTGCTATGCACAGGGACATTGAGAGAAGAGGGGGAACTATCAAGATTAACAATCGGTGCGGCGTTACCGGCCTTGTTAATCACCACTACGTCCGTTCCGACGACCAGCCCCTCGGAGTCAAGAGCTTGAAATTCCAGTTCATTACGACCCTGACGCAGGTAAATGCCCGAAGCAGCCCACTCCGTCTGACCCGTGAACTGAACCTCCACATCCGGTCGATCGACGACACGAATATCATAGGCTCGATGGTTACTGGTCCCGCTGAGGTCAATGATATCTGCAGCAGTGGCAGAAGGTCCGTCGACGGTAAAACGAGTGTTGGCAACTGCACTTCCGATTTCAGAGTTCATAGCATAATTGACCCTTGAATTGTTAAAGTTGAGATACCGACTCGGATTAATGGACACCCTCCGATTGGAGCGCGCCTCGAGATCAAACCATGTCTCCAGACGCTCTGATCCACGGGTATACTTCTCCACCATTTCCCCGATATAGTAATTTACTCTCTGCTCTACGTAGGGCTTGCGGAAAAAATTAGGCACTCCCGTTAATCCCCCGATGAATGGGGCCGAGGTATTCCCGTAGGTGAGGTCTGAGTCCCACTGCAGGAGCATCCATTTTCCATCGCTATGCCTGCGCAAAAAATACCCGTTCTTTCCCCTGTTCCGGGTCAAGGTGTCCCAGTCATCGACCCAGCCACGAACCACCGCATTCACTGCCATCATGTCAATGTCTGCCATCCTTTCAATTTCCTCGCGTGTGAACCGATTCTGCCCCACGGAGAAAACCCAGTTGAGGAATGAACCGTAGTCATATTCGTCTTCACGCGACCGCTTCATCCATTCTGCGTGATACATGTTTGGCTCCATGCTGCGTCCATCCACTCCCCAGTCTGCGTTTCTCTGCGTGCGGCTCCATCCATCGTCAAACCACCACTCATCATCAATACGGTAAAGCTCTCCCTTCTCACCCTGCTCCCAGTGGCGTTTCAGAAAATCATTAGCATTAGTTTCCACGTCCTCCCGAATCATGGCCGGACCGTTATTGATCACGATACGGACGAACTCGTGCTCGTTGGACGGGTGTCCAAGCAGATAGAGCCAATATCTTACCAGCCTGTTATTATGGGACCTTCCTACCGCCGGGTCGTCATCAATCGTCCGGCGAGCCCATCCACGATAGCGCTTATCACGGGGGCTTTTCCACTTGAGAGTCTTCCCCTGAGAAGTGCTGAAACCATCGCTTCGCTGCCATGGACTACCCGCCTTACGGAATTCAGCATTGTAAATGATATGCCGTTCGTTGCCTATGAACGTGGCGTTGAAAAATTGGTTTGAAAGCCGGGGAAAGGCATAATTAAAAGCCGAACCTTGGCCGGCATTACCCAGGGCTTGAACCGTTCGGGCTGAGATGACGAAGCGCTGGCTTCTCAGGTCCCGGGGCACTGCAGTGGTATCCACAATGAACATCGCGGGACGTTCTGGAGCGGGGCTTGGCATAAAGGTCACCTCTCCATCAGTGCTTTCTGCCTCGACGTAGAACTGGGCTATGTCCCCGTCCGAGGTGTATTCGGAGAGAGTCGCCGTGTAAATCCCGTCACCCGCTCTGTTATCTCCGTTCGAACCGTCATCAACCATCAGGGTCGTATTCCACGCGGTGTCAGGATTCGTGCTATCGAGCCGATGCCGGAGATTCACTGTTGGAGCATCGGATGAAGTAACCTTGACGGTAACCTGCACGGGATTACCCCGCGGCACAGCCGGACTATGTATGAGCCCGCTCAATGCGGGCGCCGCTGAAGGAATCAGGGCAGAGTTATCGGACCCCGCACTTCCGAGGTTCCTTGGCACAGGCAACCTCAGAACTCCTCCGAAGGACCGATCCCAGGTATGCACGATCACGGTAGGCTTGCCGTAGACCCAGCGAGCCTCACACTCGAAGGTCAGATTATCTAATCTGTTCATGCCAGTCACATCGATTTCCACCCTGTTGGCCTTGATATCTCCGTGGCCTGTGGAAACGAGATGGAAATCGCGTCCCTGCATATAACTCCGGTGGTGTGTACCCTGACACAACCATCCGGAAGCACCCTGCCCGTTTGTGCTAACCCTCTGGCCCCGCCCGGGAAGCAGGTTGGGACCACCCTGGCTTAATGCAAAATTCATGTTACGCATGGCGATCTCGCAATCACCAACGCCATGCATATGCAACTCCTCGTAGCTGCTTTCTCCCCCCATGGTCCGCAAGCGGTCATAGCTGTCTGTTATCGAGAACGTCGTCCATTCGCCTTTTTCTGATTCATCGGAATCTCTCCAGGCCGTGGGCACTGAGTTATCCATCATGGGATGCCGCAATTCGAGTGAACTACCAAGGCCCCCAGCCTTTTCCGGCCAGTCTCCACCCGTATGATAGTGGACCTCATCCACCATGTTCCCCCATGCATCTTCGATCCGAAGCAGTTCATTATTATTGCTCAAGCTGTCGCTATATTGCCCGATAATCCGGGCATCGGGAAAGGCAGCCGCTGTGATGCGCTCATTTGCAGCGATCACCACATATTCACCGGGAGCAATCGTGGACCCCGCGGGAAAACGAAAATCCACTCCGTCCACGACTCGCCAACCACTCATGTCCACAATCGTATTCCCTCTATTGTAGAGCTCGATGAACTCACCATCCCGATGCCCGGAAGGAGGCTCAACCATGAGCTCATTAATCACCACTCCGGTTTCCCGATCAGGATTGTTCGACGCCTGCCTACTTCCTTGAGCAGAGGAGTAGAAATCAGTAGAGCCATCGGGGAAGGCTGCGACATGATCGCGAAGGATTTCCCGATCGTATCCCACCGCACTTCGGACCACATTGTTGCTGTCTACGAGGAAAGCGACTCCGTTATCAGAAAATCCTACATCAAAGGCAAGAAACCCATTAGGTGGCACCGACCCCGATATTTCGGTTTTGTCACCAAACCCTCGTGCTCCACTCAGAAAATAGCCATCTAGGCTCTGGACGATGTTCGACGTGTTGTGAACCTCTATCCAGTCAATATCTCCATCCGAGTCAAAATGAAGCTCATTGATCGCAAGAGCAGACACTACTGCGCTGTCGGAATTACCGGGAAATCCTCCTACTCTGGAACTCGCCCCCCAGCTCCGATAGTCGTCGATTCTTCGCTCTGACTCGGTTAATACGAGACTGTGTCCNGCACCGTCAGGCGCAACCGGCCANGGGTGCGTGTCGTCGTATCTTACCGAGGTCATCACCACGCCGTTCTTGTCCCGCACCGTAATACGATCACCGGCATTATCGAGTGACCCCGTCCACGGGCCAAAAACCTGAATCGCATTAGACACCCCGTAGGCCGCCCTGAATTCCGCAGGATCACCCTGGCACACCACGATCTTGCGTCGCCCAACAAGAAATGAATCGTTAGGCGCCGCAGCAGAAAAATCCGGAAAAGTGTAATCAACTCCTCCAGTAATCTTCCAGCCTGCAATATCAAAGACGCTCGAGGTGAGGTTTTCGATTTCAATAAACTCCGGCAGCGGAGTCTCGCCCTCCGGGACCATCTGAGGATGATACATGATTTCTCGAATCACCACTTGTTCCCCACGGAGGAGCTGGAGTGAAAGCAAGATGCCCAAAAGGGGAAAGGCGACGAAGGAGCGGAGATTCATTGAGGGCGGGGACTTTGAAGTGGGGTTTGTGAACCGGGGCCACGGTCAGCAAACGGTTCCGACGATCATTTTTGCCGTGTCACCCCTCAAGTAAAGGCCGAAAGATGCAGATAGGCTAATGACAACGTCGCCTCCGGACCCCCGAACGAGGGAGGGAGAGGCACCGCCCATCCTCTGAGTCTTTCTAACTCGCTGCTACGGCTCAGTGAACCATCATTTTTGCATCCNACAGCCCCCTTCTCGCTCCCGAATATGCTAATCCCCGCCCCATGAAGTAAAAATTCGAGTTGAGCTGGCAAGAGGATCGTTTAACAAGTCTTGGGGTCCCTCACCGTTAGATCTTAAAACCCGTCATGAGAGCTCAGATACTGGCAGCACAACGATGCCTTTCCCGGGGTATCCTCTTGCTCCTCACCCCCGCTTTGGGCGGCTTTCAGCAATCTGCGGCAAAAGAAGTGGACTTCGCCCGGGAGGTTCTTCCCATTCTTTCGAACAAATGCTTTGTCTGTCACGGGCCCGATACAAAGAAGGAGGAGGATCTGCGTCTTGACTCTTATGAAGGCGCCACCGAAGACCGCGATGGCCTTCGAGCCATCGATCCGGACAGCCTTGAAGATAGCGAGCTCATTCTCCGAATCCACGACGAGGACGACCCTATGCCTCCCAGAGAGGCCGAAAAACAGCTGACTTCCGATGAACGGGAAATTTTATCCCGATGGGTCAAGGAAGGTGGCAACTACGCCAAGCACTGGTCTTTTGTGACCCCTGTGCGCGAGGGGCCTCCGGGAGACAACAAAACCGAGCACCCGATAGACCGCTTCGTTAAGGCCAAGCTGGTTGAAAAGCTCGGAGAAAAAGTGAGCCTCTCTGAGATGAGTGACCGGGCAACTTTGGCGCGGAGAGCTGCCCTTACCCTTACCGGCCTGCCTCCAGACCCCGCGGCTCTGGCGAGCTTCATCAGCGACAAGACAAATACTGCCTATCTACGCTATATCGAAGCGCTGATGGAGAGCCCTCGCTATGGTGAACATCAGGCTCGATACTGGCTTGATGCTGTTCGCTATGGCGACACCCATGGCCTCCATCTGGATAATAAGCGCGGCATCTATCCTTACCGCGACTGGGTGGTTCGCGCATTCAACAAGAACCTACCGCTCGACGAGTTCATCATCTGGCAACTTGCTGGAGACCTCCTTCCCGAAGCAACCCTGGAGCAAAAGGTGGCAACAGGATTTGTGCGGATGAACCCCTCGACCGCGGAAGGCGGTGCTATCCCTGCAGAATTTCAGTGCAAAAACAATTTCGACCGGACTGAAACCATTGGCACGGTTCTACTGGGAATGACGATGTCCTGTGCTCGCTGCCATACCCATAAATACGATCCGATCACTCAGACTGAATACTATCAGCTTCTTGCCTTCTTTAACTCGACTTCGGAGTCCCCGATGGACGGGAACAAATATGAGTACGGACCTGTCATGAAAGCTCCTGCAGATCAAGTCGCATGGACCGAATGGGAAAATCTCACCGCCAGAAACGACGCCCTTTTAAAAGAGATTGCGGCCTTAAAGGCCATCCCCATTTCAGATACCGAAAAAATTCAATGGAAGACACTTTCCCGCAGGGACCGACTAAANAAGGTAGCCGATCCAAAGGGTCCATTCAAGGAATCCAGTCTCCACCCCAGAGCCGCAGAGCTGAAGGCGCTCTTCGCGGAATCCGAAAAGCGCTTCACCTCCACCTTGATCGCACAGGAACTCAGAAAACCCCGAGTCACCAAGGTTCTCGTCAGAGGCGAATATAACCAACCCACTGGTGAACCAATAGAGCCGGGGATACCTTCTGTCATGGGCAGTCTTCCTGAGGGAGCTCCACGCAACCGTCTTGGACTCGCTCAATGGCTGGTATCACCGGAAAACCCCCTGGTTGCCAGGGTTCTCGTCAACCGGATCTGGCAGCGGGTTTATGGTGATGCGCTTGTGCGTTCCCCGGAGGACTTCGGCCTGCAGGGCAAGCAGCCAACCCATCCTGGTCTTCTCGACTGGCTCGCAGTAGAATTGCAAGAGTCCGGATGGGACCTTCGTCACATCCTCAAGCTGATGCTGACCAGCAAGACCTTCATGCAGCAATCCGCCCATCGAGCAGACATTGTGGAGGATCCCGAAAACCTCTACTATGCACGAGGGCCGAGCTATCGCCTCGATGCGGAGGTGATNAGGGACATGGCACTGTGGTCCAGCGGCCTCTTGGATGGGCACATGGGGGGAGAGGGTATCAAGCCTTACCAGCCGGCGGGACTTTGGAAGGCTCTCATGCATCCTGCCAGCAACACAAAGAACTACGTGACCGACAAAGGCAGCAAGGCCTATCGCCGCAGTCTCTACGTCTATTGGAAAAGAACCAGTCCTCACCCAATGATGACGCTTTTCGATGCCCCAGATCGGGAATCAAGCTGCGTTCGTCGTTCACGAACCAACACCTCCCTTCAGTCACTTGGCCTGCTCAATGAAACCCAGCGCGTGGAAATGGCCCGAAAACTTGCGGAACGACTGATGACCGAAGCAGGGAACGACACCTCCAGAATGGACCTTCTCTTTACCCTTGTAGCAAGCCGGCCACCCCGCGAAACGGAGAGAAAGGCATGCGAACAGCTGCTGGAGCAGATGCGTCAGCGCTACGAGGTCGCAGAAAATGATGCTCTTGCACTTCTTTCGACCGGAGAAATTGCCCGTAATCCCGACCTNAAGCCAGCGGAAGTAGCGGCGTGGACNCAGGTATCCATTACTGTNCTNGCGAGNGATGTTGCACTGCTNCTGAATTGAATATGCCCTCACCCTGATTTATCCTGAAATCACGCCNCGACATGGACCTCCANGACTACCAACTCTCCATGACCCGCCGACAGCTCTTCGGCAGGTCTGCCCTCGGACTCGGTACTGCCGCAATGGCCCAGATGCTGCCCGAGGAACTTCAGGGGGCACAAGGCAAGGCTGACCTCAACGGAGGGATTCATCATCGAGCCACTGCCAAGCGGGTCATTTATCTCTTCATGAGCGGTGGGCCCAGCCATATCGATACCTGGGACTACAAGCCAAAGATGCGTGAAATGTTTGGCCAGGACCTCCCCGAACATATCCGGGATGGACAGCGAGTCACTGGGATGACAGCCGGCCAGAAAACCCACCCGGTCTGTCCGTCGAAATACGAGTTCACCAAGCATCCCAATAATGAAGACGGACTCTGGGCGAGTGAGCTTCTTGCGAAGACCGGCAAGGTCGCCAAGGAGCTCTGCGTTGTGAACAGCACCTATACGGAGGCTATCAACCACGATCCCGCCATTACCTTCATACAGACCGGAAGCCAGGTTCCGGGTCGGCCAAGCCTTGGCGCCTGGCTGAGTTATGGCCTTGGAACCATGAATGAGGACCTTCCGGGCTACATCGTGATGCACGCCAAGACAAGTTTCCCTGAGCAGAGTCTTTTCAACCGCCTCTGGGGTCCCGGCTTTCTTCCTGCCGAACACCAGGGTGTCCTCCTGAGAAGCGAGGGCGATCCCGTCCTTTACCTGAGCAATCCGAAAGGCACCTCAAGAAACGACCGACGAGCCCAGCTGAACACTCTGGCCGCTCTCAACCGTAGTCAGCACGAACAAAGCCTCGATCCACAGACTCTGGCCCGTATCAAGCAGCATGAAATGGCCTTTCGCATGCAGACCTCTGTCCCGGAGCTGATGGATCTGACNACGGAAAGCGACAAGACCTTTGAACTTTACGGCGAAGAGGCGAGAANGGCAGGCACCTTTGCCGCCTGCTGCCTGAACGCCCGTCGGCTTGCCGAGCGCGGTGTGCGCAATATCCAGATTTTCCACCGTGGATGGGACGCCCATGGCGGCCTTCCCCGGGAGCATGAATCCCAGTGCCGGGATATCGATCAGGCATGCTATGCTCTAATNACGGACCTGAAGCAGAGAGGGATGCTGGACGAAACACTGGTAGTGTGGGGAGGAGAATTTGGCCGGACGTCTTACTGCCAGGGAGGACTGACCAAAGAAAATTATGGGCGTGATCATCATCCTNGATGTTTCACGACTTGGATGGCCGGGGGCGGAATCAAGCCCGGAATCACCTACGGTAAAAGTGATGACTACGGGTATAATATCGCCCATCCCGATGGAACGCCCATGCGACCCAAGCCAACCATGGAGAAGTGGACNCCCGGCACCATGCATATTCATGACCGAAACGCGACGATTCTCCACCTTCTAGGTATCGATCACAAGCGTCTCACCTATCGCTATCAGGGGAGGGATTTTCGCCTCACTGATATCGATGGTCACGTCTTAAACGACATTCTCGCCTGATCCCTCGAGNGATTGTCATGAAAGTCAGGCTCCAAGGAGTAAGTTGACGATCCGCAAGCTGACAGGGATTAGAGAGACTTGGAGATTCCCGCCAAGTCCACCAGCNGTATCGCNNTCCTTGACGAAGCGTCAAGGGTCTATACCGGGCTAAACCTCACCTGANTGCTCGTCCGCAAAAAAGTTGCGCTTGCAGCCTCGGATTCCGCAAACGCGCTGGGATGGCTCCGCCCCCATCNGGACCACCCTTGTGATCCCACCATGGAAACGCGCGCGCTGACCTTCTACTTGTCCTCAGGATTACTTTTCTCCTCGCCCGCTGGATCAGCTTCCTCCCCGCTGTCCACCAGCTTGGATGAACCTATCCCAAACATGGTTAGTGCCTCAAGTGTTGCATGCATTGTAGCATCGAGAGGTTGGACCGCGCTCTCCGGGACCAACTGAATCTGCCCAAGGGTCGCTGCCGGAACTGATGGAAGAAATACGGCTACCTGACCATTCCCCAGTACCTCTATTTCAAATCCCACCGCTTGCGAGCTTGACCCNAATAAATCCACTAAAACCGGGCGAAACTGACGACCTCCCTCATGACCCAGATACTGGTGGATCAACGTCCTTATAACGCGGTAACCCGGGATTCGCTCCAGGATGCATCGCTCGGCCCAACCCCGGATCACTTCTCCCCATTTTGTTCTCACCGTTACTCCTGTGAGGTAACAGAGCGCGACCACCAGAGTGAGCGCAACGGCGAGAACCAGGTAACCGATTGCCTTTGAATCGAAGGGAAACCACCTGACCACTGGATGGAGCAGCGAATTAAATACCGACACAATCTGCCAGAGGGCAAAGCCAACAATCCCCACCGGAACGACTACAAGCACCGCACCAGTCAGGGTCGTCTTCAAAAATCCAAGGTTTTTCCCGTCCTGCTCCTCCGGTTGCTTCGACATTTCCTACTTCTGCATGAAACTCACCCGGTGTCGACGATTTGCCGAAAAACTCACTTCTTCTTTCGATCACTGGCCACCGTAATAACCGACCCGGGGTTCTATTGATTCCGATCAACGACCTTTGACCCCACAACCATGGGTTCGTACCAGTCGCCCCTCAACCAATCGACGATGAAGCCAATCTCCCGGTCAGTCAACTGGGCCGGTCGCTCGAGGGACCCATCGTCACGGTATTTCGGTCCAAAAACTGACATTCGGTCATTACGCTTTCCGTAGAAACGCTCGTGAGAAGGGTTCCTTACGAAAGCAATCTGCCATTCCCTGGTTCCATATCCGGTTAAATCAATTCCGTCACCCTCTTCATGNTAGGTGTGGCACTCCGTACATTCGATGGAGAGAAGCTCGCGTCCCTCCTCGATCAAGCTTCGTTCAGCATCATCGAGAGCTGCCTGATTCTTGAGCTGAGCCTCCGCCGAGAGAGCGACTGCCATCGCATGAATCTCCTCGGACGGAAGATCCAGAAATATATCACTTTTAAGATANTTCAGCATCCTGCTCTTCTCGATTAATTTGGTTCCCCCGAAATAATCCGGATGAGCAAAGGACTCCGCGTTCAAGATTCCTGCAGACCACTTTCGGGAAGCAAACCCTTTCAAGTCGGACGCACTTTGGGGATCCTTGCGAGGTTTTCCCATCCCGTCATGACCGTCAAACGAGTGGCATGAGGCACAGTTCTGGGAAAACAGGCGAGGGCCCTGCGTCAAGGCATCATTGCGCAGTAACGTGATTGCACCCTCGGGTGGGATCCCATTTGGCCCNCCTGCCAAAACCTTTATCCGGGAAGCATCCCGATGAGCAGCTTCCACCGCGGCCTGATGTTCCTCACTCGTCCAATCATGCGTAAAGGCTACCAGAGTATAATGAACGAAGCCCCCGAGTATAACGACCAGGAAGACCAGATTGAATATGTGGCCTATCCTCTTTCGACCGATAAAAGGCATCAGAAATACAATTGCAGCCACGATGCCAGGTATGACAAAGGCTCCGGTAATCAGGTCAAAGTCCTTCAGGAGAGCGAAGAGAGCCATGAAATACCAGTCCGGNCGGGCTGCTGAGTAGTTCTCAGAAGGGTCTGCCGGCGCACTNAGCTCAGTTCCCACCTGCCNGACNAAGAAAAGAATTCCTCCCANCACAACGGCACATGCTACCGCATCCCGTAAGACCTGATCCGGCCAGAAATANACATCNCCCGGACGNGGNTTGNGATCCGCCTCTTCCAGCNGTCTCTTNCGNANGTAGAGATAGACAACCCGNATCAGGCANAGCCCCGNNAAAATAGCGGGAACGATNCCGACNAGTGGCNTGGACNCTGANGGGAATTCNTCCCAGTTNAGCCAGACNAGAGCTCATCGCAAAGACCATNACAAANAGNGCNACCCACCAGAAATGACGNGCAGAGGAAGNNGTCTTGCGAGGNGCTGGAGTNATCCCNTGNTTNCGAAACAGATAAATGTGAAGCACGATNAGACCGATCAGAAGGGCCGGCAGCACTCCAGCATGCAGNGCAAAAAAACGNGTGAGNGTGTGATGACCNGCCTCNTTNCCCCCNATNAAAATCTGTTTCAGGTAATCCCCTACGANNGGAGTGTTACCNACGATATTGGTAGCGACCTCNGTGGCCCAATACCCTTTCTGATCCCAAGGTAGCAGATAGCCGGTGAGTCCGAGTCCCATCGTTACACCCAGCAAGCCAAGCCCGAACCAGAAATTAAACTCACGAGGGGCTTTGTATGCCCCATCCACCACCACTTGGACAAGATGCAGGACCAAAAGGACAATCATGAATTGCGAGGTCCAGTGATGAATTCCCCGCAACCAGACGCCGCCTTTCACATGCTCCTGGAGATGATGAACACTTTCCCACGCCGAATTTGCACTCGGACTGTAGAACATCCAGAGCATGATTCCTGTGATGAACTGAACCATGATGGCAAACGTCAGAGTGCTTCCCCACACGTAGCGCCACCGCGCACCACCTGGAATATTCTCAAAGAGCGCCTCCTTGGTAAACCGCCTGATTCCCGTCCGGTTATCGATCCAATTCAGGAGAGGTTTCATGGTCTCAGGAGGGAGGGTTTAGCACCAATCATCAGACCACTTTCTTTTCCGAAATACCTGCCTTGAATTTCTGGAAGCGAATCCACACTTCACCTTGCTCAAGCTTTTCCCCGATGACCTCGAGGGTATCGAGCCCCCGCTTCGCCTGCGTATTATCCGGGGCCAGACTACCATCAGTTTTGAAACTGCTCTCGTGGCACGGACAGTAATAGTGCTCACCACGATCACCCTCGTTACGATACTCAACCGCACACCCGGCATGGGGACAACTCGCACTGAATACTACGACCTTCCGATCCGCGACTCTCTGAGCATAAACGAGCCCAAGGGGAAGGTCCTTGTAGGTTGTCCAGGCGTCGGACTTGTCAGCAATGACCTTGAACGCCTGCGGCGGACCTCCCACAACGAGACTATCAAGAGTTGTCAGGCGTGCGAGAATTCCTTCGGAGGCGCCGTTAAACAACGGGCTTAGACCCCCCCGCAGACCGACCACAGTCGGGGCAGCCACAATCGCAGTGCCGAGAGCCAAGCTGCAAAACTCCCTTCGCGGGAATCCGTCACTCTTGGCTGGAGAATGTCCACCCTTGTTCATCTCCTCATCGGCACCATGCAGCCGACCAGCAGAGGGCTGTTTGAGAGTGTCCGACATGGGTACGTCGGGTATGTCATCGTCTGTATCAATACCGGCCATGGGTTAGTGGGTAGGATACGACCGGAATCCTACAGACATGATCGCTGCAACTCAAGGCAGCAGCAAGATGACCTCGCCAAAATTTCTACTTTGGGAATTACCCCCTGAAATCAGCCCAGAAGGGCAGGAATCTGGCGAATTTCAGATCTCCCAGCCTTTTCGGGGAGCGGTGCGGATCAATTGATCAGCGCGTGGGTTCCCTTTGGCCCTGAGCGCTGTGGCGTCCCACTCAACTTTCTCACCCGCCCGCAGCGCGACGTTTCCAAGAAGAACCATCTCCGTCAACGGAACAGAGTATTCAAAGTTGGAAAGACAGGGAGACCCTCCCTTACAGGATTCAATCCACTCCTTGTATGGATTATCTCCAACCCGTGGGAAGAGCGGGTCGGGGTCAGAAAACTGGACTTCCTGACCCTCCGAAAGAACCCGAAATCCATTGGGGTTCCACTCTCGGAAGGCAATGGTCGCCTTAGACCCGACAATCAGGCTGCCATTCTTCGGCAAGTCCTTCTCACCGATAATATCGGCACTGGGCTTCTTCCCCCCGTCATACCAGGTGAGACTGACTGGTGGAAGCTCTCCCCGGGCGGGAAACTCATAGCGAATCACACTCCATTTCGGCGCTGTGTCTTCACTCACTCCAGAGACATCCGCCTCCACACTGGTGGGCGCGCCAAGTTGTAACGCCCAGAAAGCCGCGTCCATATTATGGCATCCCATGTCCCCAAGAGCCCCAGTCCCAAAATCCCAGAAGCCACGCCATTTGAAAGGATGATACCCATCTTGGTAGGGACGCTCCGGGGCGGGGCCCAGCCATAGATCCCAGTCGAGGTAATCGGGAACCGGCTTTGACCCCTTGGGTCGACCGATCCCCTGTGGCCAGATCGGACGGTCCGTCCAGACATGAACTTCTTTTACCTCCCCAATGATGCCAGCTCGTACGACCTCCACCAGTTTGCGGGTGGAACTGTAGGAATGCCCCTGATTTCCCATCTGGGTGACGACTTTTTTATCGCGGGAAAGCTTCAACATTTCACGAGCCTGCCACACCGTATGGGCAAGTGGTTTCTGCACATAGACATGGAGGCCCAGATCCATGGCCAGCATGCTGGCTGGAAAGTGGTGGTGATCCGGGGTGCTTACCGTCACTGCATCAAGCTGATCACCAAGCTGCTCAAGCATGACACGATAATCCTTGAAGAGTTTGGCTTTGGGAAAGCGTGCCTTTCTTGCCCGCAGGGTCCTTTCATCGACGTCACACAGAGCAACAATATTCTCGCTCATGACCCCCTCACTGTCAGCCGTTCCCTTTCCTCCGGCCCCAATCACCCCGACGTTGAGTTTGCTGTTCGGAGACACCTTTCGCCCCGATGCAAATCCAGCGGGCAGAAGACCGGAGCCTGCGACAAGAGATGAACTCTGAAGAAATCGACGCCTCGACAATGTGGTTTTCACAACGGCATCGGACGATTTTCACGAGCTGGGGTCAAGTCGTTGAGTCGCTGAACCCGAGTTCTGGAGCAACTGGTTCTACCGGCATAGGCCGCGGCTCACCTCTCCCTGCATCCGGGCGTCGAGCGCCTGCTTTCCTCCGATCACATAATCGCCTCTCGACTCCCTTGCCAGAGAAGCCATGGCGCACCCCCTTTTGAGGGCAAGCTCCTGCTCCCCCTCCATGAGGGAATAGAGCACTCCTGCTGCCAGGGCGTCACCAGCCCCGATCGGACTGACCGCCTCACCATCAAAGGCTGCGTGACTTTCAAACTGATCTCCTAGCAGAGCACTGGCTCCCTTACGGCCCTGTGTCAGGACAATATTAGCGATACCAAATTCACCCTTTAACCGACGCAGTTCCTCTTCTGCATCTCCTCCTCGTCCCCAGAGCAACTCGAGGTCCCTCTCCTTGATGAAAAGCAGATGGATGCCAGGGATGATCGTCGAGAGAACTTCCTGCGCACGGCATGGCTGCCACAGCTTCGAGCGGTAATTCACATCGAACGACACCTTCACCCCGGCCCTGCACGCCAGCTGCACAGCATCGAGGATTGCATTACGACAATCCTCTGACAGCGCTGGTGTAATTCCGGTAGCATGGAAATATTGGCTGTCATGGAGGGAATGCAGATCGAGTTCATCAATCCTCAAGCCCGCTACTGAGGCTCCGTCCCGGTCATAGGTGATCGAAGTTAGATTATCTCCAAGCCCGGCCTCCACCCACATCTGCTCCGTTCGACCTTCATCACTTCGGATCACAGAAGAAACATCGACGCCGTGCGCTTGAACACCGGAAACGACTCGTTCCCCAAGGGCCCCTCTCGCAACTTTTGAATGCCACGAAGCACGCTTGCCGAGCCGCGCGAGTGCGATCGCGCAGTTCGACTCCGCCCCCGCCACGTCGAGGCGAAGTCCCACACTCGACAGAAAAGGCACTCCCGGATCGGTAGTGAGGCTCAACATCGTGGACCCCAAAGTCGTGAAATCCCACGAACTCATTGGCACGAGACAAAGTTTTCCTTGGAGAACAAAGTCTCCACCTTGCCCTCGAAAAATATTTTCATCAAAACGCTCCTAAGAATGAGGGGGATCAATGGTATCCCCACTCGGGGCCACCACCACGGTGGGCTTCTGAGCTTTTTCACCCTCTACTTGGGCTGCCAGCGGCATAGCCGCAATACCTGCGGCTGCTGCACCAGCAAGGAGCTGCTTTCTTTTATTGGAGTGCCCAAAGCGCTCCCTGCGAATGACGAGTGAATTTCTATCGTGAACCCGGTAGACCACATTGCGCACCTCGTCATCCCGGAAAAACTCTCCACCGACCTTGAAAATCCGATACCATAGATGGTAATCGTCCGCTCCAAGCCCAACTGCTCTCTCCTGATAGTTTCCGGCCTTGAGAGCAACTCTTGTCCGCATTGTTACCGAGGAGTGCGGAAGCATATTGTCATCCGAGTTACCCGTAAACATCGTATCAAGGGACTTATTGGGCCAATGAAGCCGCGGGGTAATCTCTCCATCCTGGAGGGTGTTGAGCAGACAACCGTAAACATCCACTCCCCTCTCATCCAGCGAACGCACCGCTCTTTCGAGATAATTGGGCATTATCTGGTCGTCATAATCAAGGGGCTTGTAGAACTCGGTTTCGCACTGTGCCAGAGCCTGTCGGTGCAACCAGCTACAATGCTCAATATCTGGCCTGAGCCCAGTGCAAATCAGCGGCAAGTCATATCGCTCAGCCAACTTTTCCCCAAAGGACCATGAGCCATCCACCAGAAGCACAGTTTTAAAATTTCTGTATGTCTGAGCCGCTATACTGTTGATTGCGTCATCGAGGAACGATGCGTCAACGCCTTCGTGGATACGAACACCAACGGTTACGCGCGCATTCTCATGCTGAAGGCCTGTATGGGTGAGGTTTGCCAGCACAGGTCGGTAAGCAGTTGCATAATTGGACCCCAGAGAAAGCCGGTCGACTGACGCGAGGCACTTGACCGGATCGAGCTTGGCTGCCTTGAGGATGGCCCGATGCGCAATCTTGGCCAGTCGCTTCGGATTATCATTCCAATCAATGAGATACCCATTGTGGCCGCCCTTGATGAAATCCGCGATTCCACATGTCTTAGTAACAACAACAGGAATTCCACAGCTGAGAGCCTCTGCGGCAGTAAGCAGGAATCCTTCTTTCCTGCTATTTCCCAGCAATACGTGACACCCTTCAAGCCGGTGTCGGTAACTAAGCGCGTTGAAGTCCAGAGGTCGAATATCCAACCGATCCTCAACCCCGAGTTTACGGGCGAGCTTCAGCACCGCTTCCATCGCTTCTCCCTGAACTCTTTGAGTATAATCCAACCCTGCAGTTTCTGCTCCGGTCCAGGCCCGCACTATGAGCCTTGGATTTTCCGCAAGGAGATATGGCAGAGTCATGAGACCCTTGTCTTCCAGCGGGCGCCCCATCCATCCCACCACGATCCGCCCTTGGGGATCGTTTCGCCCCTTCGCCATGCAGAATTCCGTCACGGGAGGAGGAAGAACGCCCCCGTCGATGTGGCCGTTCTCCCGGATCCAGTTGGCATACCGGTCCATGACCTTCTGGGAAACACCAGCCACTGTCATCCCTGTTTGACCCTCATAAGCCTTACTGAAATACCGCCATCCGGCGTCATCCCAAGAGTGAAGCACCAGCGAGGTAGGGCGTTCCGGCAGACCATCCAATTTCCCGTAGCTCAAAAACCACGAACTCGGATCGTTGGGAGCAACCCGGGTAACCTCTCCACAGCTGAAGCCATTCTCCATAGCTTTATCCAAGAGAGGGGTGTCGTCGGACTGGCAATAGAGGGTAGTGCGTTCCCTGACCCACTCCGGCAGCGTCTCTATGTATCGGAGCACTGCAGTCTGGGCTCCTCCGATCGCCATATTATGACTCACGAAGCAAGGAGCAATCTGAGGTAGCGTGGTATGCGACATAGTAAGGGAGGGTGAACTTTCGAGGGCAGCGGAGTATACTGGAACACCGCGCTGCTGGCAACAACGACGCGATTAACAACTGACAATCGTTAGGCGGGTCTCCATCTCAGAGTATTCAAAAAATGCGGATTCAATGACATTTTCTGCACTTTCAGGAGTCCGATCCCATTCAATTTTAACAACATTCCGCATCGACCCCATTGATTTTCAGCGTTTTGGAAGGCTTTTCCAGAGATTTACAGGAAAATGATCGATTGAAGACAAGTTGGGCTAGAGGTTGTAGAATACCCCTGCCATCACCCGTAGAATAGTCCGTCCCTCGATGATGCACTTGTCGATTCCAGCCATAATCCTGCTCCTGCTGACATCCTCAGCGGCCATGATCATGGGCGAGAAGGAAAGTCATTGGGCGTTCCAGCTACTGAGTGAACCCACTCCTCCGCCGGACCCCCAAGGCGACTGGAGCATTAACGCCGTCGATCACTTTATTCTCGCGGACCTCGTTAATGCCGGCCTGAGGCCCAGCCCACAGGCGGACCCCGCCACTCTACTTCGTCGCCTCTCCATCGACCTGACAGGTTTGCCCCCCACCTTGGAGGAGCTCGAGAATTTCGAATCTGCGGTGAACGAGAAGGGCCCCGATGAGGCCTACCTTGCGCTTGTGGAAAGATTACTTGGCTCTCCCCACTACGGCGAGCGCTGGGGCCGCCACTGGCTCGATGTAAGCCGCTACATCCAGGGAAAGACCAAGGTCGCTGCCGTAGACCGGATCGACATGGCTGAGCCCTACCGGGATTATGTGGTAAGAGCCCTGAACTCGAACAAGCCGTTCGATCAGTTCGTCGTCGAACAAATCGCGGGAGACATTCTGGCTGAAGCAGAGTCTGGACGAACGGGCGAGAGCCAGCTCGATCTTCTGGCTGCTCCAGGGTTTCTCTCCATCGGTCCATGGTTCGCAGACTGCGCCGATCCTAACACCCTGCGGATGGACATTATCGATGAGCAGATCTCAACCACGACGCAGGCTTTTCTTGGTCTTAACTTTTCCTGCGCGCGCTGCCACGACCACTTCTTCGACCCTGTCCCCACCCGCGACTATTATGCGTTGGCTGGAATTTTTGGAAGTACGCGGATCCTCAAGGAGAATAGCAGCAACTGGAGGGACGGTCGTTATCGTCTGACACAACCAGAAGCCTCCCAGAAGAAAATCCGTGCATATGAAGCAAATGAGGAGCTGGTAGATTCGCTCCGCCGGGACCGATGGAAAGCTCTTGTCGCTGCCCGGGAAAATCTGCTCGAGCGGGAACTCCTTCAGAAGGATGCCGATTACAGGGCCGCCCTCAAATCTCTCCCCTCCATGCCCGCAGTTGAGATCGAAGCTGAAGACTACCAGGGACAAAACAACGTGCGCCGCATCGAGGTAGGTGGCGAAACCGTCGTAGAGACCCAGCGAGAGCGGCTGCAGTGGGTGGGATGGCGGCCGGAACTCCCGGAAGCCGGCACCTACACGATTCTTTTACGCTGCGCGGCCCCGGAGTCATACCGCNTCGAGCTGAAAATTGACGGCAAGTCCGTCCTGAGCGAGTTCTCCCTCCCGNCNAGTGGGGGGTGGGAGAGTCGGCATTTTNGATGGGTAAGCCTNGGCCACTATCTNCTCCGAAGCGGNAAGAATGACATTCGCCTCTGGGCCGANGACCANTCCTATCTNCCCCGGATCGACAAANTGCGNTTTGTAAGAACTCCTCCCNATCGCGGCAANTGGCTGAATGAAGCGTCGAAGAAGTGGGGGCTCCGAAAAGAGATTCTCGCTCAGCTTCAATTCGTTCCCCAAGCCTGGCCACCGGGAATCGCTGACATTGAACGCTTCCTTGTCCCTGAGTCTGTCTCCCGAATCGACACCGAAATCGCAAAGCGCCGCGCCCTTNATGCTCCCCTCCCGCAAATGCTCGCGGTCACCGATGTCCAAGGAGTACGAAACGAGCCCATTCACATTGGTGGAGACACCTACAATGTTGAGAAGAAGGCTGTCCCTCGTGCTGTCCCCTCGCTCGCGAGGCACCTCGTGAAGAGCCCTGTCATCCCGGAACATTCGAGTGGCCGCCTGCAGTTGGCACAATGGATCGTCGATCCCGGAAATCCCCTGACCGCCCGCGTCATTGCTAATCGTCTCTGGCAAGGGCACTTCGGCACAGGCATTGTTGCAACCTCCGGTGATTTTGGAGTTCAAGGCGCAAACCCCACGAATCAACCTCTCCTCGACTTTCTTGCCGCCAGNCTCATCGCGATGAATTGGTCTTTGAAGGACCTCCATCGCCTCATTGTTACTTCCGCCACCTACAGGCAGAGCAGCTCGACAGCCCTCACTACGAACAATCCGGACCCCGACAACAAACTCCTCTGGCGCTACCCACGACGCCGGCTGGAAGCCGAAGCCCTGTANGACTCAATGCTGAGTCTGGCGGGCAAGGTTCCCCGTCAGCCCAGTGGNNATCCCCTTGACAATAGCAAATCCAAGGACCGCGCGATGTATATTCTCACCTCGGGACGTTCTCCCATGGGTATGGGAACCGAAATCCGTAAGATGTTGCATCTTTTTGGATACGATCCCTCAGGAGTTCCGGTCCACAAGCGGGATAGTTCTGTCAATACCTCGCAATCCCTTTTCTGGCTCAATAACAAACTGCCCCGCTACTACGCNTCCAAAATCGCCGAGCGCCTGCTNGCACTNCCAGACTTAAATGACGANCAGAGAGTCACNGTCGCCTTNCGTATGATTCTCGGGCACTCCCCCGGCCCCCTCCTGATGGAGCAGACCTTCACCTATCTTGACCACTGCCGGATCGTGCAGGACCTTGGAGAAACCGCCTCCTGGGCGAGAGTAATCCTGGGCCTCTTTTCCTCGGATAACTTCAGCTATCTAAAATGAGCGCCTCATCCTCAGCACCCAACTACACCCCCGGGAAGGCCGCTATCGAGGTGGGCAAGAATGNTTTATTTCCTCAATCCCTGTCCCGGCGAGGTTTCATGGGCTTTAGCGGACTAGCTCTCTGTGATCTTCTCTCCCGACAAGAGAGCAGGGCGGCAACTCCGACCTCACCTGCGTCCGGAGATCTGGAACCTCACTTCCCTGCCCGAGCAAAGCGCATGATTTTCATCATGCTTGATGGGGGTATCTCCCAAGTTGACTCCTACGATTACAAACCCCGCCTGCAGGCGGAGCATGGCCAACCACTGCCTGCCTCTATCAAATCACCCAAATTCACCTTTGCGGAGCGCGGTCATATTATCGGATCTCCTTTCGAATGGAGTCAATGGGGAGAAACGGGAAGCTGGGCNAGCGACCTCTTCCCGAAGGTTAACCGTGGATGGCTGGATAAACTATGCTTCATCCACTCTCTGCACCACGAGAACGAGGATCACATCACCGCGATGTCGATGCTTAACACAGGTGTGCCTCGCGAGCTTCGGCCCTCTATGGGCAACTGGCTACTCTATGGACTCGGATCTGATAATAGCAATCTGCCCGGGTATGTGGACCTGACGCCCAAGGACGGAAAAGCATTTCCTACCGGCTTTCTGCCTTCCTCTTTCGCAGGAGCTCCCATCCTGAAACCTTCCCGCAGGGGAGGTGAATTGATGTGGGACAACTTAGCGGCTGGATTTTCTGACCAGCGGGCCCACCTGGATTTTATCCAAGCTATCAACGAGGANAGTGATCCGCTCATCGCAGAATTACGTAACCGCGAGCTCGCCTTCCGAATGCAAAATGTGGCCCCGGAGGTCATGGATTTGAATAAGGAATCCAAGGCGACAAAAGAACTCTANGGGGTTGGTGCAGACCATACTGACGAATTCGGGCGCACTTTGCTTCTGGCCCGTCGCTTCGCGGAAGCGGGCGTACGGTTCGTCACCGCTACCCATTCAACATCCCGTTATGGAAATCTTTGGGACCAGCACGCGGGTCTGGAAAAAGGTCATCGAGGCAATGCCAATGCCGTGGATCAACCCATCGCGGCACTCCTTCACGATCTTGAGTCCAGAGGCATGCTCGAAGACACTCTCGTTCTCTGTGGCAGCGAATTTGGACGCACTCCAAGCCGCGANATATTTGACGGTCAGATGGGCCGAAGCGACGATGGACGAGATCACAACCCTCATGGCTTCACNATGTGGATGTGCGGTGGGGGGACCAAGCAGGGCTACCACCACGGCGCCACTGACGACTACGGCTATTATGCGATAAGAGACAAGGTCTCCATCCATGACCTCCACGCGACCATTCTGCACCTTCTCGGAATTGACCACAAGCGGCTTACCTTCCACCACTCTGGACGCGACTACCGGCTAACCGACGTCTTCGGTAAGGTCGTGAATGAGATCATCGGCTGAGATTTTCCGGGAGGCTCGAGGCCCGAGCGCTCACCTCACGGGCTTCAGAACAATCCGGCGAATATCCATGATNCCGCGAGCCTTCTTAAGAACTTTNACGGTNAGCTCCTGATCACCNGGTTTCGCGATATCCACTTCACCCAACGAAACGTCGATCCAGTTTTGATACCCTCCGGTATCTTTGACCGTGAACTCCAGCGAGGTCCCCGCCGTTTCGAGCACCGCCCGGCTTCCACCGGCTCCCCGTCCGCATCCCTGAGTCAGAACAACCTCATACTTTCCTGCGGTTGCTACGGCGTAGTTCCAAACCGGATAATCATCCGGATTTCCCCAGAANCCTATACAGAGCTTTTTCGGATTGGGCTCGTAACGAAGCATCACGCCTGAGATCCGGCAGTTTCTGGCATCCAGCTCGATGGCCTGACCTCCTTCCTGCACTACAGGGCTACCCTCGCAGGCCGGCGCCAGCCTTAAAACTTTCACCCCCGGCGCAGTTCCGCTCAATTGAATACTGCATGGTCCCGCCTTCTTGATGTAGAATTTCCCAAGGTGACCCTGCACAAGAGAGGGCTCCTCAACCGGCTTTTGCCCATTAAGCGTGACCTCTATCTGACTGTCCGAAGCTCCTTCATACGTAAGGTCATACATTCCCCATCGCGTAGCACGGAAACTGGCAACAAGATTGTCTCCATCGATCTTAAAATCCACCCGCGAAATCTTGATCTCTCCGGTTTTTTCGAAAGTCGGCTTGGCCTCGGCCACGGAAAGGTTGAGCAACAGTCCCAACACGACTCCAATGAACGGACGCATCACGGTTTCCATATCCGGAATTGTCACTCTGAAAGCCCTGCTTGGAAATCTCTAATTCGCAGCATGTGGCAAGAATACAGAAACGACTTCTCTCAGCCTCTACTCTGTTCTAAAAGGTCGCGATGCTCTTTCTCTCCCGCCTTTTCCTGATTCTGATCGCTTCGACAGCAGCCCTCCCCGCGCAGAAAATACGAATCGGCCTCATTGGTCTCGATACGTCTCATGTCATTGCCTTTACCTCTCTCTTGAACGAAGACAACAATCCCTCGCATGTCCCAGGCGCAATCGTAACAGCAGCTTACAAGGGCGGCAGTCCCGACATTCCTTCCAGCATCAATCGAATATCAGGATTTACTGAAACCCTGACCGAGAAATACGGAGTCCGGCTCTACGGCAATATCGCAGACATGTGTAACGAGGTGGATGCCATCCTCCTAACCAGCCTCGACGGGCGCACTCATCTCGAACAGGTCAAACCGGTCCTCGCTGCAGGCAAACCAGTCTTCATCGACAAACCTCTGGCTGGCTCCCTCAAAGATGCCGTCAAGATTTTCCAGCTTGCAAAGAAGTCGGGAGTGCCATGCTTCAGTAGCTCTTCCTTACGCTGGCACAAGGGGGTGATTGAAGTAGCTAATGCCGATGCCGGTGAAATACGCTCTGCCATTTCCTACGGACCTGCTTCTTCAGAACCCCATCACCCCAGCCTCTTNTGGTATGGAATACATGCCACGGAATCGCTCTTCACCATAATGGGTTCTGGCTGCAGGAGCGTGATAGCTACCGAGAACAAGAACACAATTGTAGTTACCGGAAAGTGGAACAACGACCGAGTCGGAACCCTGCATGGGATTCGCAATGGCAAGACTTCATTCAAGGTTACTGCCTTTGGCACAAAGGCCATTGTTGAGCAGAAATCAGGCGGGAACTACGCNCCCATGCTCAGGGAAATCGTAAAGTTTTTTCAGACCGGCAAACCTCCAGTCTCGGCTGACATTACTCTGGAAATCTACGCCTTCATGGAGGCTGCTGACGAGAGTATCCGGCGCGGAGGAGCGCCCATCTCCCTGCCCGAATATCTCAGGGAAAATGGATGGACCAGATAAACGATACAGAACGCCCGAAGTGGGATCCCGCACACNATCGCTATCTCCTTGATCTCACCCCGCCTCCCACGGAATAGTCCTGCCACCATCTTCATGCATATGCGCANTCTCGTTGTCTCTCTCCTGTTGTGCAGCACCCTGGCCGGGTTTTCACAGTTCTACAACGACTACGAGCTGGAGCCCCACGGCTACTTCAGCAAGGAAGCTAAAGACCCGGTCACTCTCCTCATGAAGCGAGTCCAGCGTGGAGAAGTTCTCATCAAGGAACCCAATGGCAAACCTCTGGTTAAGCGCCTTCTTAGAGAACTCGGAGTGAACAAGGACACTCAGGTTCTCGTCTTTTCCCGGACTAGCTTGCAGCGACGGGAGGTCTCCTACTCAAATCCGCGGGCACTCTATTTCAACGAGTCCGTTTATCTCGGATGGATGCCAAATGGCAGAATCGAAATTGCCAGCTTCGACCCGGAACTAGGGCCGATCTTCTACTTCCAGCGCGAACTTGATGATACAAGCTCCCCCCTTCTTGAACGCACTCGCTCCTGCCTCGGGTGCCACGCCGGCGACGCCACGAATTTTTTGCCCGGCTCGCTAGGACGATCGGTCTACCCGGACAAGTCAGGTCGCTCGCTGAGGAGTATCGACGATTACCGGCGGTCCGGACACCATATTCCCCTTCATGATCGTTACGGAGGATGGTTCGTGAGCGGAAATCATGGAACTATGCGGCACATGGGAAATGCAATCGCCACTCGCGAGCGGGGTAAAGTCACCATTGATCGCGAACAATTTGCCAACCTTGAGAAACTCGATCGCTTCTTCTCCACTGAAGCCTACCCCGCTCCCGGTAGTGATATCGCAGCACTTCTTGTTTTTGATCACCAAGTGACCATGCATCACCGCCTGGTCGAAGCTGCCTACCGGGCTCGCCAGTCTCTCTTTGACAGCAAGCTCNACCCCGAGGAGACCGACGTGAGCAAACTCAGCAAGGGCCGAAGTATCGACGAATTCCTGGAGGGGCGCGACAAGGTCGTTGACTATCTCCTTTTTCGCGATGAAACCCCGATTCCCAAGGTCTCATGTGACCCCGCCTTCCGACGTGCCTTCGCCGCCAACCGCATTGCTGATAGCAGGAAGCGCTCCCTAAAGGATCTCCGCCTCGACGGGCGCATTTTCGAGAACCGTTGCAGCTACATGATCTACTCACCCACCTTTGACCGATTTCCTCCCATGTTAAAAGGTGCCATCTACGCTCGNATCCACGAGATCCTTACTGCTCCGCAACCAGTCGAGGGGTTTGGCTACCTCGGAAAGGATGAGAAACGCCGGATTCTTGAAATTCTTCACGAGACCAAGGATGACCTGCCTCCCGGCTGGCTCTGAGGCTTCAGAAATCTTCAGNANATTCCANCAGTGNATGGATCTNCCNCCAGATTTGTGGTAGGAGCGCCGGAAACCATGTCGAAAGCTCACCCTTTTACTCCCCTTTTTTTCTTTATCGGTCTGTGCGCCACCCTCGCTGCGGACGATTCGGAAACAGATACTTCCAATCCAATTCCAATCCGCTACCAGGTTCCTGCTCTCATGATGGTGACCTGGGCTGAATGGCCTGAGGACCCAGACCAACAGGACGTGATGGCCCGTTACATCAAATCTCATGGCTTCAACGCGGTGGAATGTGAAACAAACCTTCTGGAGATGTGCCGGCGCAATGGACTCTACGCCCGTCTTGGAGCGGGCGATATCAATGAGCTTCTCAAAGAGGCCGCTGGCCTGAGAGATGACAAAAGCGTCTTCGCCTACTTTATTTCCGACCGTCGCCGCAGAAATTCGTTCCCGGGATTCGCGAACATCGCCCGTGCCTTCGCAGAGGCAGACCCCAATCACCCTACCATCTTCATCAATCGGGCCATCTGGGGAGAATACTACGAATTTGTCGACACCGTGAAGCCGATGATTCTGGACTATTATCACTATCACTGGGACGGACGCCGCTATCCCGACCGACGCTATATCTACCTCCGCTCCATCTGCGAACTGGCCCGAAAAAACGGAATTCCTGCCATGCGCTGTGTCGGGGCGGGAGTCTCTCTCCCCCAGATTCGTCATACCATGTATACCAGCCTCGCCTATGGGGTTCAGGCCTTCCACTTCTGGCCTCCCTGGATGTTCAGCTACGAGAAGAAGGACGACAAACCGGTGCTGGTAGATGGAAAGATTGTGCCCCGTGTCAACGTTCCGCCCCTCGCCGAGGTGGCCCGTGACATTCAACCACTCGGGCCCACTCTCGCGAAACTCCAGTCCACAGGAGTCTATCACACCAAGCCTTTTCATCCCGAGGCCCCGGGAGCGGCCGAATTCCCCGAGGATCACTGGATCCAATGCTCCGATGAGCACCTTGTCCTCGGCATGTTCCAGAATAAGGAGAACCGCCCCTATTTTCTCACCGTCAACAGTGACATCACGGAGGAGCGCACCAGCCGCCTCACCATCGATAGCTCCGTCTCTCTCGTAGAGCGCCTTGATCGAAAAAGCGGAAGCTGGGAGAAAGCCTATGGTCCAGCCAAGGGCAAGACGACCCTCACCGTGAAACTGCCTCCGGGCGGCGGTGATCTTTTCCGGGTGACGCGAACGAAGTAACCGTTTTGATGAATCGCAGCAAGCGCACCTGATCTTTAACGCGGTTTAAGCAGGGCCCGGCAAGGAGCCCCATCGGCACCCTTGATCTTAAGTGGCAGACACACGAGGTCGTAGTCCCCTGGCTCAACATCCGCGAGCCAGAGCCCCTCAATCACCCAGATCCCTGCGCCGAGCATAACCTTGTGAACCTCCACCACATCCTTTCCGAATCCACCAATGCTGAGATAATCCACCCCGACGGTCATCACGCCAGCATCGGCAAGGACCTGACCTGCTGACTCGCTGATGGAGACGAAGTCCCGGTCAAACTTCGGCGCCATCTCCCAGCTCCNAGGTGTATTGCTGGTCTTGAAAATGATCCGCTCCCCTTGCTGGAATTCCAGACCCTCGAGATCGCGGGGCATGATCTGATCCTTCACCTCCATCCCGATGACCCGGCAGGGGCCGATGGTGGCCTCTAATGGCATCTCGTCCATTCCGGCTCCACCAGGGATGAAGTGACACATGGCGTCCATGTGGGTCGCGGTGTGAGCACTGATCTCGAGCTTGGTTAGATTGCACGGCATATCATCCACCCCCAGNTTGAAATGCCGGTAAATTTTCACCTCGGGATCTCCCTCCCAGTGCACCATCCCATTCTCCAGAGACACGGTCACATCAATCCATTCACTATTCATCACCCTTGGTCTGACAGATTTCCTCAACCCGGTCTAGGCCCCCTTNCCATAACCTCGGAGGATCTTCTCTCCCACCCGATCTAAAAAATCGAAGAAACGCGACTTGACCGCCCTCCTTCCCATTCCACACAAGACCTTCATGCGAATCCTGTTTCTCTTTCTTTTCCTCAGCCTTACGCCTTGGATCTCTGCCCGGGAGAAGCCCAACATCCTCTTCATCCTCGCCGACGATCTCGGGTATGGAGACGTCAGCTGCTACAACCCGGAGAGCAAGGTCCCAACCCCGCATCTCGACCAGCTCGCCCGCGATGGCATGCTCTTCACCGATGCGCACAGCCCCTCCACGGTCTGCACGCCTACNCGCTACAGNATCATGACCGGGCGCATGGCCTTTCGTCTGAATTACCGTGGCGTCTTCACCGGCGTTGGNGGNCCCTGCCTGATCGAGANGGACCGACTGACNCTCCCTGCCATGCTGCAGCAACAGGGCTACACCACCGCTCTCTTCGGCAAATGGCATNTNGGGATGACCTTCTTCGACANGAACGGCGAAGCCATTAACAAGAACGGTCTCGAGGCNGTNCGCAGGNTCGACTACAGCCGACCAGTTCCCGACGGCCCTATCCACCGCGGCTTCGACCACTTCTTTGGAACAGTCTCCTGTCCCACCACGGACTGGCTCTACGCCTACATGGAGAATGACCGGATCCCTGTTCCACCCACCCAGCTGGTCGACAAGAGCAAGCTCCCCAAGCACGCGTGGTCCTTTGAC
>PARF01000029.1 GCA_002709915.1 Roseibacillus sp. | reverse complement strand
GTTCTGGGAGCATGAAGGCAACGCCGCCATCCGGGTAGGAGAGGAAAAGCTGGTCCGGCGCGGACAGAAGGGACCGTGGGAGCTATTTAATCTGGCCAAGGACCGGACTGAGCAGAAAAACCTCGCCGCCCAGAAGCCTCAGAGGGTCAGGGAACTTGCCGCTCAGTGGGAGGAATGGGCCCGGCGCTGCCAGGTCCTTCCCAAGCCCAAGCCAAAAAGCACACCCAAGAGTAATCCCAAGAAGACGCCCAATCCCAGGAAGGCGACCTCACGCCTCTTCTCTCCCCCGCCCGCTTCCTCCTCGGCCGGCTCGGTGAAAGACTCCGGCTCGTCCGTTTGAGGTTTTAAGACCACCTCTTGTGGAGTCTCCGCTGCCTCGGAGATAGCCGCGGCCTGAGAAGCCGCAAAAGGACTGCCCTCGGAAACGGCACTATTCAGAGCCTTCGGATCTACCGCCGACCGCTGAGTAACGGCGGGGGGACTGACGGGTTCCTCATCCAAGTCGCTCAAGGAGTCCCCGACCTTTTTCCTTGCTGGTGCTGGGGCACGCGCTGCCTCCCTCTTCAGGTTGTCTCCGGTCGACTTCTCGAGCGCACGCTGACGCCTGGCTACCGCTGGGGCCTCTCTCGCCTCCGGAGGAGACGACGCACCAAACGCGTCAAAATCTTCGGTAAACTGGGCTGCCTCGGCCATCGGCTCAGATTGCAACAAGAGCTTTGGGGTGTCTGGTGCCTGCCTGCCAGAATCCACCAAGGATCCAGCGGTATCGGTCGCAGTATCAGCAGAGTTCTGCTCCTCTAAGACGATCCAGGGCTCGGTCAGCAAGGTGACAAGAACCAGAGTGAAGCAAAAACACGCAGCGAGAGACCACATGGCCCGGCGCCCGGCGACTTGAGTCCGCTTCTCCCTCAAATCCTTGAGATTGATCATGTCCTGCTGCGACGCCAGAGAGACGTCCCCGGAAAGCGTTTCCAAGAGCTGCTCTTTGCGCTCAGGGGCCAAAGTCCACTCCGTATCCTCTGCTCCGAAAGAGCTCTCCTCGAGGACTTCATGCACAAACAGTATCCGCTCCCGGTAGGCCTTGGCCGCGGGGTCCTTCGCAAGTTCAGCTTCTACCGCCTTTAATGCGTCTCCGGAGAGCTCTCCATGAATGAGCGCTACGATTTGAGCCTCAAGCTCAGGATTGAGGCCGCTCTTTAGATCATCACTATAACCGTCCTTGCCCATCACTAACCTGTCGCCCCTTCTACCCCTGAACGCCGCAGGGAATCCGCGAGCTCCCGAAGAACGTGATGCAAGCGGTAACCCACGTTGCCAACGCTCATTCCCATCGCCTCGCTGATTTGATCGTATTTTTGACCTTCAAAATATTTGAGCCTGACAAGTTGCTGATCCCGTTCATCCAATTCTCCCATCAGGAGATGCAAGGTTCCTGCCGCCTCCATTTTGGCAAGGACTGCATCAGAAGCCTCCTGCCCGAGTCTACTCGGTCGGGCCGGCCCAGCCTCCTCCTTGTCGCCCAAGGCCTCTTGAATAGTGGGATCGGTAAGAGTCTCCCGCTTGTGATCCCGGTTATAATTGTAGGAACGGTTCCGGACACACCGGAAGAGCCAGGCCCTAGGCTGCTCTACATCGTCCCAGTTCTGATGCAGACGCATAAAGGCATCCTGCACCAAGTCTTCCGCCACCTCACGGCGCCCTACCAATCCGAAGGCGTAGCGTAAAAGGGGACTCTCCTCTGACCGGAACACCTCAGTCAGGGATGGCGGAGTCACCTTTGGGGGTTGAGGGGCCATAGGCAGGGCGACGACCGACGCTACGGCCATCGAAGAAAAGAGTTGTACGCCTGAAAATGTCACCTGATCCCGTCCTTTCGAGCTTTAAGACACCGCAAACCGGTTCTTCTTGGCAAAATCTGAGCAAATTCCCCCTGATTTTGCCCCCTCGCCACCGAAAATGTTCTCCGAGCGGCCCCGGAAGATCCTTCGGGCTCCGCTCACCCACTTCATTCCTCCGCCGCGAGCACGAAATTAGGGGCAACAAGACCCTCGACCTCCGGGAATTCCCGCACTAAACCAATCGGCCCACCGCGGATGTTCTTCCTGAAAAAAATCTTTCAGCTCAGGGATCAGAGTAATCCCTCTGCCGAGAAGCCATTCCTCGAGCACCTCGAGGATCTCAGGGTATCTATCACGCGAATCGTCCTCACCCTCCTGATCTCCACCATTGCGTGCTTCATCTTCCGGAATGAGTTGATGGATATCATTCGCCGCCCGGTGACCCAGGTATGGGAGCAGGGCGAACAGAGCGCCCTGAAGGATACCGGTATCGACTTGGACAAATGGGAGGCCGCCAAGACCATTGCGGAGGTTTTCAACAAGCTCGAGGAGAAGGACCGGGCGCACTACCTTCAGACGTTTGAGGATCCCGACGAAATCCTCAACAACATCCGGATCGTCAATCTCTTTCGAGCGGCCCTCACCATCGAGAACGAAGAGGAACAGAAAACCTTTATCGAATCGCATAGCGGACTCGACGAGGCCCTGCGCAACAAGGTGCTCGCCTTGATAGACGGGGGGCCCAGCCCACGCGTAGACGCACGCGGCAAACTCGTCCTCATGCAGGCGCTGAAGCCGACAGAGGGCTTCATGCTCTCCATCAAGCTGGCGTTTTTCGCAGGGATTGTGATTTCCTTCCCCTTTCTTCTCTACTTTATCCTGCAGTTTGTTCTGCCNGGNATGCACGANGCCGAGCGCAAGGCTCTCTGGCCNGCAATGGCGATTGGCTTCGGCCTCTTTCTCTCTGGTGTCTTTTTCTCCTATTACATTGTCCTGCCNGAGGTTCTTGANTTCTTNCACGAATACAGCTCGGACATGATGATCGAGAANGAGTGGCGGATCGGCTACTACATTTCCTTCGCTACTCAGTTTACCCTGATTTTCGGACTAAGCTTTGAGCTTCCCGTCCTCGTCATGACCCTCGTCAAGCTGGGGATCCTCAATTGTGAAATGATGCGGCGCACCCGCGCCTATGCCATNCTNTCGATCTTTGTCATCGCGGCCCTGATCACCCCGACTCCTGACGCCTTCACACTNTGCCTTCTGGCAGGACCGATGGTTGTCCTCTACGAGATCTGTATCTGGCTGGCCTTCCTGCTTGAGCGCAAGACTGCCCGGCTGGAAGCCGAGGAAGAGCGNGAGCGAATGGAACGAATGCTGGAAATCCGCCGGCGNAAGGAGGAACTGGGNGTCNCNGATGAGNNNNAGGANNACGACNGNCANCANGANGGGNATGATTNGGAGCATGATCCGTATNANNACGATCACGATCCATACCATCACGACGAGTATCACGATGACCATGACTCGGAAGATGGCCATTACCACACGGATGATGACGCCTTCCGAGCAGACCATCACACCGAGGGCGACCTCGGCTTCGGAGATGACGGACACACCGGGGATGAGGACGAATCCTCCGAGCCGGAGCCTACTGCACCAACAGAAGCCGAGACCGGAGAACAGCAGGGATTTGATTTCCATGAGGAATCCGATCCCTCGGAATCCGGATCGGACGAGGACGAGCACCTCGATCCCCACGACCCACCGGAGGATATTCCCGACGAAGAAAGATATCGGGACCGCGAAAATCCGCACGATTCAGACAAGGACTGATCCCAATAAGCGATCCGGATAGGCCCTGTCACGCTCTGCCTCTTTGAGTCTGCCCACCTCTGCACCAACNCTCTTCGAAGCTNGTAAAATGGTCGGGACGACTGGATTCGAACCAGCGACCTCCTCACCCCCAGTGAGGCGCGCTACCATGCTGCGCTACGTCCCGACGATGGTATGGAAAGTGGGGTAAGNAGCCGCGCGGTGTGTAACCCGTGTTATTCAGCATTGGCAAGCCGCGATTTTCCTGCCATCCAAAAGCAGTAACCATGGAAACCACTAAGGTAGCCATTCTCGGCGCGAGCGGCTATACCGGAATGGAGCTCGTCAGGCTTCTTCTGGCACATCCTCGTGCCCAGATCACTGCGGCGACTTCCCGGGCCAACGCCGGGAAACGTATCGACGAGGTTTTTCCCCGGTTTGCTAAGCTTCCCGGCAGCGAACTGCCTTTCACGGAACCTGACATGGAAGCCGTCGCCGATAGCGGTGCCGAGATCGCTTTCCTTGCCCTGCCCCATGGGACCGCTGCCGCCTACGCCACCGAGCTGCTGGCCAGGAATNTCCGGGTTATCGACCTTAGTGCGGACTTTCGCCTCCGGGCGGCCTCGGTTTACGAGGAATTTTATGGTGAGCAGCACCCGGCACCGGATCTCCTGCCGACGGCGGTTTACGGACTGCCCGAAGTCTACGCCGAGGCAATTACGACCGCCCAACTGGTCGCCTCTCCCGGCTGTTACCCTACCTCGATTCTCATTCCGCTGATCCCTCTGCTCCGTCAGGGACTGGTGGATCCAGCCACGATTGTCGCCAACTCTCTCAGCGGTGTCAGTGGCGCGGGTCGCAAGGCCGACCTTTCTCTCCTCTACGTCGAATGTAATGAGAGCGTGCGGGCCTACGGACTACCGAAGCACCGGCATCTCTCCGAGATCGAACAGGAACTCTCGTTGGCTGCAGGGAAGAACGTCACTCTGACCTTCATCCCTCACCTTATTCCAGTGAATAGCGGGATCTGCACCACGACCACGGCCACCCTGCTGGGGACTGTTGAGGAAGTAGAGCAGGCCCTTCATGCTGCCTACGAAGACAGCTCCTTTATCCGCCTGCTGGGACGGGGTCAATCGCCTGACACCAAGAACGTGACTCGCACGAACTTTATTGACGTTGGTTGGGAGTTCGATGAGCGCACTGGACGCCTCATTCTTCTGAGTGCCGAGGACAATCTCGGCAAAGGCGCGGCCAGTCAGGCCATCCAGAGTTTCAATCTTATGACCGGACTGCCAGACACCACGGGTACCGGAACGGTGTAGGAATCAACCAAGAAAGGTTTCGCAATGTCCTTTAAGAAGGTAAAAGGAGGAGTTTGTGCTCCTCAGGGTTTTCGCGGTGGAGCGGTCAGCTGCGGCATCAAGGAGGCCGGGAATCCCCGCAACGATCTTGCCCTCATTTACTCCGATCATCCCTGTGNCTCAGCGGGAACCTTCACCACAAATCGCGTTAAGGCCGCGCCCGTCAAGGTGACCCANGCTCACCTTCGCGCCATGGACCTTCGNGCTGTGGTGGCCAATAGCGGAAACGCCAATGCCTGCACCGGAGTCCCGGGAATCGCTGATGCCCGTGGCATGGCCAAGACCGTTGCCTCTTCTCTGGGTCTTCGTCAACGGGAGGTTGGGGTTTGCTCCACCGGGGTCATCGGCCTTCCCCTCCCCATGCAGAGGATGGAGGAAGGATTGAACGCCCTGCCCACCCAACTTACCAGAGATGGCGGACGTCAAGTCGCAGAGGCCATCATGACCAGCGATACCACCATCAAGGAGATCGCTATCACCACCACGGTAGGGGGAAAAAAGATCCGGATCGGGGCCTGCGCCAAGGGTGCCGGCATGATCTGTCCCAGCATGGCCACGATGCTGTGCTTCGTGACNACTGACGCCTCGATCAGCAAGACNTGNCTGCAAAAGTCACTGCTNGAGGCGGTGGANGGATCCTTCAATCGNATCTGNATCGATGGCGANATGAGCACNAACGATACCGTTCTCATCCTCGCCAACGGANANGCNGGCGGNAAGCCCATCACACGACGCAGCAAGGCCTGCCGGGAATTCAGTGAAGCTCTNCANCATGTNCTTCTGNAACTGGCCAAGGCCTGTGTCCGCGATGGAGAACGGGTGAGCAAGTTCGTCACCCTCAAGGTGCAGGGGGCCTCNCTTTATCTGGATGCGAAAAAAGTGGCCGAGGCCATCGCGAAATCCGCCCTCGTGAAATCCTCATGGAATGGTGGAGATCCTAACTGGGGCCGCATNATTCATGCGATCGGCTACTCCCGGGCAAGGATCCGGGAGGAACTCATCGACATCGCCTACAACGGTAAGGCCGCGTGCGAAGGAGGACTGATGGCCAAAACACCGCTCAAGANACTGCGGGATATCGCCTCCCGGGATCAATTCACCATTACGGTCAATCTCCACCTGGGGAAGGCGGACTACACCATCTATACCAGTGACCTCTCTCCGGAGTATATCGACTTCAACCGAAGCGAATACGCCTACTGGAAAAACGCCGGTATCGATTAGCCCTCAACAGCAGGACGCACTTCGCAGAGGCCATCCCTCCAGCTCACCCGAAGCTCCACTCCGTAACAGAGACTGAGGGCCTCGGGCGTGAGAACCTCACGCTTTTTACCATCAGCGATAACGCGACCCTCCCGCATCAGGACGACCCGGTTGATCTCAGGTGGAATCTCCCGAACGTCATGGGTCACGAGAAGGACTCCTGTCCCCTTCTGCATCAGCTGCCGCACCACCGCCATGAAGGCCCACGCCCCGGGGAGGTCGAGGGAGGTGGTCGGCTCGTCGAGAATCAGCATCTCGGGCTCATGCACCAGAGCCCGCGCCAGAAGAAACCGGCGGCGCTCACCGGACGACAACTCTCCATAGTCTCGCCATACCAGCGACTCGACTGCTGCCTGCTTCATGGCTTTCCAGGCCTTGCGCCTCTCCGCAGCAGTATAGGTCTGACTGTGTGTCATGCCATGGACCCCGTGCAACCCGGTTAAAACAATATCACTGGCCAATTCGTCATCATCAAAGAGNCCCTGCTGTTCGGCCATAACCAGCCCAATCCTCTCTCTAAGGTCGTAAAGCGACCATTGGTCCTCTCCAAAAATCCGGCAATGCCCCTCATCTGCCACCGGATGGATGTCCCCGGAAATAAGAGAGAGCAGTGTGCTTTTCCCTGCACCATTCGGGCCGAGAATCGCTATCCTCTCACCCGACTGAACCTGAAGAGAAAAGTCATCAAATACCTTCCTGTCTCCCCGCCAGACCGTGATGCCTTCAAGCTCCAATACGGATGTCTCCATGTCGCTGTGTCGTATGGGTCTTTCTCCTGCTACTTGTTGCCGGTAATCTCAGGTGGATTTCAGCCCACCAGTTCCATTCCTCAGGAGCGGCGTTTCACATCCNTATGACTGGCAAGCCTCACCCCCACAGGANAATTTTCCGAGCCGGGAAGCATTCCCTCTGCAGGCTCTCTCTGGGCGATCCCCTGTAGCAACCTGCCAAGAACATCGGCACCAGCAACAATGCGTCGGTGTCCATCGGTCCAGAGCAGGATCACGTCACGATCGACGATGCGATCCTGGCTGTTTTCCGCCTCGACCACCATTTTATCGAGAACGCTTTCCAGTGGCAGCCCCGGATCATCTACTACTACCGGGCGGTGGCAGAAGGCGGAGATCTCAACCGCTTCATTCCCTCCAAGAACCTCCCGGAGGTATCGATTGGTATCGAGCACGAGTTGAGGAGCACTCTCTTTATCGGTGATGATCGTCCACTTGTAGCTGATCCGCTGCAATTCCTCGATAAANGCCTCCCACCCTNCCTCTCCTGCCCCTGGAATCTCAGGTCCCTCCTCCCCGATCGGAAAAGAGAGGACCGATTCCGGGGCAATTTCTGTTCCTTCAGTTGCCATCTTTCGGTCATCGAGACTCAGGAAATTGAGGGCTCCCCGTCCCTCGACAGCACCGATATCACTCTCCTCATCATGGATGTGTCTCTGGAGAAACACCTCCATGTTCCGCTCCCGGAGGAAGGAGGGCCCCTCTGGTCCGATCCAATTATCGAGAATCATGGCAGAAGGCTTTGCCACCGGGAAAAGAATGAACTGATAAACCCTTACTAACGGAGAGAGGAGAGCCCCCATCCTCATGGCGTGTCTCGAAAAGTAGGCCTGGGGGACAATTTCCCCGATGAAGGTAATACCAACCGTGCTGACAAGGAAGGCCAACCCTCCTGTCAGCACCGATTCACTGAGCAGAGCGAGAAGGACATTCACACTTACGTTTCCCCACAGGATCGTACACAGGAGGAAGTTGGAGTCTTTTCTCAGTCGTAAAATCCGGAGAGCCTCCTTGTTTCCGATTTCTGCTTCCGCCTCCAAACGCAGCCAGCCCACCGTGAAAAATGCAAGGTTCAGGCCAGAAAACATCGCCGAATGGGCAAGGCAGACAAGGATCCCCACCCAGACGAAAGATTCTGAGGGGAGACTGGCGAGCAAGGGATTCGGGAACACGGAAAATCGATTATCTTGCCACGGCGCTCTCAGAAATACGGTGAAACTCACGCGCCGCAAAACCCAGCACCAACTCCTCAAGCTCGGCACTTTTCAGGCGGGAAATGCATTCCACACTGAAACCCTGGGCGACTAACTGGCGCGCCACGTGGGGTTTCACCCCCCGGGCCCGCAGGTAGAAAATTTCGTCCTCATCAATCATCGCAGAGGTACTCCCATGCGAGCACTTCACCTGATCCGCATTGATTTCCAGACCAGGCATCGAATTGGCCTCAACCGTGTCGCTCATCAGCAGATTTCGGCACGTCTGGTAGGCGTCGGTATCATGGGCGCCCTCATCCACAAGGATCAGNCCGGAGAAAATTGTCCGGCTCTCATCATACAACGTATTCTTGTAGAGCAGGTCCGAGTAGCTTTGGGCGCTGGCATGGTGCTGGAACGTGCGCTGGTCATATTCCTGACCATCTCGTGCAATGCTCACCGAGAGCATGTCCGAACGAGAGTTCTCGCCTACAAGCTGGCTCAGGGATTCCTGGCGAACCCACGCCGCTCCACANTTCAGGATGAACGACTTGGCGGTCGCATCGCGGGCTACCGAGGTATGACTCAACTGGATGATCCGGGATTCATCGCTGAGGTCCTGCAGGGCAAGGTAGGTTAGTTGTGAATCAGGACCTGCTATCAGCTCGTTCACTGGGATTGTCCATGACCCGTGCGCGCTGGCACCAGACTGGAAATAGTCTACCACCGAAACTCGGGCATTTTTGCCGGTNACTACGAGGGTATGAGGGAACGTGACCACATGGTCTTCGGTGATCCAATGCGAAACTTCGATGGGATCCTCCACTTCAACCCCATCCGGGACATAGACAAACACCCCCGACGAAACGTGGGCCTGGTGGAGGGCCGCAAACTTTGCCGACCCGAGACGGGCCTCTGCCTTCATGAAGTATTGCTCGAGGAGCTCGGAATGCTCCTCGATGGCTTCCAGCAATGGGAGACAGATCACTTCCGCGGGCAGGTTACTTTCCTTCTCGACCAGACGGTCATCCGCAAAGACGAATCCAGCTGAACGTTTGTCGAGACCTGTTGTCCCGCACGCCTCCTGTTCCTTGCTGAAATTCGGCAGCGTCACATTTTTGAAATTGAGATGCCGGAGTCTCGCGAACCGCCACTCTTCGTCCTTTCGGGAAGGCATTGCCAGCTTCTGGAAACGCTCCCAGCCCGCTTGACGGGACTCATTGAACCACTCAGGGATCCCGTCGATCCGACATGGTTCCTCAGCCAGAATGTTCAACCCTTCAACAGTAGTATCCATCAATTTCGATCAGCTGCTTTTCTCATTCAGCCCATTCACCCCCTAACCTACACTTCCTTCCATCTCCAATTCGATGAGGCGCTTGAGTTCCACCGAATATTCCATCGGAAATTCTCTCACGAGGTCGTTCACAAAGCCATTCACAGCAAGGCTCATTGCAGCCCCTTCACTCAACCCACGCTGCTGCAGATAGAAGAGCATCTCCTCTGAGACCTGAGAAACGCTGGCTTCATGCTGGGTCGCATGCTGGTTGCCTTTAACCGTAATCGCCGGATAGGTATCCGTCCGACTGTTGGTGTTGATCAGGAGAGCGTCACACTCCGTATTGTTCCGGCACCCCTTGAGGTGCTTCGGAATATGAACCTGTCCGCGGTAGGTTGATCGCCCTTCTCCCACGGAGATCGACTTGGAAACGACATTCGAAGTCGTTTCGTCTGCCGCGTGTATCATCTTGGCTCCGGTATCCTGATGCTGTCCGGAATTGGCAAGTGCGATTGAAATCACCTCACCCCGGGCCTTCCTCCCTTTCATCACCACACCCGGGTATTTCATGGTCAGCCTGCTNCCAATATTGCAATCAATCCAGCGGACCTCGGCATTTTCGTGCGCAATNCCTCGCTTGGTCACCAGATTGAACACGTTATCACTCCAGTTCTGAACCGTAATGTACTGCAGCTTCGCATCTTTCATGGCTACGAGTTCAACGACTGCTGAATGCAGCGTTGAGGTCTCGAATTTTGGTGCAGTGCATCCTTCGAGGTAAGTCAGCTCGGACCCCTCATCACAAATGATGAGAGTGCGCTCGAATTGACCAAAGTTTTCCGAGTTGATTCGGAAGTAGGCCTGAAGGGGATGCTTCACCTTCAATCCCTTGGGAACGTAGATGAACGACCCTCCCGAGAATACAGCAGTGTTGAGTGCTGAAAATTTGTTGTCGCCTGCNGGAATGACCTTACCAAACCACGGTCGGAAAATTTCTTCATACTCCTTCAGGCCCTCAGTTGAGTTGACGAAGATAACCCCATCCTTTTCGAGCTCTTCCTTGACGTTGGAATAGGCCGCCTCCGAATCATACTGCGCCTCTACTCCAGCGAGAAACGCTCTCTCCTGTTCCGGAATTCCCAGTCGCTCAAAGGTTTCCTTGATGTCGTCAGGCACCTCGTCCCAGCTCCTGGTGGGCTTTGTTCCATCGGAGAGGTAATAACGAATGATATCAAAATCNATATTGTTCAGATCCTCGGTGGCCCAGTGCGTNGGCATTGGCTTGGANTCAAAAGTCTTGAGTGCNCGGTGACGAAGTTCGCGGACCCAATCGGCGTCGTCCTTNACGTCACAGATGTAATCNATNGTNGCGGGGCTCAACCCACGGCCCGCATCNAACTTGTGAGACTCNGGNTACGAGAAATTTCCCTTACTCTGGTCGATCTCAATCGCCGCCTGAGTTCCTGCATCCAAGACTGATTCACTCATATCTTTCTCCGGTTTATCANATNATCTAGCCNGCCACCTCGANCTCCTCCTTGAGGAAATCNTAGCCTTTTTTCTCCAGCTCCCGTGCNAGCTCCTTNGTTCCGCTTCTCACNATNTGTCCGTCCGCCAGGACATGAACATGATCAGGCTCAATATAATCGAGGAGACGTTGNTAATGGGTAATCACCAGAAATCCACGGTNGNNGGAACGCATTGAATTNACNCCGTCNGCNACGACCTTNAGNGCATCAATATCGAGACCGGAATCNGTCTCATCCATGAGGCAGTAGCTGGGTTCCAGCATCATCATCTGCAGGACCTCGTTTCGTTTCTTTTCACCACCCGAAAAGCCCTCGTTNACAAACCGCGAGGTGAACCTGCGGTCGATTCCGAGCTGATCCATCTTCTCGTAAAGATTCTTGTAATAGGTCACAGCATCCAGCTCCTCTCCCTCTGGGAGGCGAGCCTGTAGCGCGGCCCGGATAAAGTTAGCCATTGTGACCCCGGGGACCTCTGCAGGGTATTGGAAGGCCAGAAAAAGACCTGCCCGACTTCTCTCGTCTATCTCCAGTTCAAGAAGATCCTCTCCATCCATTGTAACCGAACCTCCAGTGACTTCGTAGTCCTCGTGCCCGGCAACAACCTTGGAAAGAGTGGATTTCCCAGATCCGTTAGGCCCCATGATGGCATGGACCTCTCCGGCAGGGACCTCAAGGCTGAGTCCCTTGAGAATAGGATTGCCGTCAATCGTGGCATGGAGGTTATTGATGATCAGGCTCATCTTAATCGGAGGGGGTAGTTTAAAAAAGGTATCAGGTCAGACGTTGGCGGGAAGGTCGCCACTGATGGTTAGTTCAAGCTCGCTCACTTCTGCGCCATCTGGAAGTTCCAGCAGATCCGTAATCTGGCACCCTTCCTTGAAAGCTATATCATGAATGACCCCTGTTCTCGTATCCCTGAAGTGGACGTGCGGCGCTGGGTTCACACAAAATCGAGATGGTTCCCGGTCAAAATTCACCTGACTGATCAGGCCATGTTTTGCCAGCGCATCAAGGCAGTTGTAAACAGTGGCTAGTGAGATCGTGGCCATCTCTCTCTGCACCCGGCGGAAGACGTCGTTAGCGGTTGGGTGATCACGAGTCTGAAGCAACACGGAATAGACAACCCGGCGCTGCTTCGTCATGCGGAGACCACGAAGTACCGATGGGATCTCAACCGATCCGGGAGCCTGTTCAACGGTGTTCCTCAACGCGATTACCCTACGATAATAGCCCGACTTCGCAAGATCTAATTAGAATAATTCTAAAACGCAATGCTCCCGCCCAGCAGGTTCCGTGACTCTTTTCCAATCACTCAATGCCCTCCCCAGAACAATACCGCGCATACGAGAGTGAGGGCCCCGTAGCCCAGGCCACCCAAGGCGAGACCCATCCAGCGTTTATGGCTGTCAGTAGCCCACTTTGCAAGATCCCTGAAAATATACGGCATACCCACCCAGAAAAGTCCTGCGGTAAGCAAAACGTAGGAGAAAAACGGAATGAGCAACCGGGTAGCCGGATCCCTGTTAAAGGCTGCCTCGAGGAGGGGACCACTTGCCATCAGGGCAACTACCCCAAGTGCGCGGACGAAAAGAAACTCCTTTACGCAGATCACCATTCCGAGAAAGGCAACAGGCACTATGATCCGAAGCCAGGGCTTCACCGCATTGAACTCGCCAATATCCATCGTCAGAGAGGAAAGCACCCCAAGGTTTTCCGGAGCTATAAGAAGCCAGAACCAGAACATTCCGATCGCAAGCGTGTAGACGCCTGCGGCACGGTGCCGGGGAAGCCTGTTCAGCCACTCCTTGCAGCGCTCCGCCTTCCACACCATCAGGCCATGAACGATCAGCAGGTATGCGGCAAGCGCATACCCTGCCATGTTCAGTGGAATACTTTCGTAGGGGTGAGGACCCATATTCGTGGTCGCTAGCTATGCCAGCAGCGGGAGCAGGTAAAGGGCAAAGGACGTATTTTCACCGAAAGCATCATCCCACCAAAGAACCTCTGGAGACTTCAGAGCCCGACAGCTACCGGCTGGCTCTCCGGTTGCAGGTTGCCGAAAAGCGTGTAGCCGGTGGAGTCCTCGATATCTACCTTGAAGATTTCTCCAGTGAGCTGATCCTCGTCGCCCTCAACGATCACGATCTTGTTCTGCGAAGTGCGGCCACTCAACTTCTCCTTGTTCGTCTTACTCGCACCCACGCAGAGGATTTCCTGACAGGTGCCGATAAGCTCGGCATTCTTACGCATCGCAATCTCTCCCTGAATCCGAAGCAGTTCCTGATTACGCTCCTCCTTGACCGTTTCGGGCAGCTGACCCTCCATCTCGGCGGCGGGCGTATCTTTTCTCTTCGAATATCGAAAGATGAAACTGTTGTCGAATTGCAGCCGCTTCACACAGTCCACGGTATCCTGAAAATCTTCATCCGTCTCGGTTGGAAATCCCACAATAATATCAGTGGTTATTGCGAGATCGGCACGCGCAGCCTTCATTTTCTCACAGATCTCGATGAACTTCTCATTCTTGTAGGGGCGACGCATCGCCCTGAGAATCCGATCACTCCCACTCTGCATGGGGAAATGAATATGCGAACACAGTTTCGGGAGATAGGTGAAGGCCTTTACCAGATCATCGCGGTAGCCAATCGGGTGGGGTGAGGTGAATCTGATTCGTTCGATCCCTTCTACTTCATGAACCGCTTCCAGCAGCTGCACGAACGGTGACTTTCCGTCAACTCTCCCGAATTCAGTCCGCCCGTACAGATTTACAATCTGACCCAGAAGAGTGACTTCCTTGGTCCCCTGAAAGGCCAGCCGCTCAACCTCCCTGACGATATCGGAAATCGGACGACTTCGTTCTCCACCCCTCGTATCTGGAACGATACAGAAACTGCACCTCATATTACAGCCCTGCATGATTGAGACGAAGGCTGAGGGCCGTTGCGTCGCCGCCACATGATCTCGAATCGTATTCTGGCTCCCCTCTTCAACCTCGGTATCCACTATCTTACCTTCAGGACCGTGAAGATGAGCTCCCTCTTCCTCAACTGCGTTACCGTCAAGGGACAGGGACGGCTCATCCATCCGACCTTCCATCCGCTTCCGTAGAATGTCATCCACGTAACTGAAAACTCGATGGTATTTTTGGGTTCCAACGACGAGATCGAGGTGCGGGATACGATCGAAAAGCTCCTCCCCTCGGCTTTGCGCCATACATCCCATGAACCCATAGACGACATGGCCACGCCTTTCACGGTGCTTCCCCATCATTCCCATCTTACCAAGCGCTTTCTGCTCGGCCTGATCCCTCACCGAACAGGTGTTGACGAGGATCGCGTCGGCCTCCTGCTCTTCACGGGTGAGGGTATAGCCTCCCTCTACGAACATCCGGGCAACCTGCTCGGAATCGCGTTCGTTCATCTGACATCCATAGGTCTTTATGAATACTCTGGGCATTACGGTTCACCCCTGTCCGGAGGATGAGGCGGGATCCATAGCGCCCCCGCCCCGGAAAATCAACCTCGAGAAACAAAACCCTGCTCCCAAACTCGAACTTTTCAGGGCTTTTCTCCCCCGCTTTCTGTTACAATTCTGCCCGTGGCCCCCGAGATCAATAGCTTTATTCTGTTTCTTGCCACGGAGCGCGGCCTTTCCTCTGCCTACCAGATCTCGGTAAGGCGTAGCTTGGAAACCCTCGCCGAATGGGCAGCGAGCAAGGGCGTCACCAGCTGGCGAGATGTTGACACCCGATGCCTGCAGGAGTTTCTCTCCAGACAAAAACAGAGAGGACTCGAGGCCTCATCTCTCCGCGTCGCGATCGTTCACCTCAGAATCTTCTTCCGCTTCCTCGTCCATCGAGACTTCTTGTCAGAAGACCCCTCCGAACCCCTACTCTCTCCCCGAACCGGAAGCTCCCTGCCTGAAACCCTGCAAGTCTCTCAATTGGTTAAGATTCTGGAATCCATTGATACCTCGAAGCCGCTGGGCTACAGGGACCTTGCCATCCTTGAGCTTTTTTATTCATCTGGCCTCCGCCTTGCCGAAGTCTGCTCCATCCGGTTGGAAACCCTGGACCTTGATGACGGCTTTCTGAGGGTTACTGGAAAGGGCAACAAAACCCGTATTGTTCCAGTCGGCGGCCGGGCCAACAAAGCACTTAAGGACTACCTTCAGAATGAACGCCCAAGGCTAGTCAAAGCACGAAGCTCCTCCGAAATTTTTCTCTCGGTCCGCGGTGGCCCCCTGAGCCCCGACCGCGTCAGACAAATCGTCAAGCATAGGGCCCGCCAAGCCGGACTATCCCAAAAAATCTACCCCCATCTCCTGCGCCACTCCTTCGCGACTCACCTCTTGCAAAATGGGGCCGACCTGCGAGTGATTCAGGAGCTTCTGGGCCACGCCGACATCTCGACGACCCAGATTTACACTCATGTTGATGAGCAACGTCTTCGAAAGGTCCACAATACTTACCACCCCCGCGCCTAACGTTCATTTGCGCGGTTCCACCCGGCTCTCAAGGCCCTGAATAAGCCAAAATGGGTATAAAGGCTCTTATTTGACCCGCGAGGCTGCTTGCACGACGGATGTGAAAAGTTAAAGTGATACCCGTCCTCTTCCGGTTGGAACATCTCAGCCTATGACTATTTTTCCCCTTAAGCGGCTCAAAATCAGGTCAGCGGCGCTTCGCTATCGTCATAGTTGTCTCGCAGTACTTCTAGTCCCCCTTTTGTGCCTTCCAGCCACGGGCCAGATCAGGATTAACGAGATTGTTGCCAGCAACAGGGACACTCTCAACGACTCTGATGGAGATTCTTCCGACTGGATCGAAATCTTCAACACCGGGTCTCAGCTCAATCTCGGAGGCTACAGCCTGACGGATGATCCTGAAAATCCGGGGAAATGGGTGTTCCCCAACGGTAAGTTCATCGGCTCGAACAGATTTCTCGTTGTTTTCGCTTCCGGAAAGGACCGCGCAGCGCTCCGCGGGCAGCTTCACACCAATTTTTCCTTGGATTCCGCAGGCGACTATCTCGCTCTCCATGATCCCAGTGGAGCCCTTGTCGACGAATTCGCTCCATCTTTTCCCCCACAAAAACGCGATATCGGCTACGGCGTGGGGAGTGACGGATCGGTGGGCTACCTTTCCCCAGCGACTCCAGGCAGCATCAACGGAGCTACCCTCGAAGGATTCGTCGCAGACACCACCTTCTCTCATCAGCGGGGGTTCTACACGAGACCGATTGAAGTTGCCATAAGCTCAGAAACTCCGGATGCAGAAATTCGCTACACTACCGACGGGCGAGAGCCGACCCCGCGATTCGGTCAGATCTATACCGGCCCCATCTCGATAAGCTCAACAACGATCCTGCGTGCGGTCGCTTACAAGAGTGGCATGATCCAAACTAACGTAGACGCCAAGAGCTACCTCTTTACCGGTGATATCATCCAGCAGCGCGAAATGGACAGTTCCATCGTGAGTTCTCGGACTTACAGCCGTGAAATCCGTCCCGCCCTGACTCGACTCCCGGTGGTCTCTCTTTCGTTCAATCCTACCGATGTGTTTGGAGGCTCAGGGATTCACAGCAACCCGTCATTGAGCGGAACCAGCAGCGAGAGAGAGGCTCATTTCGAATTTTTTGATCCTTCGGACCCTGAGGACTCAACCCATGAACCGGCTGGAATACGAATCCACGGTGGTAACGCTCGCCAACACCCGAAGAAAAACTTCCGGCTCTACTTTCGCTCCGATTACGGAAAAACTCGACTGACCCACCCCCTTTTCCCAGGGTCTCCGGTCGAGAGTTTCAAGAGCGTCATCCTCCGCGGTGGCGGACACGACGCTTGGACGTTCCGGGATGACTGGAACAACGCCAGCTTTATCCGCAATGAGTTCCTTCATCGGGTTCAGAAAGACATGGGGCAACCTTCTCCATGCGGGCGCATGGTTAATCTCTTCATGAACGGCGACTACTGGGGTCTTTACGAGCTGCAGGAATTCCCCCACGAACACTTCAATGCCGATCACCACGGCGGAGATCCGGACGACTGGGACATCGTCAAGCACGGCGCAGAAGTCGAATCCGGCAATGCCGTCGCCTGGAATGAAATGATCAATCTGGCAGAAAATGGGATCGAATCGGAATCTGAGTATGCGGCCATTCAAAGATTCGTGGATATCGACAACTTCGCTGACGCCATGATACATCGGATATGGTCCAGCGATGAGGACTGGCTGGCACCAGCCACCCGCAACGGCCAATCCATCTCGACGTTCTTTGATGACAAGAACTGGTATGTTGCCCGGAAAAGCCGGAACGGAGAAGCTCCTTTCATCTTCTATTCGTGGGACGCGGAGATGTCGATGGGTATACCTTTCTCACGGAATGAATCCACCGGGCAGGAAAACCCCCGGAGCTGGCGGAATAATTTTACCAGAATCGACAATCCGAATTCTCCTGGGATTGTCTATGATGCCCTGAGGCAGAATCAGGAATTTCGACTGCATTTCGCCGACCGGTTACATAAACACATCTACAACTCGGGCGCACTCTCCGTAGAGAGTCTTCAGACCAGATGGGACCAACTCGTCACAAAGGTCCGTACCCCCGTCGTTGCTGAATCTGCCAGGTGGGGACGGGACAGCTGGGGAGGGAACCGAGGGACTCCTTTCACGCGAAACACTCAATGGATTCCGGCCGTAGAATGGGTGCGATCTGAGTTCCTCGTAAACCGTAGTAATGAGATCCTGCGGCAGTTCCGCGAGATTGGTTTATATCCTGATGTTGCCGCACCATTCCCATCACTTACAGAGACGCAACTTTCGAGTCCTACCGATCTCGCACTTACTACGACTACCCGGGGAGCAAGAATTTACTTTACCACTGACGGGGCCGATCCCCGAAGTCCAAGTGCCGGGGGAATCGTTCCTCTCGTTACGAGTGATCATCCCGTGCAGGCATTTGTTCCCTCGCTGGAGAGTGACGCCGAAATAGGTACCACGTGGCATCAACTGGCAGACCCAGTCAATATTGACCAGTGGGCCACGGGACCGAACGGAGTCGGGTTCGAGCGATTCCCCGCCAGCGATCCTAATTTTACGGATCTCGTTCGGACCGAACTTCCGGAGATGTATAACAACAACGCTTCTGCCTATATCCGCTACAAGTTCGATATACCCGACCAGGCCACTATTGACTCCCTCGGTTCCGTAGCGCTCAGGATGCGCTATGATGACGGCTTCGTCGCCTATCTCAACGGAGTTGAAATCGAATCACGCAATGCAGGAGCCACCGAGTGGAATTCCTCCGCCACAGCTACTCACAGCGATGCGATCGCCGTGACATTCGTAACCTTTGATCAGACTGAGGCTCTCAACCTCCTTCGGCCCGGTGAAAACATCCTCGCCATTCATGGCCTCAACCGGACAACCAGAAGCAGCGACTTTCTCATTCAGGCCGTTCTGGAAGGTGACACCAGTTCTGCCGGAGGATCGCTCGCACCCTCGGCCCAAATCTACAACGAGCGCATCGCTTTGAACCAGACCACCTGGCTGAAGGCGCGCTCACGGGGCAATGACGGCACCTGGTCAGCCCTCCTCGACATACTTTACAGGATCGGATCCCCCGCCTCTTTCGAGAATCTGAAGGTGACCGAGATTCACTACCACCCAACCGATCCGGAAACCGAGGTCGAGCAGGAGCTCTCAGATTCAGACAACGACTTTGAATTTATCGAACTGCAAAACATAGCGGAGGAGAGGATTGACCTGAGTCTTCTCAGCTTCAGGGAAGGCATCGATTTTCACTTTCCAGTCGGCAGCTTCCTCGATGCTGGTGAAAGGGGCCTCGTGGTGAGTAATACCGCCGCCTTCCTTGCCCGTTACGGCCCCTCGGTGGAACCTGCCATCATCGGTGAATTCGCAAACGACACCAATCTCTCCAACAAGGGAGAACGGTTGGCGTTGGAAGACTCTGCGGGAGAAAAGATTTTCAGTTTCCCATACGACGACAGCCCACCGTGGCCAACCCTTCCAGATGGAGAAGGCCCAAGCCTCGTTTTGATTGATCCCATAAACACTCCCGAAGAGGAACTTGATGAAGGTTCCCGCTGGCGCTCAGCCCATATTGAATTTGGAGCACCAAACGCATCAGACGACTGGTCTTATGACATCTGGGCTCGTCAGTCACAGGGACCTCTGGATGGCGCGGATCCCCTTATTGCTGGACCCGATCTGATCCCCGGACCCGGAGGGCTCAGCAACTTCATGCTTTACGCACAGGGCTACGATCTTGGACCTGCTCCAGCCGATCAGCTCAACATTGTGGAGATTCAAAATCTCGATAACTCCAGCTATCTGACCCTCACCTACCAATTACGATCTCGGCTTCCTCTCGCCACGATCACTGCAGAGGTTAGTGACGATCTCCAAAACTGGAGCCCGAACGTAGTGGTCCTTTCCCAACGGGATAACGATGATGGAACCACAACCATCACAGTCAGAGACACGCAACCAACGCTGAATGGGCAACAACGCTACATCCGCGTGCGAATCGAGGAATAGGAAAATTCTTACGACAGTAGGGGAGCTTGAGATTAAACCCAGCTCCAAAGGAATCGCTACTTTAATTTGACCCGGACCTTTTTCTTGGTCTCGAGTGCGACACCTTTTACTCCCTTGAGGGACTCTGCAATCTCTCGCCGCTTGGCCCCCTCAAGTTTCTGCAGTGCCTGCAGGCCCTTCGGATTTTTCATGATCTCGTCAAAATCCATGAGCAGAAGCGTAATCGTATCATCCTCGAGATAGGTTGCATCAGATTTCTGGATGCCCTTGGAGGCCACCAGCTTGGTAGTGATTTTCATCCCCTTGAACATTTCTACCATCATTGCCTCCATGGCCTCGTTTGCCACTTTGGCAACGCCCTCATCTGCTTCAGCCGCGTCTTCCGCGCTTTCCGCTACTTCCACATCAGGCTCGGGAGTGGTGACAGTCAGCACGCCTCCCGCGTAAGCAAACTTCAACGGATCGTCCTTTGGCCCCTTCTCCTCCTTGTCGAGCTCCTCCATGGGTGAGCCTGGAGTAAGAGTCACATGGTTGATATCCTCGAAGGTATAGATCGCCTTCACTCCCTTTCCCCCGTTACGTTCGATTTTCTCCATTCGGGAGTATGCGACCCCTTTCCCGAAATCGGAGGCCTTGGCCTTGTATTTTTCCGGGTCATAAAGATCCGCAAAAGGGTTCTCCGCTCCCGCTCCACCGGGGAGACCTTCAAGCATGGCAACAATTTTCGCCCCCATGAAAATCTCCTCGGAAATTGTCCCGGAACCATCTTTTTTGAGAGTAATCACCTGCTCGACCTCAAGGCAGCTCGGCAGTAAGAGCAGGGAAAGAGCACCCATGAGCATCAGAAAAATTCGACGTTTCATCATGTAAGCAGGCTCGCAGGACTCGTCCCCTGCGCCATAAAAAAAACCCGTCATCCCATACTTCTCCCTTGGGAATCCTGATTCCCTCCTCCCCGGGAAGAGTGTCGCATTATCACGACAACGCTTTTCCACAGCCAAAACCCATTGCCTGTGATCAGGAGGTCGCTATGATCCATAGCACAATGAGCGAAACGCCGGCGGTCCAGGTCGAAAGCCTGGTTAAGGACTTCAAAGGCTCCTTTGGGCAGGGACAGATCCGAGCCGTCGACAAGGTCTCCTTCGAAATCGCGCCCGGTGAAGTCTACGGACTGATCGGACCGAACGGCTCGGGAAAATCTACGACCATGAAAGCTCTCCTCGGCCTCGTTGCACCCAGCGAGGGGAGCTGCGCCATCTTCGGCCGGGATTCCACCAAGGTCGACTCCCGGCAGGATGTGGGATTCCTGCCGGAAAATCCTTACTTCTACAAACACCTGAGCGGTGAGGAGACGATCCGGTTTTATGGGAAACTCTGTGGAATGAAGGGCAAAGCGCTGCGCGACCGGAGTCGTGAACTCCTGAACCTCGTCGGCCTTGAAAATGCCCGGTCCCGACGTCTGGGCGGTTACTCGAAAGGTATGCTGCAACGGATTGGTCTGGCACAGGCTCTCGTGCAGGACCCACGGCTTCTTATTCTCGATGAGCCCACCGCCGGCGTCGATCCCATCGGATCACGGCAGATCCGGGACCTTATATTTAAATTAAAGGACCGGGGCTTCACTGTCTTCCTCTGCTCTCACCTGCTTGAGCAGGTTCAGGAAGTTTGTGACCGGGTCGGCATCATACACAAGGGGGCTCTCGTTAAGGAGGGCCCTCTCGAAGATCTCATCGCCATCGAAGATCAGACCGAGGTGATCCTCCGTAATGCTACTCCGGGACTTCTCGACAAGATCTGCGATCTTACTCGCCACGAAGAAGGAGTCGAACTTCTCAGGACAGGAAACTCCCGCACTACGCTGGAACGCCTGTTTCTCCGCGAGACCATGCAGCGAGATCAGCAGGGGCTCGAAGAGGCCGGATCTAAAACGGCGGAACCCATAGCTCCCGGAGAACCATTTCCCCTGCCACCTCCAACCAAGGCCAGCTTCGGAATGTGGATGGGACTCTTTGGAGGCGGCTCCCTGATGGGTTCTATTCCCTTCCTCTCCCTCGCCGCTGCCGCATCCAAAGGTAGCGCAGGGACGGTAGCGTTCGGGATTCTCGCGACGGTTGGAGCATATGGCATGATCGCTTGGGCCGGGGTCCTCGCCTGTATGTATCTCTACCGTGCCTGGAAGCTGATCCAGCCGGGAAATGTAAGAACTACCCCCGGGAAGGCTATTGGGTTTCTCTTCATCCCTTTCTATAACATTTATTGGATGTTTATCGCGGTAGGTGCGCTTCCGGCTGACTGGAATCGTGTGATGAACTCGCATCCCAATCTCAGTCAGGCCCCACGGCTGAGCACTGGGCTGGCAATCACCTCACTCTTCATTCCGATTGTCGGCATTTTCTGGATAGCCAGTCTGTGTAAGGCCATCAACTTCATGGGCCGGCTCCACCTGAGCCCCGGAGCGGGCTCCGGTGGCATACTCGGCGGACCAGCGCCGGGAGGGGTTTCTCCTCAACCCCAGGCAGGAAAAACAGAAGCAAGTGGGGGGGGCTACTCATGAGTCAAACCTCCTCAACCACCTCCCTGCTTTCGCTCAGCCGGATATGGATTATCGCCGGAAACACCTTCACGCATCTGGTGCGCATGAAGATTTTCTACTTCCTGCTTATCTTTGTCCTCATCTGGCTCGGTTTGAACGTATTCAAGCTCCCTTACAATGCAGGTCCGGAGAGCGTGAGTGGCGCTGGCGGCGAAGAGCTCCGCATCCTGAAGGCTCCACTCGTCGGCACGATGAAGCTCTTCGCTCTCATTATCGGCATTGTAGCAACCTCCCTGCTCATCCCCCGTGACATGGAGGATCGCACTCTCTATACCCTTCTGGCCAAACCGGTCCCCCGGCTTGATTATCTTCTGGGAAAACTGCTTGGCGTTCTTCTTCTCGTTTTTTCTGGCCTCCTCGTCATGACCCTCCTGCTTGATGGCGTGCTTTGGCTTCGTAGTCAGACCATTCTTATCGAGTTCGACAAGGTCTCTCAGATCCTCATAGAGCAAGGCCAATGGTCCGAGGACGATCGCTTGGCGGAGCGAACAGATCTTCTCCGTCATGGAGTGACGTGGAGCCTACAGGGAGCGATCCTGATTCTCTTTTTCGAAGCTGCCATCATCGCCGCATTGGCCCTGCTGATCTCAACGTTTTCCAGTAGCACCTTGTTTACGGTGGTGATCTCGGTCCTTACGTATTTTATCGGGAACTTTATCGCTGATGGTCTTGACCAGCTGCTCGGATCCTCGGCACCCGGCGAGGGAAATATCGGAGCGCTGGCCGTAAAAGCCGTCTTCGTAGCAGTTCCAGATTATCGCCCATTCAAAATAGTCGACGAAGTTCTCACCGGACAGGCCCTTCCCCTCGATATCCTCGGAAGCCTGGCAATCTCTACTGCCTTATACGTGGGACTCTATGTGATCCTCAGCTGGTTCGTCTTCAGTCGTAAGGAGATCTAGCAGGCTTCCTCATACCTAACCGGACCTCAGTGAACACTCTCCGCAATCTCTCAGTGGTTCTGGCAGTCATTGTCCTGACTGGCTTTGCTCGCCGTCCGTTTGACGACAGCCTCTCCGAGAGCATGCGGGAGAGAAACCTGCTGCCACCACCTATTGGAATAGACACCCGCGAGGAGCTAGGTCAGACCGCTCTCGCAATCGCGCTCGGGGGACTGCGGCCTCTCATGGCAGCCATGCTGAATATTCAGGCGCATACCCACTGGGAAGAGCAGGACTGGTATGAACTCGAGAGGAGCTACCAGACGATTGTCTCCCTGCAACCCCGGTTGCGCTACTACTGGGATACGGGAAGTTGGCACCTGTACAGCAACGCTTACGCCGACTATTCCGACAAGCCCGGCCTGAGCAAGGGACGGCGAAGCCGGAAGCAAAAAGAATTCTTCGAAAAGGGCATTGCGTTCCTTGAACGAGGGGTAGCGCAGAACCCTCAGGACTGGCGCCTTTGCCAGCTTCTCGGCAATGCTCTCAGTACAAGCTGGCGCCCCCAGAACCTCGAGCGTGCAGTCGAATGCTTCTCACAGGGATACTCTGAAAGTGGAGCTCCACGTCTTCAGCGCAGCTTTGTATATTCTCTGGCTCGTATTCCAGAACGTAAGCAGGAAGCATGGAAACAATGCCGGGCTATGTGGAGCACCGAAGGAAATCGTCGCTACAACACTCCGCAGACGATCTTCTTCGCGTTGCAATCGTGGGCTGGCGAAGAGTCGTATTCCATGGAAGAGATTCTTGGTCCTCCCGGGCAGGCGCTGCAAAAGCTGACCGACTACTGGTTCCGTCAGGTCGAGGGATTTCCCATGGACGGAGTTTCCGAAGCGATCGATAAACTGTGCTCAGAATTCGAGGTCCCCAAACATCTCCACCCTCTTGCGTTCCCACCAGAAAAAACCTTTTCTCACGATCCTTTCACTCGAAAGCCCCACCCCATTAATCCTCGGACTGGAGAACCTCGTGAAAAAAAATGGCGAAGCATCTGGATGAATAGACCTCGAGACACCTTTCGGACTCACTTGAGAATGACCGGGGCACAGCGGTAGGACTTCTCCTTTCCACAATACAAGCTGCCTCAAAGCTTTCACTCGACAGCCCACCGACCCGTTTCTATTTCTTCCTCCCCGCCCATTGGTGATAAGACCATGCGCATTGCACTCTTTGGAGATATTCACGCAAACCTCGAGGCACTCAATGCCGTCATTGAGGATGCAACTTCGCAAGGGTGTGATCAGTGGGTATGCCTTGGAGATATTGTCGGCTATAACGCAAACCCCGGAGAATGCCTCGATCTGATCAGGTCGATGAGTTGTCCGTGCGTCAAAGGTAATCACGACGAGGATGCAAGCGGTGACCACTCTCTCAAGTCGATGAACCCTACCGCTGCTACTGCCCTCGAGTGGACAAGAGAGCAACTTTCTGAAGAACAAAGAAAATGGCTGCGAAGCCTCCGCATGGTTCGGCAGGTTTCAGACTTCACCATTGTTCACTCCACTTTGGATGATCCTCAGGTCTGGGGTTACGTAACCAACAAGTTCGACGCCATGTCGAACTTCTCCTACCAGTTCACTGACATCTGTTTTCATGGACATACCCATGTTCCCCGCGTCTTCGTACGGAGCACCAAGGTCCGGGAGGAGGCTGCAGAGTTGGTTGAGATCGAGAAGAACCTTAAATACTTCGTCAACATCGGCTCGGTTGGGCAACCTCGCGACGGCGACCCACGAGCTTGCTACGTCATTTACGATATCGAGAAAAAGCTGATTCACTTTCGCCGCGTTGAATATGACCTCGCTACGACACAGCAGAAAATTCTCGATGCGGGGCTACCCTCCAGACTTGCAGAGCGGCTCGCCGAGGGGAGATAGCGCCCATCCGCTTTCCTCGGTCCATGGTTGCCTGAGCCCTGCAGGTAAGAATCCACTTTCTACGTCATCGATGATCGTCGAGGGCTTCTTCAATCTGGATAACCGGCAAACAACAGGCACTGATCATACCTCCGAGATCCTTGCCCGCGGTTGAATCCATATGCTATGCGTATTCCGTGCTGGAAGTGGTTTGTGCCGTGCTCATCCGGGATAACAGGGTTCTGGTCTGTCAGCGCGCCCCGGGGAAACATCTGGAGGGATGCTGGGAATTTCCCGGAGGAAAGGTTGAAAAGGGAGAAAATCTTCACAGCGCCCTCAAACGAGAAATTGTCGAGGAGCTCAGATGCAGTATCGAAATTGATGAGGCTCTGACTGCGATCGAGCACCACTATCCGCAACTGTCAATCAACCTGCATGCGTTCTCCTGCCACCTCACCCCGGACTCTCCCGAACCAAGCGCCTACGAGCATTCTTCAATGCAGTGGGTAAGCTGCAAGGAGTTAGACGAGCTTGATCTTGCAGGGGCAGACCTACGACTATGGCACATGATCGCGTCGAAGATCGGAGGTATTTGCTCGGAAGAGTCTCGCTCCGACGACTCAGCGCATTCCTCCGACCCTCTCAGCAGCTGAAGAACGGCCCTCCACCGCGACTTCAGGCGGCCCATTGGTTCAACCTCACCACATGGACAGGCCCCTGAGACCAGTTGAGCTTTCCAGCCTTATCGTCTCAACCGTGGCTCATGTATTTGCCGCCTTGCCATGCATACCCCAAACGTGTTAGGCTGGAAATTCGACACCAATCAATGACGATTACTCCACCAACGCATGGCAGGGAGACCCGACAAATGCTCCGTAATCTCGGCTGCGTTCTTGTCTTTTTGGCATCGAGTTGCTCGGAGAAATCTTCCGAGAATTCTCGGGATAAACAAACCGAGCTCTTGGGTGAAGATTTAAATGCACCCTTCACTTTCCGCGTAGCTAGTGTTCGGGAACAGCAGGCATATGAGCAGAGGGAGCGTGAGTTTGATCCAAGCAATGACGGATGGAACAGCGAAACCTTTCACGGAGACACCACCGCGCAATTGAAAGTACTGGCCAAATCTCTCTCTGCGAATACTCCCCCATCAATCCTCTCTCCTGGCGCCAGCGCAACAGTTCTCCGACCAGAAAACCTCGTCACGATTTTTGAAAACGACGGAATGAGAGTCCTACGGGGGCCTTCTGATGCACCAGCCAAGGAACGCCCCCTTCCCGTTCAACTGCAGGAACTGACTCGCCCTCTCCACGAAAGCGGAGGGAATGTGTCAATCCGGTTTAAACAGTTCCGGGTTCGTCCTCCATCCAACGGGACGGCGACTTCTTCATCTACTGTCCTCTACAAGGCCAAAGCATCAAGCCCGGCCAGAGAGCTGGTTCAAAATGCCACCTGGGTGATTGACTGGATCTATGATGATACATCTTCGAGTTACCTGATTGAGTCGATTCGTCCTGACAACTTCGAGGAGGTTAACCTGAAGAGGTCTCCGGATCTCGTTTCATCTGGACAAGGCCAGACCCTCTTTACTGACCGTACTGAGGAGCTCATCGAGCGGCTGCCTCGCGGTGGACTAATCCACTGGGGTGCAAACGAACTGTCTGTCCGTGGACTATATCAGAATGGGAGAGGGCTTATTGGTCTGGCGCTGGGAGACGCAAACGGGGACGGCATCGATGACATCTACCTGCCCCAGTACCGTGACCTTCCCAATATGTTGTTCCTCTCTCAACCTGATGGCAGTCTGAAAGAGGTCGCCGCGAATTCGGGACTCAACTGGTTGGACGAGACCACCGTCGCCCTCTTTGCGGACTTTGATAACGATGGAGATCAGGACCTTGTGGTTGGCACCCGCGAGCGTATGGCTATCCATGAAAATACCGATGGCTCGGGAATGAATTTCAAGCGAGTCCTCGATGTCCCTCAGGCCGATACCTCTTCCCTGGCTGCAGCCGACTACGATGGTGACGGACTACTTGACCTCTACGTCTGCAACTACCTCAGCAGCGTGGGAGATGAGACTGTCACGCTGTCCGACGCTGTTTACAACGCTCTCGACGGTGGAGCTAACCGGCTCTATCGCAACGTGGGTAATTTCAAATTTGATGATGTAACGAAGTCGACGGGCATGGATGTGGATGCCACCCGCCTGAGTCTCGCCGCGTCTTGGGAGGACTTTGACAATGATAACGATGTAGACCTTTATGTTGCCAACGACTTCGGCCCCAATTCCCTCTACTTAAACAACGGGGGCAGGTTCACTCAGGTGGCAGCCGACATGGGCGCTGATGACCCCTCCTTTGGAATGTCTATTACATGGGGAGACATCAATCGTGATGGCTTCATGGACGCCTGCATCTCCAACATGTTTTCGGCTGCGGGAAACCGTATCACGGCCCAACCTCAGTTTGAAGAGGACTTGGCCGAAGGACTGGAGGTCGATCGCATTGCCTATCTGGCCCGCGGAAACACCCTTTTGGTGAGCAAGAATGGCATGACGTTCGATGAGCAGAGCGCCCAGGCCGGCATGGTGAACACTCAATGGACATGGGGAACTCTCTTTGCGGACTTTGACAACAGTGGCGATCTCGACCTGATGGCAATGAACGGTTATGTAACCGGACCCACCGTCGACGACTTGTGAAGTTTCTACTGGCGGCAGGTTCTGCCGGATTCAGGAACGAAGAGTTCATCTCGTAACCAACTGGAGATCTATTTGCGTGAAGGTCTTTCCCTCAGTGGACGGGAGAAGAATGCCCTCTTTCTGAACACAGGTAGCGCATCCCGTCGCTTTGCCGACATCTCCGCCATATCCGGTATCGATCAGGACAACGATGGCCGCGGGCTCTGTCTGACTGATTGGGATGCTGACGGGGACCTCGATGCATGGGTCAGTAATCGTACGGCTCCCACTGTGCAGGTCTTCGAAAACCGCTGGGGCTCCAAGGCAGGAGACTTCCTCGCCATGAATCTTCAAGGAACAAAGTCCAATCGTGACGCCGCAGGAGCTCGAGTCACCGTCCTGCTCGAGGGAGAAGAACAATCTCCCCTGACCCGTAGTGTCCGGCTCGGCGAAGGTTTTCAAAGTCAGTCCTCCAAGCGCCTGCATTTCGGCCTCGGGAAGAATGCGAAGATCGTATCCGTGAAAGTTCGGTGGCCTGGACCAACTTTCGCGACTGAGACCTTCTCTGGTATACAGAAAAATAAGTTCCATCTCTTGGTCGAGGGAACTGGCAAGGCCTCGATTACTGATCCTCGAAAGGGTCTCTTCCAAACCCCGGAAAAAGCCGCCGTGAAGAACGAGGAGCGCACCCCAAAACCTGAAGGGCCCAACAGCATCCTGCTCCAGACTCGCCAGCTCTTTCCCCAGATTCGTTACCGGGATCTCGCAACCGGCAGAACGAAGGCTGGCGCTGCTACCGGAAAGCCCACTCTCCTTCTCCTGTGGCATCCTTCATGCGACATGTGTTTCGAGGAGCTCTCCATGCTTAAAGAGCAAGCGGATAAACTGAACGACCTTGGAATCGAAATCCTCGCGACCACCGCTGAACCTGCCCCTGACGAGGATCCCGACGAAGCTGCTCGAGTGATTGCCAAGACCGGATTCCCGTTTCCTGCTGGCTTCACTCCTGCGGAAGTCATCGAGAGCATGCTCGTGCTTCACCGGCACCTCTTCTACAGCCCCTACCACCTTGGTGTTCCCACCTCGTTCCTACTGGACAAGGATGGCCACCTCGCGGCGGTCTATCGTGGTAAACTTGAGCTCTCCGATGTTGTGTCTCACCTGAAGGCTCTGTCCATTCCTGAGGATAAACTGTTCTCGGAAATTCGACGCTTCGACGGAGTCTGGCTCCAGGCTCCTCAGGGACCCAAGCCCTCAGTGTTGATCAAGGGTTACCTTGAGAACCAACTCCCGCTTGAAGCCGAGCGAGCTTTCATTCTACAGATCCAGGACGAGTCGATCTCAGGACAGAAGAATTACATCATAACTACCATCGCCCAGAGCTACATGCTCAATAAGGATTTGAAGAACGCGGCGAGACTCTTTCAGGAAGCCGTCAAGCGTGATGACCGCGATGCCAAGTCTCGGAATTCTCTCGCCGCCATTAGAATGAAGGAGGGCAATATTCCTGAGGCAAAGCGTCTCTGGAGCGAGGCGTGTCAACTGGAACCCGAGTTCTCCTCACCGCGTTTCAATCTCGGCAAGCAACTTATGAAGGAGCAACAAACCGCCGAGGCGATGACTCTCTTTCTGGAATACCACGCGCTCGAGCCTGATGACCCGGACGCACACAATTACCTTTCGATGGGGTATTTGCGCGCCAGGAATTTCGGCCAGGCTCAAATTCACCTTACTCGCCTTATCGAGCTCCGACCAAACGATGGCGCTGCCTACACCAACTTGGCGAAAGTGTATCTCGCCCTCCGCAACGTGAATGCAGCCCGCGACATCGTCACTCGTGGACTTCAGGCCGAGGGTATCGACGCGCAAAGCAGGCAAACCCTGCTTGAGATGAGCCAGCGCCTCTAGGGTTGTGGCTCACCAGAACTGTCCGAATTCAAAGTCCGCGCTGGCCAGGACCGCCCGGTAGAATCTAGTGCCACAAGCGAGGACCGCTCGTCGGAGCTTAATCGTTAAAATCCTCGAAGTTTGACCAAGGGCGTCGGGGAGACCGAATTTGCACTCAGCAACAACAGGATCCCTCTCAGCGATCCCTTCCCGAGTCGCGTAACTCACTCTCAGTGAGAAACCTTACTCTCCACATTGGATGTGGGACCAAAAATATTCTCAAACAGCGACCAAGAATCACTCAAACCATATTACTTAAGATACCTTAATAGTTCACTCATACGGTCTACAATTCCATTGCACCCGTTTGGGTTAGCTGCCAAAACTTTCCGGTAGTTCTTGAAGTGCGGTCAGGTGCTTGGGAGCTCAACGCAATCTAACAGCAGCTGGCCGAAACCCAAAAAACAACCCAATCCACATACATCAATGAAGGTACACAATGTACTCGCCGCTCTCTTTTGCGCGGTCCTAATGGCAACACCCTTGCTCGCGCAACACACGCCCGAGCGAGTCCTCTATCGAAGAACAAGCGACATCCCCGGAAACGACTTTGGTGGTGCACTGCCCGGAAACGCCGATCTTCAACTTCCATTCGGAGAACTTGACGATGGTTCCACCTTGGTGACCAACATCAACATCGACCGCGAAGGTCAGGTTGGTGAAGGCCTCAGCCTTGCAGGTGACAACTTCGATCTGGTCTTCGTGATGCAGTTCTACG
>PARF01000028.1 GCA_002709915.1 Roseibacillus sp. | reverse complement strand
TAATCACAAGATTACGGTAAAGAAGCGGACTGGCTGCTGAACCCCAGCGCCGGTTACTGGACTGGACTCCCACCGACTTTCTCCATAAAAACTTACCGTCAACCGTATAAACGTGTAATCCGGACTTGCCCGTAAACACGAAGACTTTTTCTCCGTCAGTTGCAGGAGTGCTGCTGGCATAGCCATGCTCCATTAAATAGCCGCGGTAAGGATCTTCCGGATGGGCAAGCTCTATGGATTTCTTCCAAAGAATCTTCCCGTCGCTTCGATCAAGGCAGATCAGTATTCTCCCGAGTTTTCCCGCGGAACCTATCTTCTGAGGGCTCGTTCCGTAGCCGGTATAGCAAGTCACGAACAGACGATTACCGACGAAAACCGGACTGGAGGAGCCCGGGCCGGGCATCGCAGTCCTCCACTTCAGGTTCTTCTTTTCTCCCCACTCCACAGGAATTCTCGCGCCCTTGGGAGATGTTGCGAGGCCTCCGGGGCCACGAAATTGCGGCCAACTTTCGGCGGCTGTGAGAATGCCGGTGAGAAGACTTATGGAAATGAATGATGCGATCGCCTTCATGAATCAGATCCTACCAGAAGCCCCCGGGAAGTCACCGTATTCCCGAAGGGATAAACTGGCCCTCGGAATGACGAAGAGATATAAATAATGCCGCTCCAAAGAGCGGTCATGACTCATCCCCCCAAAACTGCCCGTTTTGTTTCTCTCGCTCTTCTTGCACTATGCGTGGGATTCGTGTTTCAGACCTTTATCCCCCTCTCCCGAGGCGAAGAAAAGCAAGGCGAGGCCCCTCGGCGTATTGAGGTGCTCTTCCTAGGCAGTAAAAACCTTTTCAATCATGATCCTCCAGCTCGTTTTCGTGTCCTGCGGGAAGCTCTGGGACCCAAGGCCGTCAACATTACCTACGCGAACAACGTCGAGGCTCTTACCACGGAGAATCTCGCTCAATACGACGTGCTCCTGATCTTTGCCAACTTGTATGAACTGGATGTCAACACCCAGGGACAGGCGCTCCTCGATTTCGCACGCAAAGGAGGGGGATGTGTATTGCTTCATTGTGCCGCTGCGTGCTTCCGCGACTCAGATTTCCCGGAGTATGTCGATCTTCTTGGAGCCCAGTTCAAGTCCCATGGCAAAGGAGTTTTCCGGGCCCGCATCGTGAATCAGGATCATCCGGTGATGAAGGGCTGGAAAGGATTCGAGTGCTGGGACGAGACCTATGAGCACAAGCGCCACGGGAAGGATCGAATCATCCTGCAGATGCGAGGTGATGAACCTTGGAGTTGGGTTAAGACCTACGGCAAGGGCCGGGTATTTTATACGGCCAGCGGCCACGATCATCGCTGCTGGAATCTGCCTGAGTATCACGATCTTATCCATCGTGCCATCCGCTGGACGGCGCATGACGACAAGGTAAGCTGGCTCTCTCCGCAGCAACTTCCCACTCTGCGTTATCGGCGCGCAGCCGCCCCCAAGGATCCCAAGAATCCTGTAGGACCCCTCAATCAGATACAAAATCCTCTCTCTCCCTCCGAGTCCCTGAAACTCGCGCAGATCCCGCCCGGATTTGAGCTACAGCTTTTCGCGGCTGAACCACAGGTTGTTAACCCGATCGCGATTAACTGGGATCACCGGGGTCGGCTCTGGGTCGTGGAGGCTTTTGACTATCCTCATAAGGTCGGCTCAGAAACTCCCAGAGATCGCATCAAAATTCTCGAGGATCAGAACCGGGATGGAGTTGTCGATAAAGTCACGGTCTTCGCCAAGGGACTCAATATTTGCACCAGCGTCCTTCCCGTATCTGGAGGAGCTATTGCTACAGACGGTGCAGACATGGTTTTTCTGAAAGACACTGATGGTGACGATCGAGTCGATCAACGAGAGGTCCTCTGGACGGGAATCGGTCTCAGAGATACCCATGCATGTGTTTCGAATCTCAGGCATGGATTCGACGGCTGGATCTACGCTACGGTGGGATACAGCGGCCTAGATGTCACCGTGGGTGGAAAGCGATATCAATCATCTCAGGCGGCTTTCCGGTTTCTTCCCGATGGCTCGGATTTTGAGATCGTCCAGAACACTAGTAATAACACCTGGGGCTTGGGTTTCACGGAAGAGGGAGATCTCGTAGGATCCACCGCCAACGGGAATGCCAGCTGGTATCTCTCCATTCCCAACCGGCACTTTGCCCGTGTTGGCCGCAAGGGACAGAAAGTGGCCCAAGCCGACGATCCTGAAGATCTCGCTCCCATTACCTCGGATTACTTCCAGAACAACCCAAAGGGACAACATTCCTCGGCAGCTGGCCATGCCGTCTACACCAGCCGTCGGTTCCCGGAATCGTGGTGGAATAAGAGGGCCCTTGTCTGCGAGCCACCCATGCATCTGGTCTCGGCCCCCCAAATCACCCGAAATGGCGATCGCTTCCAAACGACAGGGTTCGAGCATAATCTTTACGCCTCGGCAGATGCCTGGTCTGCTCCGGTCTCTGCAGAAGTCGGGCCAGATGGAGCCGTTTGGATTGCCGACTGGTACAACCCGATCTGTAATCACAACCCCTATCGCGATCACTTTGAAAAAGGAGAGGGCAACGCCTTGCGCTCCGCCGATCGAGATCGTGAGCATGGTCGCATCTATCGCATTTATCCGAAAGATACCCCGGATGAATCCTACCCCGATCTGACGACGGAGCACGGTGCACTGAAAGCATTAAAGCATCCGAATCTCTTCTGGCGGCTTACGGCCCAAAGAATCCTCGTTCAAAGGCTTGACTCCGAGGCTCTTGAGACAGCCACCAGAGAGACCGTATCTTCCCGTGTGCGCTTTCACCTCATGGCAGCCTCCGCACACCGCAAAATTGACACCATTCAAGTCGCAGCCATCGCTCATCGTCTCCGGTTCGACGAGGAGAAAATTCCGCAAGTTCAACTATCCGCTGACCCGGCACACTCGGAGGGACTCGAACTACTTCTGGAGCGCGTGTGCGATCCGAGAAGAAACCCTATGGATCGCAAGGCTGCCGCCCTGCGCCTCGTTGAGGCCGACCCAGATCCACAGCTTGGCAAGAACCTGCTGCAACTCGTCTTGTCTGACTCCTCTCTCGCCCGCCATCAGCACCTTGCTGATGCCATTCGGCTCGCAATCATACAGCACCCGGAGGGGTTTCTCCGATCATTCCTCGAACACAAAAAGAAAAAAAAACTTGGGACCCTTTTGGGACGAATCGTCGAAAACACGCTTGCGAGAGTGCGTCAAAAACCAGAGGTAATCTCAGACGGATTACGTATAGTCGCGCTGCAATCAGATTCCACTTTCGCGAAAAAACTAGCAAAAGCAGCAGCCGCACCTCCTCCCACTCCTTCACCTACCTCTCTTTCTCCCAGCGCTCAACGAGGTCAACAGGCCTACCTGGCCTGTGTGGCCTGCCATCAACCAGATGGCACGGGGCTTCCAGGTGCCTTCCCTCCTCTCGCCGGATCTAAAAGGCTCCTGGGACCGGTCGATCTGCCCGCTCGGATTATCCTGAAAGGATTGCAGGGCCCCCTGAAAGCTGGAAACAAGCACTATAATGGTGCGATGCCGGGACACGAACGTCTCCTGACGGACCAGCAAATCGCCGACATTCTGAACTACACACGAACTGCCTGGGGCAATCAAGCTGGGGAAGTCACTACAGAGGCCGTCGCCACAATTCGTTCGTCTATCGCACAGCGCACCTCCCCTTGGACAGAACCTGAATTGAGTCTGGAAAAAGACTCGACGGAATGATGAAACTCGAAGATATCCCCTCTCCGCTTGCTCTCTACATGGACGGGCTTCGTAGTCACGATCTGGCAAAGATCGAAGATAGTTTCGCCAACGATATTCAGTTTGTCACTCCCACTCGTATTATGAAATCGAGTGAGATCCTTTCCTTCCTTGCGGCTCTCTACCGGGGATTCCCAGACTGGACTTATCTTAACGACCCTCCCATCCGCACCGGACAAGGAGCGATCGGAGTCAAGTGGTATCAAGGGGGCACGCACTCCGAAACACTCGCGTTCCCCAGCTTCCCAGCTTACCCTGCCACTGGCAAAAAAGTGCAAATTCCTGCACACTTTTTTTATTATCTTGTCGACGATCAAGGCCTTCATGAAATTCGACCAGACCCCATCCCCGGGGGGGCCCCCCGGGGTATTTTTGAGCAGATCGGCGTCGAGAATCCTCCTCTTTAGTATCAATCATTCAGTCCATTAAAAATTCAATACGGTAAGAGCTCTAACCTCGCGCCGATCCCTCCATGCCATTTGCTATCATAACCAAGGATAAACCCGGGCACGCCGATCTGAGAGATCAGCATCAAGCTGCCCACAAGGCTTACTTGGATGAGCACAAGGCGATCCTGCTTGCGGCTGGCGCGAAACTTGATGACGGCGGGACACAAGCCCATGGAGGAATCCTGATCGTAGACGTAGAAACTAGAGCAGAGGCAGAAGACTTTGTCCGCAATGACCCCTTCTCGACAGCAGGACTGCTCGCCAGTGTCGAGATCACCCGATGGCGCAAGGCGTTCTTCCAATATGAAAGACTGGTAGAGCTCTGATCGCGCACCAACCCTCCGCGAGGATCGACAGGTGCATTCTGTCTGCTACAGGAATCTCATGCACACACGTTTACCGGCTCTCTTCCTGACTGTCATTGGGCTATCGCTTCCCACTACCGCCAAGGAATTCCGGCTCTATTATCTCGGCGGCCAGTCAAATATGGATGGATATGGGAAGATCTCCGAGCTTCCGGAGAGTCTGAGCAGCGACAAGGCGTATGAGAATGTCTATATCTTCCACGGCAACATGGGGCGAGACGGCAAGAACCCGGATGGCCGGGGCGCATGGCTGCAGCTTAGACCGGGGCACGGACGCGACTTCAAGTCTGACGGACTGAAGCACAGCTACTCGGACCGCTTCGGACTGGAGCTCACTCTCGCTCAGACCCTGAAAACACAATATCCCGGTGCCCACATCGCCTTCATCAAATACTCCCGTGGAGGAACCGCTATCGACTCCAAGGCCGCAGCCCAGAAGCGCTTCGGAGCATGGGATCCAGAATGGGACGGCGGCGAGGGCGAGGGAAAGGGAATCAACCAGTATGATCACTTCAAAGCTACTCTGAGACGTGCCTTTGCGGATAAGGATCTCGATAATGACGGAGAGCCCGATACTCTTATCCCCTCCGGTATTCTTTGGATGCAGGGCGAGAGCGACGCCGACAGTGAAGACGTGGCTCGGCGCTACGAATCCAATCTCCGTAACCTCATGAATCTCATCCGCAAGGATCTGGGTGAACCCAGCAGGAAGATTCCCGTGGTGATCGGGCGTATCACTGACTGGAAGGTCTGGAAGTTTGGCGAAATCGTACGGAAGGCTCAGGCATCCTTTGTAAAGGCAGACCCCCGAGCAGCCCTCGTCACCTCGACAGACTCCTATGGAAACTCGGACCCCTGGCACTATGACACGGCCGGCTACCTCGATCTCGGCGAACAATTTGCGAAGGCCCTGATCTCGATGGAAAAGGGCCATTCAAAATGAGTCCTCTCACCCAGCCACCGCTCAGAGCAGAGGACTGGCTGCAAAAGTCAGCCTGCCACCGATCCCGGGCTCTGGCATGGACCCAACCAACGCGAGATCGCAGAGCGCGTGGTGAAAAGCACCCGGTTCATGACTTTCTGCATACATATTATCGGCTCTCCCTCGGTCAGTTGGAGCGTTGGCACCCGGGAATTGGTGTCGATCTCGAGGATTGCTCTGAAGCGCGTCAGATGTTCCGCCAACCGCATTATCGCTTTGGAGAAGGGACCTGCTCGGTCGATCCTGCACAGTTGGCTCCCAAAGCACGCACGCGTCTGAAATTCTCTCTTCAGATCCTTCAATCAACCGCCAAACGACCTCCGAACTTCGCCTGTCATGGGCTCCATGAATGGGCCATGCTCTACGATGGTGCAGAAATTCGTCATGGCGAAACAGTTCCCCTGCGCCTCTCACGGAAAGAAATCGATGCCGTCGTTCACTCTCGTCCGCTCTCCTGCAGCCACTTTGACGCATTCCGTTTTTTTGCGCCCGGGGCCAGGGAAATGAACCGACTGCAGCCGAATCTACAGGCCCGCGAGGAAAATGAACAGCCTGGGTGTATTCATGCCAATATGGACCTCTACAAATGGGCTGCAAAGTCGCTGCCGTGGATCTCGAGTGACCTTCTCTGGAGCTGTTTCCGCCTCGCGACCAAGGCGCGCGAAATTGATATGCGGGCAAGCCCATATGACCTGACAGGTTTTGGTTATGATCCCATTAAAGTGGAGGTGACCGAGGGGCGTCGCCTCTACGAAATGTTGCAACGAGGCCTTGCTGATGAAGCGAAGCCTCTCCGTGAGAGCCTGATTCTCCAGCTCACAAATACCCTGAACGCACACTGACAATAGGATGTTCCTTCCAAAGTATCTCTCCTGCGCTGGGATCCTCCTCTGCGTGGGTATCGCCTCCATCTACTTCAGCTCATGCAGCCCTCACGGAACAACCGCGCTGTCTGACCGCAGGACTGCCCCCATGGATATCGCCCTTGATACAGCGGGCGAAAGGATGTTCTACCGTGGTACCGCCCTGATTCCCCGTGGCTTCCATTCAGACCAACCTTTCGACTTGAGGATCCAAATCGTAAGCTGGGGAAATCCTCCTGCAAACGAAGCGAGCCAGAAAGCTGCAGTGGTGCTGGCCAAAGAATTTGTGGGGAAAGGCAGATATCAGCTGCGCGGCGGGGCGAAAGGAGTAATCAGCTTCGACGGCCTTCGCTTCCAACTACGCGGTCTGGTCCACAATAACGGGCAAGAGCTCGATGGCGAATGGTTCCTCGACGGCGTCAAGGGGGGCGGCTTTCGTATTGTGCCCAAGGGCTACCTCTTCCTTGGTGATTGAGCATCCGAAACTACCGCGATAGAACCCTCGGAGGGAAGGACCGCCTCGATGTGTTCTCGCTCAAAAGTGTCGTGTGGCTTGCTACCCGCCAGACATTCCTTTACCCCTCTTCAGCCTGACATGATCCCGAACATCCTTGCCGATCGCTACGCCTCCGATGCCATGAAGGAGATCTGGTCCGCCGAGGGCCGCATCATCCTGGAACGCGACTTCTGGATCGCGGTCATGCGTGCTCAACGCGAACTTGGTCTCCCTATCACGGAAGAAGCGATCGAGGCCTACGAAGCCGTCAAGACAGAGGTCAACTTGCCGTCGATTGAGGAGCGCGAGCGTATTTCTCGTCACGACGTCAAGGCCCGGCTAGAAGAATTCAATGATCTTGCAGGCCATCAGGAAATTCATAAGGGAATGACCTCCAGAGATCTCACCGAGAATGTGGAGCAGTTGCAGGTTTTCTCGTCCCTTCGTCTTATTCACGACAAGGCCATTGCCTCTCTTGCCGCGCTCGCAGGAAAGGCTCATGAATGGCGAGACGTCATTCTGGCGGGAAGAACCCATAATGTTGCCGCCCAGCCTACAACCTTCGGTAAGCGCCTCTCCATGTCGGGCGAAGAGCTTCTCGACGCACGACAACGTCTTGAGCACTTGATGGAAAGCTATCCCGTCCGGGGATTAAAGGGAGCTGTGGGCACACAAATGGATCAGCTCTCTCTCTTCGATGGCGATATTGCGAAGGTTAAGGAACTGGAGCAGAAGGTAGCGCTGCACCTCGGATTACCAGGTGACTGGGTCTGCGTAGGTCAGGTCTACCCCAGATCGATGGACATGCGAACCGTATCGATTCTAACCGACCTCACCGCAGCCCCTTCTTCGATGTGCACTACCCTGCGCCTGATGGCAGGGCATGAGCTGGCTTCGGAGGGATTCGCCAAGGGGCAGACTGGATCAAGTGCGATGCCTCATAAAATGAACGCAAGATCATGCGAAAGGGTCAATGGCTTTCACGTAATCTTGAAAGGCTATCTTGCTATGGGAGCGGGGCTGAGTGGAGCACAGTGGAACGAGGGCGATGTGTCCTGCTCAGTTGTGCGCCGGGTCATGCTTCCGGATGCATTCTTCGCTGCAGACGGCCTGCTTGAAACCTTTCTGACCATCCTGAACCAGATGCAGGTCTTTCCCGGGACCGTCAGCAGGGAAAATGAACGTTACATGCCTTTCCTACTAAGTACCTCTTTCCTCATGGCTGCGGTCAAGGCGGGAGCTGGCCGGGAAACAGCCCATGCCGCGATCAAGGAACACGCGCTGGCTGTAGCCCAAGATCTCCGGGAGGCAGCCATCACCGACAATGATCTCTTGGACCGGCTTGCCGCTGATGATCGAATTCCTGTCTCGCGCAATGAGCTCCAGAAGGTGTTCGAATCCGGCAAGGGTAATACCGGAGCCGCCACTTTCCAGGTAGACGCCTTTGTTGATGCCGTTGCAGACATCAAAGAGAGGTATCCAGAAGCGGCTGCCTACCAGCCCGGAGATATCCTGTAGTTCTAGTGCCTGCGGAAAACCGGACCATTAGATCTCATCGCATTGAACGCCTCAGAAGCGTCTTATTTCTCCTCTGCCTTTTTCTTCAAAAGGTCGCGATGCATTTTTTTGGCATCACGAAATACCTTACTGCCCTTCTGATAGATATCGTTACCAGAGGTTTTGCCGAGAACCGTCTTCATCTCCCCATCGAGAATCACAACAAGAGGATAGGAATTTCCCGCTCCACTCAAGCCGGTGATCAAGGCCTTGGGAACGTCATTTTCCTTTCCTCGTGAAGCATCAACTACCTCCTGGTAGTTACCCTTCACCAGAAGGCAAAATGACTTGAGCGCACGAATAGCGTCATTAGTCGCATCGACAGATCGGACCACGCCGGAGTCTTTCGTGTCCCACGCTGTCGGTATGAAAATAAAGGCGAAACCCTTCTCGTCCTTCTGCGCCAATTCCTTTGCCTCCTTGAGTTTTTCCCATTCAACAACATCACGCGGCCAGCGAACCTTCGGAGCCGCAGAAGCCAGTGAAGCTCCGAGAGCCATAAGCAGAAAAATAAGAGGTAATTTCATCACTCAAAGATGTTAAAAGATTCCATAGAATTTAAAATTCCTATTTGTGGTTTCAAGAATCTGTCTGTTCAACAGCTTCGCAATGACGCGCATAAAGCCAGAGCAAGTCTGAGAGACGATTGAGAAATAGCAGTATGTTCGTATTGGAGAGTTCTTCCGACAGGGCGAGAACCCGACGCTCAGCCCTCCGGCATACGGTTCGAGCAAAATCGAGCTGAGCGCCAGTCCGGCTGCCTTTGGACCCCGGGCGGGCCCAGCCATCAAATACGATTCCGCTCTCCTCCAGCTCGCTCGCGAGATTCTCGAGCAGTTTCACCTCATCGTCCGTGATCGAAGGGTGACCAGATGACCGATACTTTTCTAAATCCTCTGAAAGAACGGCGAGCTCCCCCATGAGGCCCACTAGATAACCCTGTAGAAGATCGATCGATTTTCCCAGGGAAGCATTTGCCTCGACCCTGACCAACCCGAGAGCCGCATTTAGCTCATCGAGCGAACCGATGGCCTCAATACGATTACCTATCTTTGCGGTTCGTTTGCCAAACATGAGATCTGTTCCACCGTTGTCACCACGCTTCGTCGTAATACTCATGGATGAGCGGTATCCTATTTTCCCCTTCTTTCTCAACCGCAACTTGATTCCATTTAAGTAAAGCAGACTCAATTCCCCTGCCCTTCCGGACTCGAAAAGCCCTTGGCTCCCCTTTTCGTCCTAGACCATAAAGAAACTTGGAGCTTCCCCACAAAGAGCCTCTCAGCCTAGTTTCTCTCCATGAATACAAGACGCCTTTTTCTGAAACGCAGCGCTCTCACCGGCGGAGCACTCCTTCTTCCGCAGCTGACATCTGCCGACCATCACAAGAAGTCCAAACCTCTCTTTGATCTCTCGCTCGCAGAGTGGTCTCTTCACCGGACCCTTCGAAGTAAGAAAATGACCAACCTCGAATTTCCCCGGGTCACCAAGGAAAAATTTGGAATTACCGCCGTGGAATACGTGAACCAATTCTTCAAGGACAAGGCTAAGGATAAAAAATATCTCACCGAATTGAAAACCCGCTGTGACGACGTGGGAGTACGCAGCCTTCTCATCATGATTGACGGAGAGGGCCACCTGGGAGAAGCAGAAGACTCCCGGCGCAAGAAAGTGATCGATAACCATAAGAAGTGGGTCGAAGCAGCTAAGTTCCTTGGATGTCACTCCATTCGAGTCAATGCCCACGGAGTTGGGAAATCCGACGAGGAGAAAGCTGCAAATACCACCATAGGGCTGCGAGAACTCTCCGAATTCGGAAAGACCCACGGCATCAACGTGATCGTGGAAAACCACGGAGGCCTTTCCTCGAACGGCAAGTGGCTCTCCAAGGTTCTCAAGGACGTTGGTCTGCCAAATTGCGGATCCCTGCCCGACTTCGGTAACTTTGGAGGGTATGACCGGTATGTGGGGATCGAGGAGCTCATGCCCTTCGCCAAGGGTGTCAGTGCCAAGAGTCACGACTTCGATGCGGAGGGGAACGAGACCAGGACCGACTACATGAAGGCGCTGCGAATCGTGCTCGACGCAGGCTACCGGGGCCATGTTGGCATTGAGTACGAAGGTCGAAAAATCAGTGAGGAGGAAGGCATTCTTGCAACCAAAAAACTCCTCCTCACGGTGCGCGATCAACTGGCGAAAGACTATAAGTAGATTGAGTCTCCATCAGGGAGCCTTTCCCCGGGCCCCAGATGCACTTTTTTACAGAATTCCCCTCAAAAGCTCGCAACTTTACCCACCAGAGAGAGTTGAATGCACTATAGTAATGTCAATGAAGCCCCGGGAGGAAAACAGCTCATGGGAAAATGATCCCGTCTGGGACCTGCTGGATAGGACCAAGACGGCAGAGATCGACCCACAGTTCGTCTCGAACGTGATGCGTGAAGTCCGTCTTGCCAATGAGCCGAAACATTTGTGGTGGAAGCGCCCGGCGATTCTTGGACCTCTCCTCGCAGGGTCAATGGCTTCTCTGGTTGCCGCCCTCCTCCTTACTTTCAGCAGCGATAAATCTTCTACAGGAATCGCAGGCGTTGATCCATTACCTCTCCAAGAGGAAATCGGCGGACCTCACCTCGACACTCTTCTCGATGAAGAAATGCTTTCGCAGGCAGCTGAGGATCCTGCCGCTTTCAGTGACGAAGCACTTGTGGCACTGCTTTCTCAATAGGGGCCCACCATATTCTAGCTTCTGATGCAGGCTGCCATCTTTGATTTAGACGGGACTCTCGTTAATTCTCTGCCCGGTATTGCCGAAGCGCTGAACAATGCTCTCGCACACCATAACCTGTCGACTCATCCACCTGACTTGGTAGAGCACTTCATAGGCAACGGAAGCCGGATGCTGGTATATCGGGGTATCGGGGGAGAGCCTGTCGACTCTCTGGTCGATGAGGTTCACGAGAGTTTTCTCTCCTGTTACTCGGAGTCTCTAATCTCAGGGACACACCTGTATCCAGGAATACGGAAGTTACTGGAGAATTTACATCTCGATGAGATGCCTCTGGCAGTCTGCTCAAACAAACCGCATCGATACACTATGGAAATAATGACCCGGATGTTTTCGTGGGTGCCTTGGACAACGATCCTCGGTCAGCAGAAATCTGTTCCCATCAAGCCTGATCCCACCGGAGCTCTCTCCATCGCACGCGCTATGAAGATCCCGGCCTCGGAGATTGCATTCGTCGGAGACTCAACCGTCGACTTCGAAACAGCAGAGGCTGCTGGAATGCACCCCGTTCTAGTCGAATGGGGTTTCAGCGCCATCGAGGATCTCAACCGGACCGCTGCCTCGATTTTCTCCACTACGACGGATCTTCGTAAATTCCTTCAAGCGCCTCGTGGAGTATCATGACGTATTCCTCACGTGAGATCTCCTCGCCGCCAAACTGACGCAAATGATCGGTCATCCACTGGGTATCCAATACGAGATACCGCTCCTCGCGGAGCCACTCAACCAGATGGACAAGGGCGATCTTACTGGCATCCGTTTTTCTCGAAAACATGGATTCGCCGAAAAAAGCCCGACCGAGAGAAACACCGTAGAGCCCACCCTGCAGCCCATCGGCATCCCAACATTCAACCGAATGAGCGACACCTTCCTCGTGTAGTTGGACATAGCTCTCGATAATTGCTTCATCTATCCATGTCTCTTTTCTCTCCCCACATGCTTCAATCACCTCCCGGAATGCAGAGTTCCATCTGACTTCAAAGGGCTGTTTCCTGAGCACTCGCTTTAAACCATGAGGAATGTGAAATCTCTCATCAAGTGGGATCAGGCCCCGTTTCCGGGGAGAAAACCAAAGAATTTCCCCGTCTTCGGACATCGGGAATACCCCTTCAGAGTAAGCTCCTAGCAGGACATGGGGGGGAATGCGCTCCACGGCTCTTATTTCAATCGTCCAATCTCAATATTCAATCTACATTAATGCCATGGAACGGCTCGTCATTGATCTCGCTCTCCTACCCGAGGATGGCCAGCTTCTTGAGGACGAGCTCTCCTCGGCTATTTTTGATCTCCCGGAAAATGACGCCAAGCCGCTCGGACCCCTTTTTTTCAGTCTCCAAGTCCAACGATTTGGCGATGAACTTCTGCTCCAAGGGAATCTCAGAGCCCCTTTTGAGTTCCTGTGCGTGCGCACCCTCACGGCCTTTAAAAAGACAATCGACCTTCCTGAGACTACGATTGCCCTCGAAATAGGGACTCGGGGCGAAATCGACGCCACTGAAGCCCTCCGAGAAGAGATTCTCCTGAATTTTCCGGCCTATCCGAGGTGTGATGAGGGAGATGAGCCGGTAAAGTGTGAAATCAACCCTCGCTATTTAGCGGTGGACAAGGCCACCACGGATGATGTAGATGACCCGCCCGCCGCGGAGGGAGACAGTCGATGGGCTGCCCTCGACGAGCTGGAAAACTCCGATAAGTAACCCTAACTGCCCAGATCGTCATGGCCGTGCCAAAACGCAGAACGTCAAAAATGAAACAGCGCATGCGCAGGGGTGCCAATCGCTGGAAGAAGCCTTTGCTGCAAACCTGCTCCGAATGTGGCAGTCGCGTGCCGGGTCATATCGCCTGCCCGTCCTGCGGGTTTTACCGCGAGCGCCAGATTCTTGACGTTGACGTGATGTAACCTCAATGGTGGCTCCTCCGGAGCCTCAACTCTTCCATCGGAATTTTGGCCCACCGGGCTATCTCATGAAAATCGCTCTCGATGCCATGGGAGGGGATCGGGCCCCCGGTGTAACCGTAGGTGGTGCACGGGATGCTCTCGCTCTCTACCCCGCCATTGAGAAACTCTTTCTCGTCGGAGACGAGAAAACTCTGCAGCAAGGTTGCCGTGATCAAAATCTGATCGATCCGAGACTCGAGATCGTCCACGCGCCCGAAGTCGTGGAAATGTCCGAATCCGCAGTTGATGCAGTCAGGCGGAAAAAGCAGTCCTCGATCTCAGTTGCAACAGAACTGGTAAAAGAAGGGCAGGCCGACGCAGTTGTCAGTGCCGGAAATACCGGCGCGGCGGTAGCAGCATCTACGCTGAAGCTCCGCCATCTCGAAGGAGTGGAACGTGCTGGAATCGCTTCACCTCTCCCCAATGAGTTTGGACAATGTAACCTTCTTGATGCTGGAGCTAATCCGGGCGCAAAACCGAGTCATCTACTCGGCTATGCGATCATGGGTAGCGTTTACGCCCAGCACGTGTTGCAAATCGAGACTCCTATTGTAGGAATCATGTCCAACGGAGCGGAAGAGAAAAAGGGAACCGACTTCACAAAGGAAACCTCCGCCCTGATTCGAAAGCATGTGGACTCCGGCCACGCTCCTTTCAGCTGGTCTGGTAACGTTGAGGGATACGACCTCTTTATGACCAAGCTTGATGTCTGCCTTTGTGATGGCTTCGTGGGAAACGTCGTTCTGAAAACCTGCGGAGCTACCGGGAAGGCCATGTCCAAGTGGCTTCGTGAGGGTCTCAATGCAAATCCGGTCCGACAGGCCGGGGCCCTGCTGGCCAAGGGAGCTTTTCGTGACATTAAGGACCGCTTCAATTACGAGTCCTATGGAGGAAGCCCGCTACTTGGTGTCAACGGAGTCTGCATCATCGCTCACGGCTCCTCGTCTGCTCTGGCTATTCAAAATGCTATAAGGGTCGCAACAGAGGCCATCAGCCAGGATGTCAATCCGCACATTGTCAAGGCCATGAAAGCCGTTGGCTGAGCCCGTCAGTCCCGCTGTGCTGCCAGACGGGCGCATCTGTCACATTTTACGTAAGGCGAGGCTTGCTCGATTACCAAAGCTGGCATTCACTCCACGTTGATGAGCGGAACGGTATCGCAACTCCCGGTAGCGATTGCAGGTACAGGGAGTTATGTCCCCGAGAGGGTTCTGACCAATGCCGACCTCGAAATCATGGTTGAGACCTCTGATGAGTGGATCACCACCCGGACCGGAATAAAGGAACGCCGCATCGCGGCCGAGGACGAATTCACGTCACACATGGCGGCCAAGGCTTCGAGAAAGGCCCTTGAGCAGGCAGAGATGGATGCTTCCGAGCTCCAGCTCATAATCGTGGCGACCATCACACCCAATACCCTCACCCCGGCCACGGCCTGCTACCTACAACATGATCTCGGGGCACATCGGGCTGTCGCATTTGACATCTCGGCCGCGTGCTCGGGCTTCCTCTATGCCATGAAGCTTGCCGAGCGACTGATCTCAGATGGGGCCTTCGAGAACGCGCTCATCCTCGGAGCCGAGAAACTCTCCGCCTTTGTGAACTGGGATGACCGCTCGACCTGCGTTCTCTTCGGAGACGGTGCCGGAGCCGCAATTCTAAAGCGGGCGGAAGAAGGAGAGGGTAAGATCCTGGCCACGGACATCGGGACTGATGGAGGTCAGACCGATCTTCTCAACATCCCCGGTGGAGGGTCCGCCTGCCCCATTACCATCGAAAATGCCGATCAACGCCTCGCCACCCTCGCCATGGTTGGGGGTGATGTCTTCAAGCAGGCCGTTACGCGTATGCGGGACTCAGCCAACTCAGTTATCGAACGCTCCGGGCTCAAACCGGAGGACATCAAGCTTCTCATCCCCCATCAGGCGAACCTCCGGATTATCGAGGCCATCACCAAGCGAATCGAAATTCCCCAAGAACGCGTCTTTGTGAACCTTCACAAGTACGGGAATACCTCTGCCGCAGCCTGTGCCATCGCTCTGGATGAGGCTCACCGCGCAGATAAGTTTGGCCGCGGCGACCATATTGTCCTCGTGGCCTTCGGCGCAGGCCTTACCTGGGCAGCTGCTGCCATTCGCTGGTAAACCCTNGCCCGTCGAATTCCTCCGTCGCCCCAATTCCGATTGCACCCGGACCTCGAGTCCGGTGAACTGTGCATCTCTCACTTCTTGTAGAATCCCTCATGTCGAAATACCGCAGCTCTCCGGATCCTCAACTGACCGGGATGCCCTCAGGCATCCCATATATAATCGGCAACGAAGCCGCCGAGAGATTCAGCTTCTATGGAATGAAGACCATTCTGGCGGTCTTTATGACGAAGTATCTCTGGCTCATGAATGATACCCCGGGCCAGGCGATGGGCGAGGCCTCAGCTACTGAGAAGGTACACCTCTTCACTTTTGCAGTTTATATCACTCCTCTGCTCGGAGCCTTCATCTCAGACGCAGTCTTCGGGAAGTATAAAACCATTATTCGTCTCTCCATTGTCTACTGCGCAGGCCACGCCGCACTCGCACTGATGGGAATCCAGGGGGATGCCGCTATCTGGTTTGTTGCCGGACTTGTCCTGATTTCGCTTGGCTCAGGTGGAATCAAGCCCTGCGTCTCGGCTCATGTCGGAGACCAGTTCGGAAAATCCAACAGCCATCTGGTAACCAGGGTTTTCAACTACTTTTACTGGTCCATTAACCTTGGCGCCTTCCTTTCCACGATGCTGACTCCGTGGTTACTGGAATGGTATGGCCCGCACCTTGCCTTCGGTGTCCCCGGGGTGCTCATGGTTCTCGCGACTGTCGTATTNTGGATGGGACGCGATCGATTCATCCACGTGCCACCCGGAGGCAAGGCATTCCTGAGGGAGACCTTCAGCCCGGTGGGACTCAAGGCCATGGCAAAGCTCTCGGTCCTGTTCCTCTTTGTTGCCATGTTCTGGGCCCTCTTCGATCAGACCGCTTCCCGTTGGGTATTCCAAGCCCGGGAGATGGACCGGAACTTCCTCGGGGTAGAATGGCTGGAATCCCAGATTCAGGCGGTCAANCCGGTTCTCATTCTCACTCTTATCCCCCTCTTCACCTTCATTGTCTACCCCAGNGTAGGCAAAGTAATTAAGCTGACTCCGCTGCGTAAAATAGGTGCTGGGCTCTTTCTGATGGGTGCTGCTTTTATCCTCAGCTCGACTATCCAAGAGTGGATCGATGCCGGCCAGCGCCCAAATATCGGGTGGCAAATGCTGGCCTATCTTCTGCTGACAGCGGCAGAGATCCTTGTCTCCATCGTAGCCCTTGAATTCGCTTACACTCAGGCTCCCCGCACGATGAAGTCCATGATCCTTGGCCTTTTCCTTGCTGCGGTGGCGCTTGGAAACCTCTTCACCGCCGGGGTAAATAGTTACATCCAGATTCCGGAGCCCGGTAAGGCCGCACAGAAAAAATTGGAAATCGCAGCGGGTAAGGACCACAAATCCATCGCTACCCACACCCATCCCGGCTCTGATGGCGCCTTGGGGACAGACGACGATCTCGTTTACTCTCTCAAGTTCGGAGGCCAGACGAAAGTCGAGGTGCCCGGCCGGGAATCTCTGGAAGCCGCAGCCTCAAGGATAGAGACCTGGGTCCGATCTAATGGGTCCAAGTTGCCTCGGCCGGACATGGGCGCAGAGGAACTCAGTGAACTGAAGGACCAATGGGGCCGCCCCTTCCACTACCAGTTGGAAAACAGCCAGACTGCACGCATCACCAGCGATGGACCGGACGAGGAGGCCCAGACGCAATGGGACGTCGGGATCCGTATTTCCCTGGGCGAAAAAAAGAAAAAACCCACCAAGTCATGGACCGAATCCCTTCGTCCCGACCGTACTTGGCTGGAGCGCCGCAAGGAGGAGATTGGCTATCAGGACGAGACAGATCAGGAGGATTCCGGAGAATTCAGGAGGACCTTCTTCGCTGGAGGTGGCGAACGACTGGAAGGCGCTACCTACTACTGGTTCTTCACCATCCTGATGTTTATAACCGCCGTCGTCTTCATTCCCTACGCCTGTCTCTACCGAGGAGAAACCATCCTGCAGGAATAAGCCGGTTGCTCCGGTCTCCAAGTTCTGATGCTCACCGACAGCCATTGCCACCTTGGTTCCCACAAGTTTTCAGAGGACGAGCTTGGCCTGCTCATCGACCGTGCCCGAGACACGGGGGTGACCCGTATGATGACCCTCGCGACGAACTTACAGGACATTCCCCGTAACCTGTCTATCGCAGAAAAATTTCCTGAGGTCTACGCTTGTGTCGGGATTCATCCCTGTGACGTACACGAGACCCCCGATGACTATCTCGAAACCCTTCAGGAATTCGCCACTCATCATCGTGTCGCCGCAATCGGAGAAACCGGTCTCGATTATTTTCACCCAGCTCCAACGGGCTGGACCGAGGAACGCTACCATCAGCGGCAGAGGTCCTTCCTCAGACAGCACTTTGCGCTCGCTGTAGAAACGGGACAGAATGTCGTCATTCATACTCGTGACCGCAAAGGAGATGCCTCCTTCCGCGATGCCCTCGCTATCTACAAACCATTCGCAAACGACCTGCAAGCTGTCTTCCACTGCTTCCCGGGACCCTATTCACAGGCTGAACGCGTTCTGGAGTTGGGGGGGCTGGTTTCGTTCACGGGTATTGCCACCTTCAAGAATGCAGCCGGAGTCGTCGACGCAGCCAGCAGGATCCCAGCCGGAAGAATCATGGTAGAAACTGATTCTCCCTATCTTGCTCCAGTGCCTCATCGAGGGAAACGCTGTGAGCCCGCCTATACCCAGTATATCGCTGAAAGCATCGCACTGGCGCGCTCGGAACGACTGGAAGAATTCTGCGCTCACACCGAATCTACAGTGGATCGCTTCTTCAAAATCGGAAAATAAACCGCTTCCGTCCTCCTATGGATTCCATGTGCTGGAAAAGCGGCAAAATATATTTCATATTTCCGAAGTAATAGATTATTCTTCGCGNCATGAGGATGACTCACTACTCAGCTATTGGACTATCGGCCGTATTTGTTTCCTGTTCGGCACTCGACCCTGATTACGCTGAATACAAGAAGTTGAAGGCCGCGCAGGCGACCAGCCAATCCCCTTACGGTCAGATCGATGATTTCGGAGTTCCTGGTGCAGGACCTGAAGGGGCTCCTTATCAGCCGCTGCCTACAGTTCTGAATAGCCCTCCGGCACCTGTTCCAATTCCACCTCTTCCCGGAGGGAGCCCGGCGCCTATCCCTTCCTTACCAGAGGGAGTTCCGGTAGCGAACACCATACCTCACAACGTGGCCAGGGGTGACTCGCTCTGGGGGTTAGCAAAGAGATACAATACAACCGTGGAGGCTATCCAAGCCGCCAACGGCATCTCGGGAACCAACATCCAAACGGGGCAGACTCTTCAGATTCCAAATAACAATTGATCCAGCGCCTCTCCACCTTAGTACGAACTTCTTTATTCGTACTGTTTCTATTTTCCCTGTCGCTGCCCGGATCCACCCAGGAAAAGCGTGGACGAGAGAGTAAGGAAGTTCTCATTCAAAGTCTTTTCGAAGCGGATAATGAGAGCCAACTGAATGATGCTATCGAANCCGCAGAAGCGGGNGGCGTTGCAAGGCAGGTCACTCTGGAGGCCCGCTTTCTATTCCTCGTCGATCAGGAAGACTTTGCAGCAGTGGCAGCTCTCGGTCCTGTGCTCGAAGCCCAAAAAAAATCCTTCAGGATAGACGACTCTGTCATCTTCAGTGTTCCGGAAGAGTTCTATTCAATCATCGAATACTGCTTTGCTCTTGAAGCTCTGCAAAAAGGGAANCTTACCGGATTCGAAAATCACATTAAGGAAGCCTTCTGGTTGAGTCCGCGACAAGCAACGGCTTTTGCACCGCATATTGACAGACTGCGCCGCGAGCAGGCTCTTGCTGGAATCCAAGTAAATCTTGGCCAATCCTACGTGAGGCAGGCTGATGAAAAAAAAGTGGTTCTGAACAGTTTGATAAGAGATAGAGATTATCTGGTGATGCATTTCTGGTCACCATGGAGCACTGAGTCGGAGGCCTATCTCCCCGACTTTCTTGCGATGGTTGAAACACTGGAGGCCCACAAAATTCCGGTCACTTCAATCCTCATTGAGCCTGACAATGAAGCGGTGGTCGAAGCNCGAAAGTTTTGTGCCAAGCTCGTGCCACAAAAAACAGGTGATTGGATTGTGGATAACTCCAAGCAATCCCTTGCACGGAAATTGCGCGTGCTAGAGCTTCCAACCATCACCATTTTACAACGAGATGGGTCCGTTTTGTTCAGCGGTCACCCATCGGAACAGCTTCTCTGGTCTACTCTGAAGAAGATCGATTCAAAATTAGAACGCCCACGGGTCAGACCAACTCCCTGACTCCTTGCAGAAAGGATCCTACTTATCTTTCCGAGACGATTAGATCCCTCGGCTTCGCGCAAAGAATTCCGAACACCTTGCGAAAAGAATGCTCTGGATTTCTGCTGGAGGGCAGAAAAACCTAAAAAATAGTATTCATCGAGGTTTCTCTCCCGATTCACTCCGCTTAATCCGGGGTGAATATTCCTGCCATCGCGGGGCTCCAGACGCAATATGCCCCCATGCTAAATCCATCTCGCCCATCTAACCTCGAGCTGCAAGTACTCTCAGTTTTATACTCTCTGGGTTCGTCAACGGTCGCTGTGATCCGTAATCACCTCCCCGATAAAAAGCCGCGCGCTTACACTACCGTGCTCTCAGTGATGCAAGGCCTCGAGCGAAAGGAACTCGTGAAACACGCGCGCAAAGGGCGAGTGTACATCTACAAAGCAACTAAAAGTCAAGAAAGTATCGTCTCTCCACTGGTAAAAGATTTTCTCTTAAACGCTTTCGGAGGCAGTGCAGGTCGCGCTATTCTCCACTTACTCTCTAATGAAGCGTTAGCTCCAGACGAGAGAACCGCCGTTGAGCAAAAACTCAAACAGCAAAGAGCCATGGCTGCAAAGAAGAAGACCACAAAAAAGAAACCCGCTGCAAAGCGGAAACCTGCTGCAAAGCGTAAACCTGCTAAGAAGGCTGCTAAGAAGCCCGCTAAGAAGGCTGCTAAGAAGCCCGCTAAGAAGGCTGCTAAGAAGCCCGCTAAGAAGGCTGCTAAGAAGCCCGCTAAGAAGGCTGCTAAGA
>PARF01000027.1 GCA_002709915.1 Roseibacillus sp. | reverse complement strand
GGATAAGATTCTCGAGGCGAATTTTTATGCCCTTGGAAACTACGCGGAGGCGGCTGGCGGTGGGCATGGGACGGATTATGCCTTCGGGGCTCAGTTGTCATACCCCAACGATCGGTGGGACGGGACCTTGAGTTACATGGAGATCGGTCCCAATTTCAATCCAGCGCTCGGCTACGTGCGGCGCAAAGGGGTGCGCACCGTCTCGGGTCTGCTGCGCCGAAAGGATCGACCGGGAGGATCGGGGTGGTATCGGCAGCTGGCGAGAGGGGCAGATTTCCAGGTGAGTTCCCTGACCTCAGGAGGTTTGGATTCGGCCCGATTCGGGGTGGTGCCCTTCAATATCGACTTTGCCAGTACGGATGAATTGTTCCTGCGGATTTCCCATGATGTGGACCGTCCCTTGGAGGGCTTTGATATCGGGAGCGTCACAGTGCCCGCTGGCCATTATTCATGGACGAAGGCACGCTTGGAATACGAGACGACGAGCTCGCGTCCGGTATGGGGGGAGTTTTCAGTTGAAGCGGGGCAGTTCTACGATGGATGGCGGGCAAAGGCGTCCGCAGAGCTAGAATGGAATCCGAATCGACATTTTCGAATCAAGGGAAGCTACCAATACAACCGGGTGGATGTAGGGGGAGGCGAATTCGATGCCCACATAGGGAGTCTTGGCGTTAACCGGAATTTCACGCCGGACCTGGGCTGGTCCAGTCTTGTGCAATACGACAGTCTCTCCCGGGAGGTGGGATTCAACTCAAGAATCCGTTGGGAATATCGCCCGGGCTCGACGATCTTCCTCGTTCTTAATCAATCTCTGCTCGCGGAGGATCGCGGATTAGGATTGGAGCGATCAGATCTTACTCTTAAGGCAGATGCGACGTTCCGGTTTTAGGCTGCCCGAAAAGTGCAGTTAGAAATCTCGGTCCAGAAGATAGTGCGCGATCTCGTCGAGGCGGGCAGCATTTGGCCCAAGCGCCTCCAGTGCGCTCAGAGCTTTTCTTGTGAGTCGGTGGGCTTCCTTTCTGCTCTTCTCGAGGCCCAGAATTCCCGGGTAGGTCGCCTTTGCCACCTGAGCGTCCTTTCCCGCAGTTTTCCCAAGAGTGGCAGTCGACTGAGTGACATCGAGAATGTCGTCAATGACCTGAAAGGCAAGGCCGAGAGACTTACCGAATTCTGTTAATGCGGTTAACTGCCGCGGTGTCGCGTTGGCGCTCATTGCACCAAGCCTTAGCGAGGAGGTTAAAAGAGCTGCGGTCTTGGCCTCATGAATCTTGACGAGTTGCGCCTTGGAAAGATTCTGGCCCTCGGCCTCCAGATCCATGATCTGTCCTCCGATCAGACGCCGGGAGTCCGCGCAGAACGCAAGCTCGGTCACGTAGTCGCGAGTTCTGTATCTTTTGCACTCTGGAGTCTGAGCGATGATCGCGAAGGCTTCGGTCAGGATCGCATCGCCCGCGAGGACCGCCACTCCCTCTCCGTAAGCGATATGAGTCGTGGGCTTGCCCCTGCGCAGATCGTCGTCATCCATGCAGGGAAGATCGTCATGCACAAGGGAATAGGTATGGATCAATTCCACGGCGCAGGCCGGGGCAAGCGCCTCTTCGATTACACCGCCGCAGGTTTCTGCCGCGGCGAGACAAAGGATGGGCCGCAGGCGTTTGCCACCAGCAAATACGGGATGGCGCATTGCGCGGTGAACGGTGGCAGGACGGACACCGGGCTTAGGCAGAAGTCGGCGCAGCGCTGTATCAACGGCACTCTGTCGCTCCTTGAGGTAGGCCTTGAAATCGGACACTGATATGAAAATAGCTAAACGAGGGGCTTTTCCCAAGCTCCCAATCGCATCACGGGGAATCTCTGTGCCTCTGTTTAGGTTACGTTCAGATTAATTCTGCGATTTGAACTGCGTTTAAGGCTGCTCCTTTCCTGACCTGGTCGCCAACGACCCAGAGGGCCAGGGCATTATCGACAACCAGATCCTCGCGAATTCTTCCCACAAGGCAGTCATCCTTTTCAGTAGTGTCCAAGGGAGTGGGATAGAGGGCATCAGAAGGATTATCCACTACTCGGATTCCGGAGTAGCCTTGGTAGGCGAGCCGCGCATCTTCAACGCTTGGAGCCGTTACAAACTGGGCGGTTACCGATACGGCATGGGAACGATAAACCGGGACACGAACGCAGGTGCAAGTGACCTTCAGGTCCGGCAAGTCCAGAATTTTGCGGCTTTCATTGACCATCTTCAGTTCTTCCCGTGTGTAGCCGCCTTCAGCAAACTGGTCGACATGAGGGATGACGTTAAAGGCGATTTGTTGTGGGTAGACCTCTCGCGGGATGTCGGTTCGGCCCTCGCTGAGCGCCTTAACCTGGAGGTCAAGCTCCTCAATGCCGGCCTGGCCGCTTCCCGAGACGGCCTGATAGCTAGAGGCAATGATGGAGCGCAGTCCAAATTTCCGGTGCAATGGGTTGAGGCCCATCATCGTAATAATGGTCGTGCAATTGGGATTGGCGATGATGCCTTTCGGGCGGTTCTGGGCCGCGGCGGGATTGACCTCGGGAACAACCAGAGGCACCTCTGGGTCCATTCGAAACGCGGAGGAATTATCGATGACTACCGCGCCTGCTTTTGCGGCCGAGGGACCATATTCCAGAGAGAGAGAGCCTCCGGCGCTGAAGAGGGCGATGTCCACACCCTTGAAGGAATCATGCCCTAGCTCTTGAACGAGGCACTCGCGTCCGCGGAAAAGAATTTTTCTGCCAACTGAGCGGGCAGAGGCCAGAAGGGAAATTTCGCCTACAGGAAAATTGCGTTGTTCGAGGCACTTTAGCATTTCCTCTCCTACGGCGCCCGTAGCACCGGCGATGGCAACATGAGGGGAATCGGACATGGCCCGCTGGGTGTGATGCGAAAGCAACAGTTAGTCTAGTCTCAAACGTCCCATTCGAATCAAAATTCTCCTGCTGGAAGCCGTAGTGCCGAGGACAGAAGGGCTGCGATCTCAGGCCATGAGAGCACGCTTTCACCCTTGCGGTCGCTGCGACGAATCTTATGCTTCAAGGCCTCCGGCTCTTCAAACGCCGAAAATCCTAACTGTAACCAGCGAGATAATGAAATTCCTTAAGGTAATCGCCAGCATATCAGCCGTTACGGGGGCTGTCCTTTTCTCCTCCTGTTCCCAGAGCGCGCCAATGGTCGATCCCCCGAGTTACGTGGCTCCGGCAAAATAATCTTTAAGAGCAGCTGATAATCGGGCAGCGTGTGCCGAACCCCAGAACATGCTGGGGCAACACCTTACGTTAACCATGAAACTCACCAAAATTATTGCTGCCTTAGCCGCCTTGGCTGGATTAGCCCTCGCCTCCTGCGCTTCTCACCAGCACGCCCCTGCCCCGACTCCACCGCCTACCATGGTGATCCCTGGGAAGTAGCAAGATCATTCCTATCAGGCCCGGGACTGCCAATTTGTGGTCCCGGGCTTGATTTTTACCTTGAGAAGAAGGGAGCCTCACCCGAGTGTTCCGCCTGCCCACACAATACGTATTCACTATGAAACAACTCATCCAGATTTTTGCCCTCGCTGGCATAGCCGCAACTGCCCTTGCTCTGAGCTCCTGTGGGTGCTCCTCAGGTGAAGCGCCTGCCCCGCCGCTGCGCAAGCTTCCAGATTTCAAGGAGCTTCCCACGATAGACTACGCCAACGAGAAGTAAGCGTATTCGGGCGGTAGTTAAAGAGAGCGCTTTCTCTTGATGGTTACTGCTCCACCCCGGGGCGAAGTCACGGTAGGGACCGTGGCTTTTCGTCCCTCGAAATCTTCGATTTTCGGGCAAGTAGCCCGCCTTCTTTCCGTCTTTCCGTAGTGCACCGCTACTTATGGATCGCAAGCTTGTAATTAATCTCTGTGTTCTCGTCGCTCTCATTTGTGTGGGCGGTTTGATTATAATTGGGATGGGCCCGCTTAAGCAGGCGGTGCCGACAGAAGAGGAAATGGAGCTTGCCCGGGTAGAGGATCGCATTGTCGTTAATGAGTTAACGGGGGAGGAATCCATTGCTGATTGGAAGCCGAAGGGAGCTTCCATGGCAGCCAAGATTCTTGTGGGGATCGTGGTCGTCCTTGGGATCTCGGCCTACGCTGCGGTTGTTTTTGGCGTTTTCGTTCTTCCCAATATCGTCCACCGCTTTACCCATATGTTTTACGGGTCTGCTGAGGAAGTGGAAGAAGACCCCATGCATGATGCTCGCGCGTTTTACGCTCAGGGTGAATATGAAGGAGCAATTGCTGCCTACCGTGCGGTGGCAATCGCACAACCGGAGAATCGGCTTCCGTGGGTGGAGATTGCCAAAATTCAACAGGATAATCTCGACGACCCCGACGCCTCTATCGAGACCCTGCAAACTGCGATGGAAAGTCGCGATTGGGCGATTAATGACAAGGCGTTTTTCATGTTCAGGCTTTCAGAGCTCTTTCACGAGGTGAAGGACGATACGCCGCAAACGGTGAGTATCCTCCAACAGGTGGTGGAGCTTTTCCCAGAGACCCGGCACTCTGCTAATGCCACCCACCGACTTCGGGAACTGGGTGCGATTTAAGGTGTTCGTTTCGTGAAAAAAGGGGCGGTTCGTTGTTTGTCCCTTGTGCCCCTTGCGCCGGTGGCTACCGGGAGTTGTCTGGGAGTCCTGAGCGCAGAGTGGGGATGGGGTTTTCAGTGGGGAGTCGTAGTAGTTCTGGGCGCCCTCTTTTTCCTGAGGAAAAGAAATTGGATGCTGGCAGCTGGATTGGGAGGCTGGATCCTTTTATGGGGCGTTCATCAGGAACGGATTGAAACACAGATCAAGGGTGAGGCTTGGTTTCATTCCAATGGTCGGACCGACGTTGAGACAGAGGCTGTGGTTGTCAGATTGCGCGATCGGAGCACCTTTCTTCCACGGGGGGTGGTGCGGGTCACAAAGAACGACGGCAACCCCAAGTGCCTGCGTGGCTGCCTTCTAGCGGTTGATGATTTGCCGGATGACACTAACCCGGGGGATCAGCTACTGCTTAAGGGGAGAACGTATTTTCCCGCTGCCCCACGCAACCCGGCAGAGTTTGATCGGAGGAGGTGGCTTCGAAGTCACGGATTGAGCGGGGAGATTCGGCTGGAATCGCACCGAGTGCTGAGCGGCTGGGAATTTTCACTGAGCCTGCACCGGATGGCTTGGCTCCTTAGAATGAAATTGCGTTCGCGGATTGTTGCCGGTTTGCAGGAAGAGAGCGCTGGAGCCACCCTCATAAGAGGGCTTGTTCTTGGTGAACGCTCGGGGGGCGGCGAATACTACGACGCCTTTCGGAAAAGTGGGACGATGCACATCTTTGCGGTAAGTGGCCTTCACGTGGGTCTGGTAGGGGCCCTGGCATGGATTCTCGTGCGGATAAGCCGAGTCTCCCGGCGGTGGGGGCTATTGGTGGTTGTTGGTATAATTTGGATTTATGCCCTTGTGACGGGCCTTAATCCCCCCGCCTTGCGCGCGGCGTTCATGGCTTCGGTTTTTCTTGCAGGGTTCTTCATCAAGCGAAAACCCTCCTTGGGGAATAGCTTGCTTGCCAGTCTTCCTGCGGTGCTCCTTCTCGACTCGTATCAGCTCGGTCAGGTTGGATTACAGCTGTCTTACGTCGTGGTGGGAATGATCATTCTGATCGCGCCACCTCTTGCGAGGTTGCTTCAGCCTCTTGGCGAAGGAGACCCATTTGTTCCACCCCGGCTGCACACCTCGTGGCAAAGGGGAAATCTCATGGTGCGGAGATACGTTGTGGGCCTTTTTGTGGTTTCGTTATCGGCCTGGATCGGATCGATGCCTCTAATCTGGTATCACTTTGGGATCATTACGCCTGCGTCTGTCGTGGCCAGCGTGATTCTAGTGCCATTGGTGTTCGTAATACTATCGATCGCCTTCGCCGGGTCCCTTTTGGGACTGTTCTGGGAACCGCTCCAGGCTGGTTCAAATCAGGTAAATGCCTTTCTCGCTGAGACGACCTACTCTTTAGCCGAAAAGGTGGCCTCATTCCCAGGCAGCCACTTTGAGCTGGAAAAGGCTGGAGGATGGTCGGCGGATATACTCATTTTCGATCTCCGGGATGGTGACGCAGCGATCTACGTAGAAGCGGGTGACGGAGTTCTTATCGATGGCGGAGCACCGGATCAGTTCAGGAAATTGGTAAAACCCGCGCTGGAGAGGGCCGGCGTAGTTCCTCTGTCGATGATTCTGACCCACCCGGAAAAAGGTCATGCGGGGGGACTGGTGTCTGCCCTTGAGTGCTATTCCCCCAGACGCATTCTCTTACCCGTCGCGAGTGCCAGTAGCCCCGCATTCAAACAATTAATTCTTAGCGCCGGGGAGCAAGGGAGTGAGCTTCATCTTGGGAAGCAGGGTGCTCGCTATCCTCTGGGAGATGGAGCGGAAATAGAAATTTTGCGGGTCGCGAGCGAAGAAACCGGAAGCCGCGCAGATGACCGCTGCATGGTGATGCGCCTGCATTGGCGAGGCTGGCGAATTCTGATTACTGGGGACGCGGGATTTGATACCGAGCAGGAGATTCTGCGAAGTGGTGGCGATCTGGGGTGTGATCTTTGGGTGATGGGGCGTCATCGCTCCGACCACACCGGGACAATGGGTTTCCTGAAGGCCGTTGATCCAAGCGTAATTATAGCGGAGGAGGATCGATATCCAGCAGCAGAGAAAGTGCCCGAGCGCTGGGTAAAGACGGTAGAGCAGTCCGGTATTCAACTTTGGCGTCAGGGAGAAACCGGGGCGGTTACAATCAAGCTCTCCGAGCAGGAGCTGGAGCTGCGAAGCATCCGGATGCCTGACAAAAAGCTGATCCTTCGGAAATAGGGTGTCAGGTGCTCACGTTTCGTGCTCGGAGCTTATGAACGGAGCGGCCCTCCGCCAACCACTGGGCCTCGAAATCGGTTTGTGGATATTGTGAGAGCTCACCACATTGATCGTCCCACGCGATTGATTGGAAATATTTTGAGAGTGAGAGTTTGTCGGTTGCCCATTCGAAGTAATCTTCGTGATCAGTTTTGAAGAGAAAATCTCCTGCTGGAACGAGCACTTTGGAAAGGGCTCCGAGGAACTCTGCGTTGATGAGGCGGCGCCGGTGATGTCTGACCTTGGGCCAAGGATCGGGGAAGAGGAGGTGGAGCCTGCTCACTGAGGCGTGCGGGAGAAGCCACTCCACCGTGTAGCGTGCTTCAAGTCGCAGCACTCGGAGGTTCGGGAGCCTGGCTTCTGTTGCGCGTTTGCAGGTCTTGCGCACTCGTCCCAGAAGACGCTCCACGGCGAGAAAGTTGCGGTCAGGAAATTGGCGCGCCATCGCAAGGGCGAAACTCCCGTCTCCTGAACCGAGATCGACCTCGAGGGGAGCTTCTCGTGTGAACAACTCGCTGAGCGAGAGACGGCGGAAATAATTCTCCGGGAGGAACTCTCCGGGCTCCGCAGGGCGTGGGATCGGCTTCACAGAGGCAAAATAAGGGCTTCTACCTCCATACCCAATACCGAATCGTAGCTTCCTTGGCGCTTGACCAGCCCAGCCCTGACCCCGACTCTACTGGCAAATCACCTGCTTATCCTGTGGACCTGGAGGAAATCCGAAAAATCGTCGAGCTCATGGAAGAGCACGGACTCAGTCTGTTTCATTTGGAGCAGGAAGGCGTCAACGTGAAGCTGAAAAAAGCTCCCGATCCCGAGGCCCTTCGCGAGGCGCTGGGAGGATTGGCGTTAGCCCCCGGTGCCCCAGTAGCGGCCCCGGCTCCCGTTGCGGTAGCTCCGGCGGCGGCTAGCGAGGAGGAGGCAGCCGCCATGCCGGGAAAGGTCGTTGAGTCTCCGATGGTTGGAACCTTCTATCGGAAGCCAGCGCCGGATGCGGACGACTTTGTCCAAGTTGGTGACCGGATCAGTGAGGGGCAGACGGTCTGTATCATCGAAGCCATGAAAGTCATGAACGAGATCAAGTCCGAGGTGAGCGGCACGGTGTCGGAGATCTGTGTCGAAGACAGCAGCTCGGTTCAGTACGGGGATACACTTTTCCGCGTGACCTGATCTGACCTGCACTGTGTGTGCAGATTTTGCCTCTTTCCCCATTCCCCCGCGATGTTTTCCAAAGTCCTTGTAGCTAACCGTGGTGAGATCGCTTTGCGAATCATCCGGGCATGCCGTGAGCTTGATGTCGCATCGGTTGCGGTCTACTCCGAAGCCGATGTGGATTCTCTCCACGTGCAATTGGCTGACGAGGCCGTTTGCATCGGCCCCGGTCCGAGTAAGGACAGCTACCTGAAACCCGACCGTATCATCGCTGCGGCAGAGGTTACCGAGGCAGAGGCCATTCATCCAGGATATGGGTTTCTCTCGGAGAACCCCCGGTTCGCGGAAATCTGTGATAGCTGTAAAATCAAGTTCATCGGGCCCTCAGCGGACCTGATCCGGGCGATGGGGGATAAGAATACAGCTCGTGCCACGGCCACAAAGTATGGAGTGCCTGTTACTCCCGGAACCGACGGAGTCATGGAGAGCGAGGAGGAGGCCATGGAGGCGGCCCGCCAGATCGGATTTCCAGTCATGATCAAGGCGACCGCGGGCGGCGGTGGCAAGGGAATGCGAGCCGCCCTTCACGAGGAGGAGTTTCTCGATCAGTTCAGGGCTGCCAGCAATGAGGCGAATGCGGTGTTTGGGAATGGAGACTGTTACCTCGAGAAACTCGTGCTCAATCCGCATCACATAGAGTTCCAGATCATGGCGGATTCGCATGGCAAGGTGGTGCACCTCGGGGAGCGTGACTGCTCCATGCAGCGCCGCAACCAGAAGATCATCGAGGAGTGCCCCAGTCCGCTACTTACCCCGGAACTTCGCGAAAGGATGGGGCAGGCCTCGGTCGAGCTCGTAGAAAATATCGGTTACGAAAATGCCGGGACGATCGAATATCTTGTCGATGAAAGCGGGGACAATTTCTACTTCATGGAAATGAATACCCGGATTCAGGTGGAGCACCCGATTACCGAGGAGGTCATGGGGTGCGAGCTCATCAAGGAGCAGATCCGCGTAGCAGCAGGAGAGCCTCTCTCCTCTCACGTATGCGAGGGGACACCGCGCGGGCACAGTATCGAGTGCAGGATTAACGCAGAGGATCCATACAACAACTTTGCACCAAGTCCGGGACACATCTCCATGTGGTATGCCCCTGGCGGCAAGGGTGTTCGAGTCGACACCCACGTCTACGCGGGATACACGGTTCCTCCTCATTATGATTCCATGATCGCGAAGCTCATTGTGACGGGGGCTCGACGTGATGTCGCCATTGCAAGAATGCGCCGAGCCCTTTCGGAGTTCATGATTCGCGGCATTAAAACTACGATTCCCTTCCAGCAGGTGATCGTTGATCATCCTGATTTCATTGAGGGACGTTACGACATTGGCTGGGTCGAGCGCTACCTGAAGGAGCGTGAGTCCGTGGCCTCTGCGGAATGACGGTTGCTCGTCAGCTGAGCATCGAAACTTCCCGGCTCTATGGAATCGTGGATCTGGGCTATCTTTCGATCGACGAATGCGTTGGAGCGACCCTGGCGCTGCTTGAAGGTGGGGTAGATTTCCTTCAGCTCCGCGCCAAGGAGCACAAGACCACAGGAATCGCTCAGATCGCGCGCGAGCTCGTTCCATTGTGTCGGGCCAGAAAGGTTCCATTCATCGTAAACGACTTCGTCGAGATCGCCCGGGAGGTTGGAGCCGACGGCGTTCACCTTGGACAGGAGGACGGAGAAATCAGTGATGCCCGTGCGGCCTTGCCGGCTGGCGCATTAGTGGGCCGGTCTACTCATACTCCGACACAGGCGCGCGAGGCACTTAAGGAGGGTGCTTCCTACATTGGATTCGGGCCTCTTTTCCCGACACCGACAAAGGAAGGGCGTCCAGGAATCGGCCTCGGGCATGTCGAAGAAGTTGAGAGAACAGTTGGAGCGGAAATACCTGTGTTCTGTATAGGGGGCATCAAAACGGAAAACCTCAGGCAGGTGCTGGATGCCGGGGCAAGCCGGGTTGTAATTGTTTCCGGTCTCCTGCAGGCAGAAGACATTGAGGGGGCTTGCCGGCAGGTCCGAGAAGTCCTTGGCGGACAGGTGATTGGGGAGGGCGCCGAATATAGGGCTTGAAACTTAGTTCTGATGGGCTCGAACTTCGCGGGCATGTCCAATCCGCTCCCTCTTCTCGTTGGTGGCTCCATTGCGATCGATAATGTCAAGACTCCCTCTGATGAAGCGACNAANCTTCTGGGNGGNTCGGCNTCNTATGCCTCNTTGGCGGCGAGNTATTTTACGAANCCNGTCCACCTNGTNGGNGTGATNGGNAACGANTANCCCCCNGAGCANCTCGCCATGCTNGAGCGGCACGGAGTGACTCTTGNTGCNGTAGAGCGNTCNGAGGGAGCCTCCTTCAGCTGGAGTGGNGAGTATCACCAGAACATGAACGACCGCACAACGCACAACGTGGCGGTCAATGTTCTTGAGAGCTGGGAGGTTGAGCTGCCTGTTGCCATTGCGAACTCTCCTGTCGTCGTGCTTGCCAACATGGCTCCAAAGAACCAACTGGAGATGCTCGACCAGTGCGTTGGTGACGACCGTTTTGTTCTCGCCGACACCATGGATCTCTGGATTGGGATCGCAAGGGAGGAGCTTGAGAAAGTCCTCGGGAGGATCGACCTCCTCGTAATCAATGAAACTGAGGCTCGTGAATATGCAGGGACTTCAAACCTCGTAGAAGCAGGGGCACTGCTTCGGAGTAAGGGGCCAGCTCATGTGATCATTAAGCTGGGAGAGTTCGGAGCGATTCTCTTCGGCCCGCCCGAGATTAATCATGGCATCTTCCGGTGTGGCGCATTTCCCCTCCGAGAGGTTGCGGACCCGACAGGGGCAGGAGACACCTTTCTGGGAGCGATGGCGGGATACCTCGCTTCCCTTGGCAACACCGATTACCAGTTCGAGCATATTCGCAACGCGATCGTCCGTGGGACCGTCATGGCCTCATTTACCTGCGAGGCTTTTTCGACCCGAAGGATCGAGGACCTTTCCTCCCTTGAGATTGAGGAGCGTCTACAAATGTTTACGGATATCAGCTGCTGGTAGCCATCGCAGAAATGAGCAATAAGGCCCCCCTGATGGCTCCAAATCCCTCAAACTGGTGCCGCGCCCGGCCCGCAGAGGGTGACATATTTGCCATCGCATCGTTTGGGGTATTTGATTTCTTTTTTTTTGGCGTAGAAGTTGTCCTGTAAGCCCCTAATTTGCAGGGCTTTACCGCATCCATCGCTCCTTAGTTTTCCTTAAGTTGTTTTTTCAGGGCAAACTTAGAAAAAAATTGACCGGAGGGGCTTCCGGTAGGTANTTTGCAGGTGGATTGCCTGCGGAAACTGAGAACAACACCCAAAAAAACAAAAACGACCTCTGCAATAGAGTCACCTATTAGTCATGAAAGCAACGACACTAAAAAAAGCGGCACTGGTTGCCGGTTCACTTAGCTTCCTCGCTGGTTCAGCCTTCTCACAGTCGGCAGTATCAGGCGCAGGCGGTTACGAAACGCTCACCATCAACGCGGGCAAATTCAACGTCCTTGGCCTTCGTCTTCACGAGCCACAGGTAGTATCTGGAACATTTGACGCCAACACAGGCGACAGTCTCACNGATAACGACGTAAACTTTACGGACATCCTCACTGACGGTAAGCGCTACCTGGTTGAGATCACCGATTCCGGAACCGTGATCGAGGTTGACGCCTGGAGCGGAAGCGACCTCACCGGCCTTGCTGGTGTCGAAGCAGCTGATGCATCCGACTACACCATCCGTGCTGCCAAGACGATCGGTGACGTGTTTGGTGCGGACAACTCTGCTGGACTTACCTCCTCTGCGAACGCAGACCCCTCCGAGGCTAGTGTCATCTACATTCCTAATGGGAGCGGATTCACTCAGGTGTTTTATTCCACCCTCGCTGGTTTCGACGGCTGGCTTGATGCAGGAACATTCGCGGATGCCACCGACCTGCCTCTNAACTATGTTGACGGTCTGATCGTCAACGAGAAGGGCGCCGATGACATTTCGCTCGTGGTGACCGGCATGGTGAAGACCACCAGCACAAACCTTCCAGTGAGTGACGCGTTCACTTACCTCGGCACTGCTTACCCTGTCGGAGNCACTCTCGGCAACAGCGGGCTGGCTGACAGTGTTAGTGCTTCTGCAAATGCTGACCCGTCCGAAGCTGATACCGTGTATCTTCCCAAGGCTGACGCAAGTGGCTACGACCAGTACTTCTTCTCAACCCTCGCCGGGTTTGACGGTTGGCTGAACTCTGCTACTTTCGAAGCAGCAGGCGATGTTGAGCTGACCTCCGGCATCATCATCAGCCAGAACGGAACCGGCGCCGCCTTCAATGCGACCGTCACTCCTCCAGCCTTCTACGCGGANCTCTAGGAAATCTTTTGCGAGAGCAGTCGAGGCCAAGTCTCCCTGCTCCCGTGAGTCTCTCTCATTAACAAACTCATTATTACTACCCACATGAAATTGAAGCACGTAGTAGCTACCCTCGCCGCAATGTCGGTCTCCGCTTTCGGAGCCAGCATCACGGTGACTAACAACCAGGGGCCGGTTAACACCCAGTCCGTAGTAGACAACAGCGGAGCAGCGGTTGAAGGCGGATTTGCTGCCATCGGCACCTTCGATGTTGCCCAGCTCGCAACGCTGTCCTCCGGGGCAGACCTTGCCGCTGCTTTCAGCGTGTTCGATGGAGCAACTGGAACAGTTGGCACCCAGACGATCTTCAGCGGGGTATATAACTTCTCCAACAATGGAGCTGATATCACCACCACTGGGTTCTCGGGACCAATTCACTTGGTGATCGGTAACGGAGCTGATCTTACAAGTTCGACGGAAGCAGCAATTCTTGAGATTGGGTCTTTCCCAACTTCGGAGCCTGCAGTTTCGACGATCTTCGTGAACAACGCTACGGCAACTCCATTCCTTGGNGATTTCGACACCTTCACACTNCAGCCAGCNACTATNCCGCGNCAAANCCCGGCGCTNAGGCTCGCTGCCATTCCGGAGCCTTCCAGCAGCCTTCTTATTGGNCTNGCTGGTCTNTCGCTCCTGATCCGCCGCAGGCGGTAAGGGTGAACCAGGTTCTCAGAACCTAGGTCGTTTTTAGTGCCTGCCGGTCGAAAGACCGGCAGGNATTTTTTTGTACAAGTCTCCGGGGCTTGGGGCCTGCTGGAATGCCCAATGTGTCGTAGGAGGTACTTGCCCAACCACCGAACCTGCTGTTCTCTTGCGATCGCACAAGGTACACCCCTCTCCTGATGGCTCCATGAGAACCCTGATCGTATTTATCACCGCCCTTACGCCTCCCCTGCTGTTCGGTGCAGACTTGGAGGTCTCCAAACTGGCCTGCGAGCACCAGACTAATCCGAGTGCTCTTCACGCTGAGCTTCCCCGCCTGAGTTGGCACCTGAAATCCACCGAGAAGGGAAAGGTGCAACGAGCCTACCGGATCATTGCGTCCAGCTCTCCGGATGCCCTTGCTCGGGAGGAAGGAGACCTTTGGGATACCNGGAAGCAAGCAAGCCTCGAAAACCATCTGGTCTTTTACAAAGGTGCTGAGAAACTCGTTTCCCGGCAGCGGGTTTTCTGGAAGGTCCGAGTGTGGGATGAGAACGATGAGCCCTCTCCCTGGAGCAGCGTCGCTCACTTCACCGTTGGAATGCTTGCACAGGATGACTGGAAGGCTGACTGGATTTCCCATAACGATGAGACCCCTCTTCATCGGAACCCCGGTGAGCTGTCCNTGCCCGCCCCGCGGTATTATCGAAAGGCGTTTGACGGGGGCAAGAAAGTGGCGAGAGCGCAATTGTATGCAAGTGCCCTCGGAGCGCTGGAGCTCTANCTGAATGGNGAACGAATAGGGGACTCGCTTCTGGCCCCGGGATGGAGTGACTATCAGGCAAGGGCCAACTACGTGAGCCACGATGTGAGTTCCAAGGTCGTTGCGGGCTCCAACTGCCTCGGGGCGATTGTGGCAGACGGGTGGTACTGCGGCTATCTAGGCTCGGCGAAAAGGAAAAGGTTCGGGCCCTTTGGGACAGGTCGAAACCTCTATGGCAAGACTCCGGCGCTGCTCGTGCAACTGCATCTCCACTACGAGGACGGAACATCGCGGATTGTTACCAGTGATCCCACGTGGAAAGTGACTACCGGGCCAGAGTTCGAGGCCGACCCGCTGATGGGTGAGGGCTATGATGCCACCCGGGAACTCACGAATTGGTCGCAGCCCGCCTACGATGACAAGGAATGGGGTCAGAGCGTGGAAGCGTCCTCCAATCAATCCGTGAAGGCACCATTCAATGACGGTAAAGGCCGCCGGGTTGCGGAGGTCGGGTTTGTCAGGCCAAAGGTCTTGCAGAGTTATGCCGCCCCCCCCATTCGGATCATCGAAGAAAGGAAAGCGGTTGAAGTCAGCGAGCCTCGTCCTCAGTGCTACCGTTTTGATTTCGGCCAGAACTTTACCGGGAACGTGCGCTTAGAGGGAGAGGGAATGAAGAAGGGGCAGAAGCTCATCATTCGATACGGAGTTACGGAGGGTGACTTTGATGGTGATCTTGGGAGGAGTGAAAGAGCGACAGACACCTATGTGTGCAAGGGAGAGGGAGTGGAAGGATGGGCGCCCAAGTTTACTCTGCACACCTTTCGCTTCGCGGAAGTAGAAGGATTACTGGAAACGCCGGAAGCCGGATTTCTTACCGGACTGGTGACTCACACCGATACTCCGCTAACAAGTGGTTTCGAATGCAGTGATGAGCAGGTCAACAAAATCTACCAGAGCTGTCTCTGGACCCAGCGAGCGAACTGGATTGGCCTGCCTTCCACCTCTGAGAAGGTGAATGAACGTATGGGTGCTCTTGGCCCCGTTCAACTCTCCGCGAGATCCGCCTGCTATCATGCCGATAACGCGGGGTTCCTGCGCCAGTGGTTTACCACCATGCGGGGTGCCCGGGACAAGCAGGGCTACTATCGTAGATATGCTCCTTTTCCCTTTGCCTCAGGGAAAGTCTCTCATGGTGCGGGTTTCTCCGATGCGGGCATTCACGCTGTGTTTGATCACTGGTGGATGTACGGAGATGGGGAGGTCGTGAAGGAGAACTGGAATGCGATGAAGAAATACCTGCAAGCTCGTTATGATGCCTACCGGGCCTTACGGGGGAGAGCCTTCGGAATCAGTGAGGGAGACGTGATGCACTACAACGATCCAACATCGACGAGGTTTATCGATCTCGCGATGCTCGCCTTGAACTTTCGGCTCATGGCAGAGATGTCGCGAGTGGCAGGAAACCCCATCAACCACCTCTCTTACAACCGGACCTTCGGGGAGCTGCAAACTGATTTCCGAAAATTGTTCGTCAAGGAAGATGAGAGTCTGAAGGTAAGGTCCCAGACGGCCCACGTGCTCGCCCTTCGGTATGGTCTTCTGACCGATTCCTCAAAAACCAAGGTGACCAGCGACCTCCTCGCGCTCCTTGCAGCAAAGGAGACCGCGGAAACGAGCGGAGTGACGAGTGGAGCGCTTGGGACAAAGTCCCTTCTCCCCGTGCTGACCTGGACTGGGAATCATGATACGGCACTCAAGATTCTCCAGACCTCAAAATTCCCCTCGTGGGGATATGGAGTAAAGCAGGGCGACACGACGCTGCAGAGGGGATGGGGGCCCGCCGGAAAGAACCGAGCGCCAGGAGCCGCAGGGCTTAACCAGAGCTTTTCCGCGGTCAGTGGTTGGCTGATGGCCAAGTTGGCGGGCATTGACACGACGATCCCTGGGTTCCAGCGGATCCGCCTGGAGCCGTGGATTCCACAAAGCCAGTCGGAAGGGAGCGAAGGCACGCCTATAAGCTGGGTCAAAGCTCATTATGACTCCGTGCGGGGCCGCATTCAGGTGCAATGGAACCGCTTGGAGGGCGGGGGACTTCTCTACGTCTTTACGATACCGGTTCAGACGACCGCGACCGTACGGTTACCGATGGGCCCTGCGTCCAAGCTCCTCGTTGATGGAAAGGCGCTTGGGGCGGATAACCGGTTTCCCGGTGGATTCCTACAGACGGACAAGAAAGAGAAGATCACCTTAAATGTGATCCAATCCGGGACTTACCGGATCGAAGTGAAGTAGGTGGTCCTCGCCCACGACTACATGGCAAGGGTGCCCTTGGTGTGGACAGAGGCCTTACTCTTTCGGTGAGGTGGGACACCCTTGTTCCCTGTGACGAATAAGACACCCAAAAAAGGCCATAAATTGCCCGGTTGTGAGTAAGCTGCAGAAGTGAGTAAGAATATGACTTCCCTTCTCCTTTCCGGATGGGTATCCCGTAGCCTTACTTCCAGCAGAACACTGCGTATCCATGAGGCGAAAGCGAGAATTGACAACCGAACGTCGGTCGGCGTTCAGCGAAACGGCATCCAGCCGCAGGGTCTCGCTTATCTCCAGTGGACCTGCGGCTTTTTGTTTCCAGGGAGTGCCTAGCACTCGAATAATGCTAATCACAGATAACCATTCCATATATACCAGATGAACAAACCCAAGCAGTTGACGACTTCAATTCTTGCGGCCCTTACTACCTCCGCTCTCCCAGCCCTCGCGGCGGACGGGTCTAATGGAGGAGATTGGTGCCGCCTTCTTACTGAAGATCTTGGATCTCCGATTTATTCCAATGATGACGCCATGCTGATTCAGGCCGTCAAGTTTTTCGGGCGAGCTCAGGTGCAGTTTGCGTCGACTGACATCGATGGAGTCAACGGGGTAGATGACTCCGAGACCTTTGATGAGTTCCGCAGGTTCCGACTCGGAACGCAGGTCCAGATTTTTAAGCACTTCAAGCTTAAGGCGAATGCCAACTTTGTGAGCGACGGGAAGCCAAAGGGAGGGTCCCGTGATTTTGGATACCAGAGCCTCGATGTTGCGCTTATCTCTTTTGATGCAGGGGCTCTTCTCGGCGGTGGAGCACTTGATGGAGTGAACGTCAGCGTGGGACGCCATAAGGTGACCATGAGCAATGAAGTCCACACTTCGTCGAAGAAGATCAAGACCGTTGAGAGATCTGCGGTAGCCAACAAGGTCTATCCAGCACGGCTCTCTGGAATCACTCTCGAGAAGTCCAAAGATAATTTCTCAGGAACGCTCGGAGTCTTCAGCACTGAGGACACTCCGGAGCTATCTGGCGAAACAGACGGTCTCGCCTTATATGCAAACGGCAGCTGGGAGCTTCAGAGCGGAGATAGTCTTATCGCAGACTTTCTATACAATGACGCGCACGGAACGCCTGATAATGAAGTTGGCCTTTATGAGTGGGCTGTCGCGTTAGCCTACCTCACCGAGAAAAACGGATGGGATATTCTTCTGCAGGGAACCCTCGGAGATAATGGTGATGACGGAGCAGGCGAGCGAGGCGGGAATTTCTGGGGCTTCGTGGCAATGGCGTCCCGGGACCTCACTGATAAAATCGAGGCCGTTGTGCGTTACTCCTACCAGGGAGCAGATGAGGCAGAGGGAATTGCGACCAATTCCCGCTATCTTAGAAGGAACCATGACGCGGATGTCGGCGGCGGCCGTGGCGATCAGCATCACAGTATTTATGCTGGACTGAATTACTATGCCTGTGGCCACAACGCCAAGATCATGACCGGAATCGAGTTGGAGACCCTCGATACGGCTGGTGGTGACGTTGATGCGCTTACTTTGTGGCTGGCCTTGCGGACCTACTTTTAGATCTTACCAAGTCACCCAAGACAGTTTTTCTTGGATCAGTAAACGGCTCCTCAAAGAAGGGGCCGTTTCTTTTTGTGCTCCATTGTCACATGGGGTGCATCATGGACCGGATTACATGAGTGTGACCGCCACGAAAAATATGCACCAGGTCCCCTGAGTATCCATCCGGCCGCATCCCGTAGCGAGGGGGCTGATCGACTAGAGGTGGACAGCAACGATACTGGTACCGCTTCTATTGAGCAGATCGAGGACGAAGTAAAAGTGGTCCTCTTCTGCAAGTTCCTCTGGTCCGGATGTCTCAGTAGCGCACCTCAACCAAAGAGAGTCCGTCGGGCGGTGCACAAAGTGGAGATTTCCCTCTTGGAAGCTCTGGAGGCTGGTTGAGTAGGCCCTCCAGATCATCGAGTCGAAAATATCCCTGAGCGGTTTGGACAGCAGCTCCGGTAAGCATACGGACCATTTTGTACAGGAATCCCTCCCCGGTGAAGGTAAGGAGATAGCCCTCCGGGAGACGGCGCAGAGAGGACTCGCTCAAAGTTCGTCGATAGTCTGTTTCTTCATCTTCGTTGCCTCGGACAGCGGAGAATGCTTTGAAATCGTGTCTGCCCTCAAATAGCGACAGTGCCTGTTCCAATGTGATGGGGTCAAGTTGTCGAGGGAGGTGCCAAGCCCGGCCGGCTTGGAAGGGAGGGAGGATTGGAGAGGTAGAGAGCTCGTAGGTATATGTCTTTGAAGAGGCTGAAAACCGCGCGTGAAAATCGGGGTTAACCTCATCGCATTCCAGCACCCTGATGGTTGCAGGTAGCTTGGTGTTCAAGGCTGCCAACCAATTGACTGGATTCATGGTGAGTTCGGCTGGGGCGTCGAAATGAGCGACCTGCCCCTGGGAGTGAACACCGGCATCAGTACGGCCGGAGCCATGAATGCGCACGGGTACTTTTGCGATGAGGTGCAGGGCCTCTTCTATCCGGGACTGGATGGTTTCTGCGTCAGGCTGAATCTGCCAGCCCGCGAAGTTGCTGCCGTCGTAGGCGACTGTCACTTTGATGCGCACAACCACTTCCTCTCTGAATTCCGGCTTGTTGAAAAGGACACACTTTCCCCCGCGGCCCCTTCAAGGAAAAGCCGGATTCAGAAACCTTGAATTCCTTTAAAAAGGGCAGCTCCACGGAGCTGCCCTTTCGTCAAAATTACCCCGTCCCGGAGGACAAATTAGCGACCCCGTCTGCTCCACCACCGGCGGCGCCGCGAGCGGGAGGCGTCATCGTGATGGCGGTCTCGATCCGCGCTCCATCTCCGGTGACCCCGGTGGCCATGGCCTTGACGGGTTAGCCGGGCGGTGAATTCCTCAAAACTGATGCAGTCGTCATCATTGGTGTCGACGCGTCGGAAGATCGAAGCCACATACCAGCGTGGTTTCCTGCGGAAGGGCTTGAGATCCCGGAACTCGTCCCAGTCAAGGCACTCATCTTCTCCGGCCACGTCTGAGAACATTTCCTCTCTGCGCTCCTGAAGGGCGGCCCGGCGCTCTTCCCGTGCGGCCTCGCGGGCAGCATTACGCTCTTCTCTGGAGAGTTCACCGTCTCCGTCGGTGTCCCATTCTTCGATCAAAGCCGCACGACGCTCTGCCCGAGCCTGACGACGCGCTTCTTTGGCGGCTTGTCTCTCTTCTTCATCAATGCGGCCGTCCTCATTGAGGTCGAACTGCTGAAGAAGTTCAGGCAATTTACCGTGGCCGAAGCACCGTTCACGGCCGTCTTCGTCATCGCCCTCGTCGTCGTTGTCACCAGCGTCATCGCCGTCGTTGTCGCCAGCATCATCGCCGTCGTTGTCGCCAGCATCATCACCGTCGGCGTCACCAGCATCATCGCCGTCGTTGTCTCCAGCGTCATCGCCGTCGTTGTCGCCAGCGTCATCGCCGTCGTTGTCCTCGGTATCATCACCGTCGTTGTCGCCAGCGTCATCGCCGTCGTTGTCCCCGGTATCATCACCGTCGTTGTCACCAGCATCATCGCCGTCGTTGTCGCCAGCGTCATCGCCGT
>PARF01000026.1 GCA_002709915.1 Roseibacillus sp. | reverse complement strand
GGCTGCTTAGCTTCAGACAACCCAATTTTCAAGCATGTCAGACCTTTCAAGATATCGCAACATTGGCATCTTTGCCCACGTTGATGCAGGGAAAACGACCACCACTGAGCGTATTCTCAAACTGACGGGAAAGATCCATAAGATCGGTGAAGTCCATGATGGTGCCGCTACTACGGATTTCATGGAGCAGGAACAGGAGCGTGGAATTACGATTCAGTCAGCTGCGACGACCTGTTTCTGGAATGACCATCAACTCAATATTATCGACACCCCCGGACACGTAGATTTCACCATCGAAGTGTATCGGTCCCTCAAGGTTCTGGACGGGGGGGTTGGAGTTTTCTGTGGATCTGGCGGAGTGGAGCCTCAGTCCGAGACAAACTGGCGCTACGCCAACGATTCTGCAGTCGCTCGTCTGATCCTCGTCAACAAGTTGGATCGAATCGGAGCTGATTTCTATCGGGTCGTAGACCAGATTAAAACAGTGCTCGCGGCCAAGCCGCTGGTAATGACTCTGCCTATTGGAATCGAGGACGATTTCACTGGTGTGATTGATATTCTGACGAGGAAAGCATGGATCTGGGATGATTCCGGAGATCCTACCAATTTCACTATTGGGGACCCGCCAGCGGATATGGTGGACAAGGTTGAGGAGTATCGGAATGAACTCATCGAAACGGTCGTCGAGCAGGATGACAATGTGATGGAAAAATACCTCGAAGGAGAGGAACCGGACGTCGAGACCCTCAAATCGCTCATTCGCAAGGGAACGATTGGACTTGCGTTCTTCCCGACGTTCTGTGGATCAGCCTTTAAGAATAAAGGGATGCAGCTGATTCTGGATGCCATTGTGGACTACCTTCCGAATCCTACCGAGGTGCCCGCCCAGCCTGAAATCGATATTGATGGAAATGAGACCGGGGAGTTTGCAATTGTTGATCCGGATCGTCCGCTACGAGCCCTCGCTTTTAAAATCATGGACGATCAATACGGGGCCCTGACCTTCACAAGGGTTTATTCCGGTCGATTGCAAAAGGGAACCATGATTCTGAACACCTTTACGGGAAAAACAGAGCGGGTGGGTCGTATCGTTGAAATGCATGCCGATGACAGGAAAGAGTTAGAGGAGGCTCAGGCTGGAGATATCGTCGCTCTTCTGGGTCTCAAGAATGTGCAGACAGGTCATACGCTCTGCGACGAAAAGAATCCTGCAACGCTTGAGCCAATGGTGTTCCCGGATCCTGTCATATCGATGGCAGTGGCACCCTCCGAGGTAGGGCAAGCTGACAAGCTAGGGGTGGCCCTCGCAAAAATGATGAAGGAGGACCCGTCTTTCCGTGTGGAAACAGATCAGGATAGTGGGGAAACCGTTCTCAAGGGTATGGGAGAGCTCCATCTAGACATCAAGGTAGATATCTTGAAGCGGACCTATGGTGTAGAAACAGAAGTAGGAGCTCCTCAGGTTGCCTACCGCGAGACCATTACCAATGCCATTGATGATTCCTACACTCACAAAAAGCAGAGTGGGGGATCCGGTCAATATGCAAAGATTGATTTCTCGATAGAGCCCCTTGAGCCGGGGTCAGGCTTCGAATTTGAATCCAAGGTGGTGGGCGGTAATGTTCCCAAGGAGTTTATCCCGGCCGTGGAAAAGGGTTTCAAGCAATCTCTCGAAAAGGGTGTTCTTGCAGGGTTTCCTTGTCTCGACTTCAAGGTGACCCTTACTGATGGGGGGCATCACTCGGTGGATTCTTCGGCTGTAGCTTTTGAGCTTGCTGCACGGGCGGCATATCGGCAGTCGATTCCAAAGGCCTCTCCCAAGTTGCTGGAGCCCATTATGAAACTGGATGTGTTTACTCCGGAAGACAATGTGGGAGATGTGATCGGTGACCTGAATCGGCGCCGTGGAATGATTCATGCTCAAGATCGGGCCCCAACGGGGATTCGAATCAAGGCAGATGCTCCCCTCGGAGAAATGTTTGGCTACATCGGGGATCTACGGACCATGACTTCGGGTCGGGGCCAGTTCTCCATGGAGTTCTCTCACTATACCGCCGCTCCTAACAGTATTTCCGCGGAAGTGATCAAGAAGGTTGAGGAGGAAAAAGCAGCTAAGGCCAAGTAAGGGGCTCAGGCCTACGGAATTGATCGACCTTTTGGTGTCAGGTTGTGGAGCCGCGCTCGGTGAGCTGTAGCTGAAGACGGAGATGGTGGAGAACCCGCTCCCCTACTTCATCTGTTGATGGCGATTTCCTTGTTTCATCGTGCAGGCAGGTAGTCGTGACCCCTTCAAGGCCGCAAGGAGTGATGTGAAGAAATGGAGGAAGAGACGCTGCCGTGACGTTAAGAGCGAACCCATGCATCGTTACCCACTTCCGGACGCCCACTCCAATACTGGCGATCTTGCGGTTCTGAACCCACACCCCAGTTAATCCTTCTCGGGATCGGGCAATCACATCGTAGTCTGCAAGGGTCGCGATCAGGGAGTTCTCGAGGAGTCTGAGATAGGCATGCAAATCCTGCCCATAGTTCCGCAGATTGAGAATCGGGTAGCCTACCAGTTGCCCCGGACCGTGGTAGGTGGCCTGTCCTCCTCGGTTGATTTCATAAACCGGATGTGGGAGATGGGTTGAGTCTCCAAGGCTGCTCTGATTCCGAGTACGCCCAATGGTATATACGGGGGAATGTTCCAGCAGAAACATAGTTTCCGGGCCTTTGCCGGAATGAATCTTTCTGACACAATCCTCCTGGAGATCGAGAGCCTCCTGATATGGAATATCAGAACCTAACCAGCAGGGAATCATTTGTCGTTTTTTAGGATGGTCGTTTCTGAATAGGTTCAGAGTTGAGTTCGTGGAAGAGCAGTCTTTTTGAAAGGGTCGGAGGCAAAAAGATGAGCCAGAGCGATAGCCAGGGCATCAGCTGCATCATGCGCAGGAGTTTCACTAAGTCCGAGCAATGCTCGAACCATGAATGCAACTTGCTGCTTATCGGCAGAGCCCTTGCCAACAACGGCCTGTTTGATCTTGCGCGGCGCATACTCGTAAACGTTCAATCCATGGTCCGCAGCTGCGATAAGGGCGGCAGCCCGGGCGGCGCCCATGGAAATAGCGGTGCGGTGAGATTGCACATAGATAATGCTCTCGACCGCAACCTCGTCAGGTTCCCACTTCTCGATAAGGTGACTTAAGCCAGTTCTGATTGCGGAGAGAGCTCCAGACTGGGAAACCGCTCGCGGCACGGAAATAACATCAAAAGCAAGGGCGCTGTGGGACTTATGATCTCCTTCAACAATGGCAAAGCCGGTGTTTCTGATAGCTGGATCGATGGCCAGAATACGCATGGGTACTACTCCCTGAAGACAGGAAGAGAATTACAGAAGCTTACAGGAATACAGGTTTTTTCGGTTACCTGCGCCGGCGTCCCGAGGGACGGCGGGGACGGCGGATCGGCTTGGAGGGCTTGTCATCAAGAATAGCAGTGTAGGCATATTCAAAATCCTCCAGCTTTTTTCTTTCGATTTTCTTGTTTATGAAGCGCTCGACGGAAGTTGCGAAGTCTAGTTCATCCGCCGTTAGCAGAGTAAAAGCGTCCCCTTCCTGTTCCGCGCGACCAGTTCTCCCGATACGATGGACATAATCCTCTGCGTTTTCTGGAACCCGGTAGTTGATCACATGCGTGACATTTGAAATGTCAATTCCGCGGGCTGCTACGTCAGTAGCGACAAGGACCTCGTAAAGTCCATCCTTGAAGCCCTTCAGGGCTTTCATGCGATCAGTCTGCTTGATGTCCGAGTGCATTGCGGCTACCTTGTCGAGTCCTTTCTGCCTGAGTAGAGATGCAACTGAGTCGGCCTCCTTTCGAGTGCGAGTGAAAATCATCACACTGTGAAATTCGGTTTTATTCAAAAGGGCCAGGAGGAGCTCGTCCCGCTGGCTCATTGCCACCGGATAAAACGCGTGGGTGACGGTGGAGGCAACAGCACGTCGTGCAATTTCAACCTCAACCGGATCTTTAAGGCACCATTCGGCAAAGGTCTGGATGGCTGGGGGCATCGTTGCTGAGAAAAAGAGGGTCTGTCTTTCATCCCAAGGGCAGAAATTCACGATCTTTCGGACATCTGGTAAAAATCCCATGTCTAGCATCCGGTCCACTTCATCGAGGATCAGCGTTTGAATTTCACCGAAGCGCATGCTCGCGCGGTAGAACAGATCGATGAGCCGCCCTGGAGTGGCTACAACGATGTCAGCGCCACGCTCCAGTTGTTCTACCTGGTTGCCGTAGCCGACGCCGCCGTGCAGGAGGGCGACCCGGCACCCGGTATGTTTTCCGTAGTGCTCGAAGGATTCCGCAACTTGGTAGGCTAATTCCCGGGTTGGCTCCAATACCAGACACTGGGGTTTTCCAATAGCTGTCAGTTTACTAAGCACTGGAAGGGCAAAAGCTGCCGTTTTTCCAGTACCTGTCTGTGATGCTCCGATGACATCGCGGCCGGCGAGGACAAGAGGAATCCCTTTCTCCTGGATAGGGGTTGGATTGGTGTATCCAGACTCTTCAATGGCTTTCAAGACCTCTTTTGAAAGCCCCAGCTCGTCAAATGACATTTCGCTAGGTAAAGTGACTCTAGGGTGGGGTCAAGGGCAATGGATCGCCTTGTTTCCAGAGAATTACTCGATTATGACGGAACGTCTGGCCATTCAAAGGCGTCCGAGGTAGACTCTGGTGCAATGTCGGATCTTTTGCAGTATGGAGGACCGGTGCTCTGGCTCCAAGCCGCCTTGGCTTTTCTGGCCGTTGTCTACATCATCGAAAGGCTTCTCTATTTTCACAGCGTAAGGGTGAATGTCGCTGATTTTCTCGTAGGTATATCCAATCACCTTCGACAAAAGGGTTTCGCGGAAGCGATTCATCAGGCGAACCGTTTGCGCGGACCAGTAGGAAGAATTGCTCATAGCGTCCTGATTCGCCATCACATGGAGCGAAAAGATCTGGTTATGATTGCGGATGAGGCGGTCTGTATGGAAGTTCCACGAATCGAGAAAAATTTGCGAGCCTTACTGGGAGTCGCCCTTATTGCTCCGCTTGCAGGTCTCCTCGGGACGTCTCTGGGATTAATCGATGCGTTTACTGAAATTAATGAGGCTGAAGGTGAAGTAGCCTATGCCAGTCTCGCAGGTGGCATCTTTCAAAGTCTCGTAACGACCGCAGCGGGTTTATGTATTGCGACAGCGTCTTACGTCTTCTACCTGACAATGCTGGGGAAGGCAAAGCGTCTATTATACCGCTTGCAGAGAACAGGAATCGAGGTTGTGAACCTCATTGTCGATGCCCGATCCGGAATTGATATTTTACCCTTCCGGGAAGAGATCAAGGCCCAGAANAAGAAAACAAAGAAGTCAATGAGCGTTGAATCGTGAGAGCCCAGTTGACGCTTCCAGAGAGGCCTTCGGCCCTTTATTTATTGGCAGTGCTGGATATCATTGCGGTGCTCCTGATTTTTTTTGCGCTGGTTCCCGCTGTAGCTGAGCAAGCTGGGGTGCCCTTGAACAAGATGAAGTTCAGCTCGCGGATGGACACCATCGTCCCTGAGAAAAGAGTCAGCCTTTTTGGTCGAGCGGGTTCACCACCGAGGTTTCATCTTGGGAGAAAAAAAATTAAATTTGAGGATCTTGCTGATGAGCTCATGCGACTCAAGGAGGATCGAGGGATTGAGGTCTTAGTTGCCGTGCTCGATCAGAATATGAAGTTTGGCCTCCTTAGTGAGCTCGAAATAGTCGCAGATCAGGTTGGTATTGAGGTGATTATAGGTGGGCGATTTGAAATGGAAAACACGGGTTTTGGTGGATTGGGAGAGACCCTTCCGGAGGACGAAAGACTTTCGAACGAATGAGATGGTGGACCAAGACTCGGCTTATTGTTGCGGATAGGAAAGCTGGCCTGCTCTTCAGCTGGCGTCAAAAAGAGAGTTCTTTTGGAAGAACCTTGCTTGCAGTTTTTCTTGGCGTAGTCCTGTTCGGGACTTTCGCGCTTCTGATAGACGTAGAAGGAGCCGAGGGTGGTCGGGGGTTTAGGGAGGCGGGGAGTTTAACTGTTTTAACGCCGGGAAGTGAGGCCTCCCGCCGATGGCTGTCTTGGGCTCATGGCAAGGCTCCGGATTTGGAACGATGGGAACCTCAAGCCGATAAGGAGTTGAAGAGGCGAGTTTCTTCCTATGACGGAATTCTTCGGCGTGAAGCACGTTTTGAAGCCCTTCTTTATCCCTCAGAGTCGCTCCCTTTGCAGGTCCGGTTACCGACCATTATTAATCCGCTTGAGCGCNACCTTCCCGGAGAGACGGTAACGCCGGCTGCGGACCAAGCTAGAGGAGAGGTTGCAGGACGGGTCTATATGCAGGTCGAGGGAAGGCTGGGAAAGCGTTGGGACCACGTTAGCAGTGAGTGGCCCTTGGAGGATCTTCTTGTCAACAGACTTAAGGAAGAGGCCAAGTTACGGATTCGTGATCTTCTAGGGTTGGATCGAAGGTTTATGATCAGCGTGGACNACAAAGGGCAGATTCAAACGTGTCAAGCTCTGGAGCCCGATGATCAGGATTTGGATGGATTGCTAGGGCGTTGGCTTCNTTTGCAACGCTTGGAACCAGCAGAGGAAAAGATTACGTGGGGTCGGGTGAGGATTCGGGTGGAAGGTGTCAGGGTAGAAGCGCGGTANTATGGAAAATGTTTGAGATAGAGATTTCACAGTTTTTTTCTTTGGTTCTAACCGCCGCCATGGTGGCGGCAGGGATTTTGATGCTGGCAGGAAGCATTCGTGAGAGACGGAGCGAGAGAAAGCTCGAGCGAAACAGTTNGCATTGTCGGGTATGTGGACATTCTTACCGCCGGGATGGAGAAGGATCGAGTGCCTTGCAGAAATGTCCGGAATGTGCGAGCCCGAATCTTGCGGGGCCTGACCGGCGGTTGGGATGAGGCTTGCGCAAGTGCCATCAGGCGTTTAGGGATGGAGCTACCTTTTAGGGAAAAGAGATTTTATGTCTGAACGCAGAGTTGTAGTAACCGGCATCGGTGCGATCAGTCCGCTTGGGAATGATCTTGATGCGACATGGAAAAGTCTCAAGGAGGGGCGCTCGGGGATCACCCGGATTGAACAATGTGATGCCTCAGAGTTTCCATGCCATATCGCNGGAGAGGTGAGGGATTTTGATCCCAAGCCCTTTTACACGAATCCTAAGGATGCCAGAAGATCGGACCGTTACACTCAGTTTGCGCTTCCTGCTGCTCGAATGGCCATGGATGACAGCGGTATGGATCCTGAGTCAGTAGATAAGACCCGGATCGGTGTCATGGTCGGAAGCGGTATCGGTGGTCTNCACACTCTTGTGGAACAGCATACGGTGTACACGGATAAAGGAGCGCCNAGGGTCAGTCCTTTTGTGATCCCGATGATGATCGCAAATATTGCGACAGGGATGATCTCCATGGAGTATGGTTTTGGAGGGCCAAATATGGCAATCGTAACAGCTTGCGCGACCGCTAACAATTCCGTTGGTGAAGCTTGGCGTATCATCAAGTTTGGCGACGCCGAGGCCATTCTGGCAGGCGGAGCGGAAGCCTCGATTAGAGATATGGGGCTGGCTGGTTTCAGCAATATGCGAGCGCTAAGTTGCCGCAACGACGAGCCCGAACGTGCGTCGCGACCGTTTGATATCGATCGCGACGGTTTCGTGATGGGGGAAGGGGCAGGAGTAGTGATGCTCGAAGAGCTTGAGCATGCAAAGAAACGTGGAGCAAAGATCTATGCTGAACTTGCCGGCTACGGAGTAAGCGCAGATGCCCACCACCTTAGTGCTCCTTCGCCGGACGGGAGTGGTCCTGCTCGTGCAATGCAGATGGCGATGAAGCATGCGCGGGTCAATCCAGATGAAATCGATTATCTGAATGCTCACGGGACTTCCACCCCTCTTGGCGATATTGCAGAGACAAGAGCGATCAAGGTAGCATGCGGGGATCATGCCACTAATGGCTTGGCNGTAAGCTCGACAAAATCAATGACGGGCCATCTGCTTGGGGCAGCAGGCGCTGTGGAACTTGCGGCCTGCATNATGGCGGTTAAAGAAGGTATTATTCCGCCGACGATTAACCTAGAGAATCAAGATCCGGAATGCGACCTGGATTTCGTGCCCAATGAAGCGCGTGAGGCGAAGGTGCGAGTGGCCGCGAGCAATGGGTTTGGATTTGGCGGGCACAACGCAACGCTCATTGTGAAGTCCTTTGCAGGTTAGGCAGACCTCGGAGGCAGCCGAAAACCCTGCTTGCCGTCAGCTTAAACCGTGGAAACCTTCAGGCCGGATCTTCCTGAACCGAATTGGCAGCGGCGGCCTTACGTTCCTCTATTTTTTTCTCTGCNGACTCAGAGATATAGCGCCACCTCACGCGGTTGCGCTTAACTGCACTGCGTGCTTTCCGCACCTTTCTCTGGGTAGGGGTCTCAAAAGCTCTCCGACGGCGCATTTCCTCGATGATACCTTCGGTATCGAGCTTTGTCTTCAGCCGCTTGAGAGCGCGATCTACGGATTCTCCCTTTTTTACATCAATGCCGCGGTCGTGACTGTTCGCCATGGAGTTTTACAGAGTTTTCTCCCAGTGAGTGGGGGCGCGGAGCCTAGGGACACCACNGCGGACCGTCAAGCCGAGATTTATGCCTAAAATAGCCTGATTTGAGCGGAGGCCGCCGGGTCCGTCTGACTTACGCCAAGCTATCCTTGGCGGCCGCAGCACGCTTTGTATTTTTTACCCGATCCACAGGGACAAGGTTCATTGCGACCAACCTTTATACTAGGTCGCCGCTTTGGAATATTCAGCTTCAGCTGACCTCCCTCTCCTCGTGCACCACCAGCAGCCTGCGCCCCCCCCGGGCTAGGGATCCCCCCGGCGTTCTCGGAGTCCCGGTCATTCAATTCAAGGGGAAGATTGTGTAGAAACTGCTCAAACTTCTCAAGGTTGGTCGTACTTCGGAAAAGATTGGCGAGGACCTCTTCCTCGATTCGGTCCCATAGAGTTACAAAGAGATTATAGGCCTCATTCTTATACTCAACGAGGGGATCTTTCTGCCCCTGCGCTCTCAAGCCCACACCCTCGCGGAGGGCGTCCATATTGTAGAGGTGCTCCTGCCATAGTTTGTCGATGGACACCATGACGATGTGTCTTTCCAACTGATCGAGAAGGGCGGGGTCTTCAACTTGAACCTTGAGCTCATAGGCAGCCTTAACCTTACTTATGATGACGGTGCTGATTTCGTCGCCCCCCATACTTATCATCGTGGATGGTGACTGTTCCCATTGGACTGGGAATGTCGTATTCACCCAGCTGATCAATTCGCTGAAGTCAGCATTATCACCTTCTTCCTGTTGGAGGTAACCTTCCACTCTAGCAGGAATGACCTTGTCGATGATCTCATAGATCATTTCACGGGGATCCTCAGAGGTAAGAGCCTCGTTCCTATACCCGTATACAGCGGCACGCTGGCTGTTCATGACATCATCGAAGTCGAGAACGTATTTCCGGCGTCGATAATGAAGTTGCTCCACTCTCCTCTGAGCAGTTTCAACTGACTTGTTGAGCCACCTATGCTCAAGAGCTTCGCCATCTTTCATGCCTAAACGACCCATCATGTTGGTCATTCGGTCAGCTGCCGCAAAGTTACGCATCAAGTCATCTTCAAAGGAGATGAAGAACTGGGATGCACCCGGATCTCCCTGCCGGGCACAACGTCCACGTAGCTGACGGTCAATCCTCCGGGATTCGTGTCTTTCCGTTCCTACAACCATGAGCCCCCCGAGCTCAGGGACTCCTTCAGAAAGCTTAATGTCTGTACCTCGTCCAGCCATATTTGTTGAAACAGTGACCGCACCTCTCTGCCCGGCACTGGTGACAATCTCAGCTTCCTGACGATGGTATTTCGCGTTGAGAACGGAGTGGGGAATCTTAGCACGCTTGAGCATCCGGGAGAGAGTTTCCGAGGCGTCTACCGAAGCAGTTCCTACGAGGACTGGCTGGCCCTTCTGATGGCACTCCTGGATTGCGGTAATTACAGCGTTATATTTTTCTCTCCGGGTTTTGAAGACTTGGTCGTTCCGGTCTTCCCGCTGATTAGGTTCGTTGGGTGGGATCGGGAGGACGTCGAGATTGTAAATATCAGAAAATTCTGCGGCTTCTGTTTCAGCGGTTCCGGTCATCCCCGCCAGTTTTTCATAGAGACGGAAGTAATTCTGAATCGTAATTGTAGCATAAGTCTGCGTCTCACGCTCGATTTCTACTCCCTCCTTGGCTTCCACTGCCTGGTGCAGGCCGTCGGACCATCTGCGGCCCGGCATTTCGCGTCCGGTATTCTCGTCGACAATGATCACCTTGTTTTCCTGCACCACGTATTCAACATCCCGCTCAAAAAGGCAGTAGGCCTTGAGAAGCTGCGAAATTGAGTGCATTTTCTCACCCCGGCGATCCAGATTTGCCTCAACTTGTTCCTTTGCTTCCAATGCCATTTTCTCGTCCAGTTCCGGATTGGCATCGATCTCGGCAAAGGCTTCCACCAGGTCAGGGAGGACAAACGCTTCAGGGTCACCCGGCGAGAGGAACTCGCGCCCCATCTCCATTAAGTCGGCATCATTCCCTTTTTCGTCGATAGTGAAATAGAGCTCCTCCTTGATGGCAAAAAGTTCTTTTTTCTGAGTATCCTGATACAGTGAAAGCTCACTTTTCTGGACGAGACGGCGAAGATCCGGGTCCTCCATCGACCGCATGAGCTGGCGATTACGAGGTTGTCCCAATTTAATCTTGAAGAGACATCGTCCGGCCTCCTCTTCATCCCCGTTATCCAGATGCCTCTTAGCTTCAGCAGCTAGATCGTTGCACAGAAGATTCTGTTTCTTAACAAGTTGCTCCACGAGTGCCTTGTGTCGAACATACTGCTCGGTTGAGGAATTCATGACCGATGGTCCCGAGATAATGAGGGGAGTTCGGGCCTCATCGATAAGGATAGAATCGACCTCATCGATGATTGCGAAGTAGTGGGAACGCTGAACCTGTTCATCGCAAGAGGACGCCATTCCGTTATCACGGAGGTAGTCAAAACCAAATTCGGAGTTGGTCCCATACGTGATGTCACAGCAATACTGCTCTCTTCGAATTGGAGGAGCCTGCTGATTCTGGATACATCCAACGGTAAGCCCCAAATATTTAAAGACTGCACCCATCCACTCGGAGTCTCTTCGTGCCAAATAGTCATTCACGGTCACCACATGAACTCCCAGTCCGGTCAGGGCGTTCAGAAATACTGGGAGTGTTGCCACCAGAGTCTTTCCCTCTCCGGTTTGCATTTCTGCTATCATCTTGCGATGGAGGGCTATCCCTCCAACGAGTTGAACGTCGAAATGCACCATATCCCAAGCGAGAGGTTGGTCACAGACCTCAACGGTCTCTCCAACAAGTCGCCGTGCCGCATTTTTTACCACAGCAAAAGCCTCCGGAAGAATTTCCTCGAGGTATTTCCTCCTGAGTTCAGGGAACCGATCCTCGATACTGCGGAATGACTCCTTGGCATTCTCGATGGATTCAGGATCAGGTGTTACGCGCTCTGGGAGACTTGGAAACTCATCCCTGAGTGATTGCATGCGCTCTCCCACGGCGGCAGTCATTTCGGAAAGCTGATCGGCATCTAACTGTTCAATCTGCCGCTTGGTGGCAATTTCGAGTGGCAGATACCTTCGTAAATGCTTCTGCCATCCTTCAACCTTCTTGAGAATCGCCTCCCTGGACTCGCTTTGCAGGGATTCCTCTATCCGGTTTATTCGGGCTACCATCGGCCGCATGCGCTTTAGTTCGCGCTGGTGTTTCGATCCAACGATTTTCTGGAGAATCCACTTGATCATGAGGCAGGAAAGCTGTGAGAGCTGAGGTTCCTAAAGTAACTGGGTCAATACACGTAGGGAGGGCGAAGGGCAAGGCGCGGTATCGTTAGAATCCTGTTTCCAAGGTTCTAAACGGGGGGATAATCAGATCAGGGTGTTTGTGGTACAGGCTTCCATGTGCTCGACTTAAACAAGAACGGAAAAGCCCTTTCATGCGGCAGTTGGCTGAGGATTCGCTTACCGGTGTCGATCTTGAAGCACCTCTGCGAAAAAAAAACAGGCCTAAATACTTACAGCGTTGAATCCACCATCCACTATCATTTCAGTGCCAGTGATAAATCCACCAGCTTGGTTCGACGCAAGTAGCAGGGTCGCACCCACCAACTCATGTGCTTCACCAAAACGATCCATGGGAGTGTGACTCATGATCTGGGCTACTCGGTCAGGGGTAAGGACTTTACGATTTTGTTCCGCAGGAAAAAATCCCGGCACGAGGGTATTTACCCGGATTCCGTGCGGCGCCCACTCCCGGGCGAGGTTACGGCTGAGATTGTGAACAGCTCCCTTGGATGCGGAGTAGGTAAAAACGCGAGAGAGGGGGTTGAGGCCTGAAATAGATCCCAGGTTGATAATTGACCCCTTGATGTTCTCTTCGATGAAATAGCTGCCGAAGCTCTGGCACCCCCTGAGAACCCCCGCCAGATTGATATCAATAATATTGGCAAATTCTTCTTCTGTTATATCCAGAACCGGAGTTGGGGAGTTGATTCCGGCGCCGTTGACGAGGATATCAACCCTCCCATGTTTTGCGATGACCTCGTGGCGGAGGGTATCGAGGCCAGCTCGGCTACTTACATCAGCCGCAACAAAGTGTCCCCTGCCGCCTTTGGAGGTGATGGCCTCAATACGCGCAATGGCCTTCTGCTCATTCCTCCCGACCAAGACGACTTCTGCTCCGGCCTGTGAGAGGCCTTCTGCCATCGCTCCACAGAGTTCACCGGTGCCACCAATGACGACCGCGATCTTGCCTTCCAGGGAAAATAGTTCGGAAAGAAATGTAGGCATGGGGGCGGGTTCTAAAGGTGGATACAAGACAGGTCAATCGCGCTGTGGGACTCTAGGACCGGGCAAACTTTTCGTGGCTCTCAGAGTTGATGATGCCGATTACACGGAGGCTGCGAGGCTTTGGCAGCACAAATTACACGGGCCCTGACAATTCGATATATCGTATGCCTTTTTCAAAAAGGTACTAGATGTTGTGTCAAAAGGGTTCTTTTCTTGCTTGAGAGGGAGCTACCATTTATTTTTTACGCGCACGCCGGAATAACACAAATGCATTTAAAGTCTCTCATTCTCCAAGGGTTTAAGTCATTCGCTGAACGCACCACCTTTGAGTTTCACGAGGGAATTACCGGTATTGTGGGGCCCAATGGGTGTGGAAAATCCAATGTGGTTGATGCCATTCGCTGGGTTCTCGGGGAGACTTCCGCCAAGGCGTTGCGGGGTGGTGAGATGGCAGATGTCATCTTTAACGGCACGGACAAGAGGAAAGCTCTGCCCATGGCTGAGGTGACTCTGAATCTTACGGAGTGCGAGGGCTCTCTCAAAACGGAATATCATGAGGTGGCAATCACTCGTCGGGTTTTTAGAGATGGAAAATCTGAATACCGGATCAACGACAGGCTGTGTCGTCTTCGCGATATTCATGAGCTCTTCATGGATACCGGCATCGGACGGTCAGCCTATTCGATTATGGAGCAGGGGAAGATCGATTTGCTGCTCAGTGCGAAACCGGAGGACCGTCGCCAAGTGTTTGAAGAGGCAGCCGGTATCACGAAGTTTAAGAAGGAAAAAAAGGAAGCTCTGCGAAAACTTGAATATACGGAAGCAAACCTTCTGAGGGTCCATGACGTCCTTGAGGAGCAAGCCAGACGGATTAACTCCCTGAAGCGACAGGTAGCGAAGGCGCGTCGTTATCAAGCACTCGCTAACGATGTCAGAATTCTTGATACCCATCTCAGCCAGAAAAGATTCAGCGAGGAATCTGCTGCAAGGGAAGAGCTGCTGACGTCCTTGAAGTCGCTGGAAAAGCAAAGGGCAGCACTGGAGGAGAGTCTCCCCGAAGCTGAAATGGAAGTTGTCAAGGCGAGGGACAACGCGACAAACCTTGAGGGTGAGCTCTCAGAGCTTCGTCAGCGACTTTCGAATCACCAGAATGCGGCCAAGGCTGCAGGAAGCAGAATTCTCTTCAACGAAGAGCGATGCCGGGAACTGCAGGAGCGAATTGAGACGAATCGTGGTGACTTGGAGGCTGGGGGTGAAAAACTTGCGCAGCAGGAACTCGACTTCAATGTTTCTAAAGATGAACTTCATGTCCTCCATGAACGAATAGAGGAGCGGAGTAGGGCTCTTGCTCAAAAGGCGAATCTGGTGGAAGAGTTGAAAAACCAGCGTGAAACCAGTGCGAGCAGCCTGCATGAGGCCCGCGAAGAATCGAAGAGACTCGAGGCAGTGCTTGCCTCTGCTGAGGCGAAAATCGAGAGCGCGGAGCTCACTTCGGTCACCAATCGAGAGCGCCTCCTGCGCCTCACCGAGGAGGAGGAAGTATTGAAGGTGGAAATGGTGGAGCTACAGGGAACAGAAAAAGATCTGACGAAACAAATTACTGAGGAAGAGGGTCGAGCGAGGCAAATCGAAGAGCAGAAACTTGCCTCTGAGAGGTCTTACCAGCATGCCAGAGGTGACCTTGAGGCCTGCCGGGAGCGATGTGCTGAGCTCGATCGGGATCTGACGGGCCGGCGGTCCCGTCTGGAGTTGCTTCAGCAGCTTCTGGCGCGGGGAGAGGGAATGAACGAAGGAACCCAGCGCGTGCTGGCTGGTCTGGATGATCCCAGGTTGGTGCAGCCTGGATTACGTGGTGTTCTGGGAAGTAAAATTCAGGTAAAGAATGGTTTTGAGCGGGCAGTGGAAGGGGCCTTGGGCGCCAACTTGGAGGCAATTCTTGTTCGGGATGCGGATCTCGCCGATGCCATTCTGGATCAACTCGCTCAGACCGGGCAGGGTGAGGTTTCTCTGATCGCGCCGGAATGGGTTACTCCCGATCACGATAGACAGCTCATGACTGTTCCTGAAGGGGCAGAGTGCTGGGTGGCAGACTGTGTTGATGCGGAACAGGAAGTAGGTTCGGTCGTGGCTCGCCTGCTGGAAGACATCCTGGTTGTAAAAGATCGCCCGGCGGCTCATCTGCTCCGCAGCCAGAACCCTTCTTGGTCCTGCGTGACTCTCGCAGGTGAGATTGTACGGGCAGAAGGGGTTTTTCGGGGTGGAAGGGCGGAAGGAGATGCTGGGAAGTCCATGCTTGAGCGCCGTAAAGAGGTGAAGGAATTGGAGGAAGAGGTAGAGCATCTTGCGGTGGTTTTACGCGAAGAAACCGACAAGATGGATGGCAATGCTCATCGTGTTAATGAGCTTTTTGCCTCTGCGGAGCAGGGAAAAGATCGTCTTCAGAGGCAGCAAGTCGAGCTTTCTACCTTGCGTGGACGAGCTTCGCTGGCGGGACAGGAGGTCAAATCATTCGAGGGCAAACTGGGAAACGTTCATCGCGAGCGGGAGGATATTCAAGGCCGGGAAGAGAGCGAAGCTGGATTGAGAACAGGACTGCAGAATGAGCTCGTTGAAGCCCGAGGTAGGCTTGAAACGGTGGAAAGTGAAATTAACCGGCTCAGTATGCAGGCAGAAGAGCTCGGAAGAAGAGAGTCCGAAGAGCGCGAGGCGCATGCCAAATTGCAGACAGCATTGGCGGTAGAACGTCGAACTCGTGAGGCTGCGGAGCAGCAGCAATTGCCAATCCAGACAAGAATTGGCGAGCTTAAGGAGCTTAATACCCGCCGGCTTTCTGAGATAGAGGAGTTTGAAAGGCGGATTAAATCTGCCGGACAGGAAGATGAGGGTCTCCGGGAGGAAATTGCTGAGCGAGGGAGACAGGAGGAGAAAGTCCAATTGCAAATTGACGAGGTGGGTGCTCGTCGAGGGGAGATTCAGCAGGCGATTAATGCTGCCGAGGCGGCTCTTTCGGATTTACGGCACAAGCTTGGTCAATCGAGTGAGCAACGGGGTCGAGAGGAGGTCTCTCTCGCCAAGATTGATATGCGAATCGAGAAGCTTCTCGAAAGTACAATGGAGCGTTACCAGGTAGACCTTCAGACTTTTGAAACAGATTCGCATGCGTTGCTCGCCTGCATGATGGAGCAGAGAAAAGCGATGCGTTCTCTCGAAAAGCGTCGAGCTACCATTGCGGCAAAGGCGCCTGTCAGCGATGAGGACGAGGCTGTGACAGAGGAGGAGCCCGCGGATGAAGAGCAATCACGATCGCGTGTGGATCCAGATTCTCCCGTTGAAGAGGAAGGGACGATTGCGGAACGAGTCGAGAAAGAACTCCAGAATGTCGATCTGGAGGATGGTCCTGATTGGAAGTTCATCGAGCTGGCCGTCGATGAGCTCAGGGGGAGATTAGATAGCATGGGACCGGTCAATATCGACTCGATCGATGAATTCGAAGAGCTGGAAGAGCGTCATGATTTTGTAAAGGGTCAGCATGACGATCTGGTCGTATCCAAGGAGGAGCTCCTTAATGTGATCGAGAAGATTAATACGGAGACGACTGTTCTTTTTGCTGAGACCTTCAAGCAAGTGCAGACCAACTTCCGCGAGATGTTCAAAGAGCTGTTTGGTTCGAGCGCCAAGGCAGATTTGATTCTGCTCGACGAGGGTGACCCCCTTGAATGCGGGATTGAAGTCATAGCCAAGCCACCCGGAAAGAAACTGCAGTCCATCACGCTTCTTTCCGGAGGAGAACGCTCGATGACAGCCGTTGCGCTCCTTTTCTCCATCTACATGGTCAAGCCGAGCCCCTTTTGCGTCCTCGACGAATTGGATGCGCCTCTCGATGAGGCCAATATCGGACGCTTCCTCAAGGTGCTGGATCGCTTTGTGGATCAGAGCCAGTTCATCATTGTGACTCACAACAAGAGAACCATGAACCGGGCTGATGTCATGTATGGAGTGACGATGGAAGAGTTCGGAGTTTCCAAGCCTGTTGGGATGCGTTTGACAGTAGCGCCGGCCATCAAGGGGAAGGCTAAAGGTGCCGCTTCGCGCGCAGCTGAACGCCTCGATGCAGAGGAATAGGTAATTTCCCCGGGCTTTGCGGGGAAGTGATCGAAGACTCCTTAGAAAGGGAGCTTTGGACCGCCTTTCCCTCCCATACCTCCCATCAGATCTTTCATGGAGTCCAAATCTCCGGGTCCCCCTCCGCCAAGGGCTCCCAGCTGTTTCATCATGTTCTTCATTTTGCCCTTTGATTTCATCATCTTACGCATCATGCCGAATTGCTTGAGGAGTTGATTGACCTCCAGAAGGCTACGACCAGATCCGCCCGCAATACGCTTGCGCCGGGTTCCCTTGATGATTTCCGGGCGACTGCGCTCCCTTGGTGTCATTGAAAGGACGATCGCCTCCATATGCTTGATGCGACTTGGGTCGAGTGCTCCAGAAGGAAGTTGCTTCTTTATCTTATTAAATCCTGGAAGCATTCCCATTAGTCCCTCGAGTGGGCCCAGATTCTGGAGCATTTTCATCTGCTCGAGGAAATCGTTGAAGTCAAAGCGCCCTTTCTCGAGCCGCCTTGCGGCCTTGGCAGCCTTTTCCTCGTCGAGATGTTCAGCAACCTGCTCGACCATTGTGATGGTATCGCCCATGTCGAGCACGCGTCCGGCCATGCGGTCTGGATGAAATTCATTGAGCTGATCCAGTTTTTCTCCTTCCCCGACATACTTGATCGGGCGTCCTGTGATTGCCCGCATCGAGAGCGCCGCCCCACCTCTGGCATCACCATCAAGCTTGGTCAGGACGATACCGCTAAGCCCAACGGTTTCATCAAAGGTCTGAGCGACTTTCACAGCCTGTTGGCCTGTTGCTGCATCGGCAACAAGCAGGGTCTCGCCAGGCTTGAGGAAGGCATGAAGATTTTTAAGCTCTTTTACGAGGGTGTCATCTACTTCCTGGCGACCAGCGGTATCGAAGATGATGCAGGATCCGGTTTGTTGATCGGCCCATTTCAGGGCAGCCTTTGCGACCTTGAGAACATTTTTTTCTCCTGCCTCAGGGGTGTAGCATGGAACTTCTATCTGTTCGGCGATTGTGGCTAGTTGATCGATCGCTGCAGGGCGGTAAAGATCACATGCAACCAGCAGGGGACGTCGTCCTTCTTTTTTCAAGCGCAAGGCAAGTTTGCCTGCAGTGGTGGTTTTACCAGCGCCATTCAGGCCACAGAGAAGTATGCGGGCCGGTGGATTCAGGTTGAGGGGAGCTTGGTCACCGCCGAGAAGAGCGGTAAGTTCGTCATGGAAGATTTTAACGATTTGTTCGCCCGGCTTGATGGACTTGAGGACATCTTCGCCTACAGCTTTTTTCTTTACCCCCTCAATGAAGGTCTGGGCCACCTTGTATTCGACATCAGCCTCCAAGAGGGCAAGACGAATTTCACGAAGGGCCTCAGAGATATTTTTTTCAGAAATACGCCCTACGCCTCTCAGGTTCCGGAAAGTCTTGTCTAGGGTGTCAGAAAGGGAGGAGAACATACTATTTGTCCACAAGGTTAATTTCTAAAATAAGGAGAGCGCCTCAGGGGTTGTGTCCCCTCCGAATGAATAACTCAATAAATAAGATACATCCGCTCATTCGCCGGCCCCGACCTGATAGGCTGCCTCTCTCTCTACGAGGAAGCTCCAGCGCATAGGGGGTTCGTGCTTGGTGCGACCTTTAATCTGCCACTGGACATTGATCTCACAAACCCTGTGGCGCAGCCGGCGGTCGACAGTCCAGCTCACTTGGCCTGACGCAGGATCGTATTCGTGGTCCACTTTGCCGAATCCGGAGACCCTCATGACTATAGAGTCAGGATTGAGATTTGCTACCTCGGAGAGGTCGGCAGTGATCAAGGGGAGCCGTAATTCGATTCTACTCCCAGGTTCGGGTTTCACGGGGTGAGGGGTGGTTTGGACAACCACTCCGCTTAGTGCTTCTGCGCCACGGAGCGCTTTAAAGGTGGTAGCCTGTTCAAAGTGAAGATCGGAATTTCCATGAATAATGTAGCGGGGCAGGCGCCGATTATCCAAGCCTCTACGAATTTTACCGGGTAATACCGTGAAGAGATATTCGTAATCGCACTCTGCTGCGACCGGATACATCGCCTCGGTAAAGTAGCCGCCCGGGTAAGCATAGGTAGTGATCGGCTGGCCGAATCGTCCTTCGAGAAACCGTTTGGAATCGCCGAACTCCCGTCTGAGAAATTTCAGGTAGGCAGCTTCTCCCTTTCGCGCATGGTGCTTCACCGTCCCCGGGAAGGGGTGGGAGACGGAGTGGCTGCCAATTGTACACCCGTGTTCCTGCATTTCCCTGATCATCGAGGTTGTCAGAGCCCGTCCACCTCCGTCCACATAGTTTTTGTAGAGGTAGACAGTGAAGGGAAATTTGTTTTCCTTCAGAATCGGAAACGCTTCGGTGTAGACCGATTTCCATCCGTCATCAATAGTGATCATTACCGCGCGAGGGGGGATAAATTTTGCTCCTTTCTTCCACTCCAGAAAATCCTGCAGCGAAATAACGGGCAGTCGGAGAGATTTCAGGGCCTCCATCTGCTTTTTGAATGTTGCTGTCCTTATGCGCATCTGCGAAGGCGCCAGAGAAGAGGAGAACTCATGGTATCCAAGGACGGAGACTCTGGTCCCGTCATCTTTGGGAGGGTGCGGCTCTTCGGTCTGCTCAGACTCTCCGCACGCTGATGAATAGCCCTCGTCCTGAGCAAAGGCTGGGGGATAAGCCAGAAGGAGCAACGCTGAAAGGAAAAGGAGGGCGTATCGATGCATCATCAGGGCTGCCTGACGCTAGCAGAGGTAGGGCAAATTTCCAGATGTTTGGGACTGTTTCGGGGCCACAGCCTTCGTTTGGGCGCGGTCATCCCCCGGAGGATAGTCCCCAAGGAGCAACCTATCCCCGCGCCGGGTTCACCTGAGCCTCGAGGTTGGCATCCAAGAGTTCCCGGCGGAGGTTGACGCCCCGCTTGCGACTCCAGATCAGGACGATTGGCGATGCTACGAAAATCGAGGAATAGGTTCCAACCACTACTCCCACCATGATGGCGAGTGAGAAAGACTTGAGGGCTGGACCACCGAAGATGAAGAGAACCAGTACGGTGATGAAGGTAGTAGCCGAGGTCAGGATTGTACGGGACAGGGTGGCATTGATAGCAATATTCATTACCTCCTCTACTTCACCTCGTTTCATCCTGAGCGATTCCCGAATTCTGTCGAAGACGACAATGGTGTCGTTGATCGAGTATCCAGCAATGGTCAGGAACGCTCCGACGTGAATCAAGGTAAGTTCCTGGCCCAGAAGGATCACAATTCCGATACAGATCAGAATATCATGGAACAGTGCGGCGAAAGCACCCATCGCGAAGGAGAATTCAAATCTTATCGTGATGTAGGCGAGAATGGCGATGAGGCCGAGGCCAAGCGCAATCAGCGAATTCGTGAGAAAGTCCGCTCCGAGGCTGGCTTCCACCGTATCACGGGAGGAATCGTATTTCCATGCCGCCTCAGCAGCTGCCGAGTCTTCCTCGGCTGTTTCCGCCTTCAGTCCGAGCAGAGGAACATTTTCACGAAGGGTATTGGCAATCATCTCGGCATCCTCGTCGGCACAGCGAATGGAGAGAATCTGCGATTTGTCCGGGGCGGGGAGGGTTTCGTTCTGAATGATGGGATCCTTTTTGAGGTCGAGGCCGGCAAGTGCGGCAGTTGCTTCGGCTTCCGGCACGACGTCCTGCTGGGTCTGAAACTGGATCAGTGCGCCACCGGCAAAATCGATACCGAGAGCGTTTCCACGTTTTGCTCCGACCATGATCAGGCTGCCTGCAAGGAAGGCCAGAGAGATGGCAAAGGCTGCTTTCCGCATTCCCATGAAGTTCAGAGTCCGATTCGGAACCAGGCTGTTCATGAACCTTAACTTGCGACGGTCATCACGAGAGCTCTTCTCGGAGTTTCGCGAGGTCCACCAGAAGGCGACCCGAGTGACGACGAGGGCCGCAAACATGGAGGCCAGAATTCCAATGGTAAGGGTTATTGCAAACCCCTTGACGGTTCCTGAGGCCCGCCAGAAGAGAATGATAGCGGTAATCAATGTAGTGATATTGGCATCGAAAATCGCAGTGAATGCCTTCTCGTAGGCAGCCTGAATTGCCGCAAACAGGGATTTGCCAGCAGCACGCTCTTCCCGGAGACGCTCGTAGATGAGCACGTTAGCGTCTACCGCGACACCGATAGTGAGGATAATCCCCGCGATGCCGGGCAGGGTGAAGGTGAATTCAAACATCGCCATGGCACCAAAGAGGATGAGGACGTTTACGGTGAGTCCGATAAAGGCGATGATCCCTGCGAAACGATAGTAAATCCCAAGGAAGAGAATCGTGAGAGAGATGCCGGCGATGCCGGCCAAGATGCCCTGACTGACAGTGGCGGCGCCAAGACGCGCGGTGACGGTGGATTCCTTCAGAATCTTGAGTGGATTTTCGAGAGGATTCATCAAGGTCGCGGAAAGGTTGCGGCATTCCTCTGCGTCACCGACACCCTGAATGATGAAATTCCTATCGAGCATGGCCTGCACCACGGGTGCGCTGTCCACTTCTCCATCAAGAACCACGGCCAGACGGTCCACGCCATGGGTCATGCCAGCGGTGAGATTCCGCATCAGTTTTCCACCAGCACCAGTAAGAGTGACCTGTACGACTCCAGACGTGCCGAGATCAGGAGAAGCTCTCTTGACATGTTTCCCCTCGATTTTATTCCGATTCTCGAGCAGGAGCTGCTCGGTGCGGGGCTCTCCCCGGTCATCGGTATCGGTATAGGTAAAAAGCTTGTATCCGGGAGCGACAGTCTCCTTGGCAGCAACCCGTGCGGCCAGCGTGTTATTATTTGGATGCACCGCACGTAGCTCGAGGACCGACTGCTTCTGGATGATTTCGCGTACCCATGCAGCCTCTTCTTCCGAGACCCCGGGCATCTCGATAATGATCATGTCCTGTCCCTGAGGCTGGATAAGCATGTCCTTGGTCCCGTCCGGGTTAAGTCGCCCCCGGAGTGTCTTGATCGCCTGCTGGATGGAGTCCGCACTGACGCGGTAGGCGTCTGCATCCTCATCGTTGGCTTCCTCCGAGTCCTCGCGGACCTTGGGCTGGACCTGGAGAGTGAAGGATGCGCCACCTGCAAGGTCGATGCCGGGTTTCAGAGAGGCGACTGGGTCTGACTCTTCGATCTTAGAAGCGACCTCCTCGGCATCCTCCTTGGAGAATCCCGGCATGGTGATGGTGATAAGGTTTGGCAAAGAAGAGGAGTAGGTGACGCCATCTTCCTGACGGCCTATTTTAGCCTCCAGAGTTTGAACTCTTCTATCGAGAGTGTCCTGCTCCATTTCCAGATCCTCACCTTTCCCATCCTTGGCGAGAATTGCCGTGACAGAAAGTTGGTAGCCGGTCCCATCAGTCATTTCAGTGATGTCGCCTGCGAGAAACTCCGAGGTTTCCGTCCGTGGGGACAGGGACCATCCGCACATCACGATAATGCCGAGGATAAGAACGGTGCCTACCTTGCGCTTGCGGCTGATATCATCACTGGCGAGATACCAGAAAAGGAGAGCCAGAATGAACAGGCCGGAGAGAAAAACGATCGTAGGTTGCATTGGTTACGGGCGGGGGGTTAGAGGCCGCTAAGCTTACTTGGCCAGAGGCGCAAGTGGTATGAGTGATTCGATCAGGAGGTTGGAGGAGAGGGGCTTGTTGAGTGAGGTGGCCAGACTTTCAGCGTGCTCGAAGGAGTTGAACCCCTCAAGCGTTACTGGGGTCCACAATTCTTCAGCGACCACCGGGGCGCTGATAATCCGTTCATCGTAGATGATGGCAAGTCGGGAGCGGCCTTTTTGCATTTTTTCGGTTGCGGACCTAATTCTGGATAAACCATTGCTCGTCAGTGATATATGCACCATATTGTCGCCGTCCCGGGTCGCAAGGGCGCTCTTCACATGCGAATTATTGAGGATCTCAGCCCGTGAGACGGCTAATTTCTGTCTTTTTGGGCCTTCTTTGCCTTGGGCGTCATAGAGGAGAATTTGATGGTCAGAAGGAAGCCTAGAGGGGTCCTTGGAGGCGATATCGGTGATGTAGGCACTGCGATCGTGGATGGCCCTGATGCTGATTGTGCCACTGACGCAAAGGCGCTCAAGACGTGCCAAGGCGTCGTCTCGATCCGTTCCATAGAGCTGGACTTCGAGAAGACGGGCAGATCTTTCTGTGGTGCGGACTCTTGCCGGTAGGCCGAGCAGTTCGGCACGTGCGGTGAGCTCTTCGGCAAGGGACGATAAGGAGGACGTCCGATCGTCAGGAGGCAGCGACAGGACGGCTTCGTAATTCAATTCCTCCTTCGGCTTGCAGCACGTCAGTGCGATACAGCTGAATGAAACGAGGGCTCCGACCAATGAGGAAGCTTGAAGCATCGAGAGAGAAACGAGTGGGCAAGGTCTAGGACTCTTCCCCCGCGTCTGCCTGTTCCTCAGAGCTATCCTGCTTCGAGGAATTGCCAACCTTGGTCACCGATCGGATCGCATCCTTTTCAAAAGGGACGAAGACGTTCTCGGAGAGTTTCACAGTCACTGTGGTTTTTGAAATGTGATGGACCGTTCCATGAATGCCACCGATCGAGACGATTTTGTCCCCCTTGGAAAGGGAGGCTACTCTCGCAGCCTGTTCCTTCCGCTGTTTGCTCTGGGGCCTGATAATCAGAAAATACATGATGACAAACATCAGGATGAGCATCACCCACATGCTTCCGAGAGGATTCTGGTTTTGTTCGCCTGGTGTCTGGGGGGGAGCAGCGGCGATGATGGAATAACATTTCATGTTGTCTTGTGGTTGTAGCGTTCGGAGAAAGAGGAACGAAATTCCTCAAATTGACCCTCGCTTATAGCCTTTCGTGCATTACGCACGAGGCGGAGGTAAAAATCAAGATTGTGAAAAGAAAGCAATCGTAAAGCCAGCATTTCTCCGGCCTTGAAGAGATGGCGCAGATAAGCACGGGAAAAGTCTGCAAGATGAGGGTGGCAATCTTCGGTCAGAGGTGACTTGTCGCGCTTGAAGCAGGCATTCTTTATATGGATCGGGCCATCGTTTGTGAATGCGAGCCCGTGACGGGCCGATCGGGTTGGGTGGACACAGTCGAACATGTCCACCCCCCGTGCGATCATTTCAAGCATTTGAGGAGGAGTGCCGAGTCCCATCGCGTAACGGGGTTTCTCTGGTGGAAGGAAAGGCTCACTGTGCTCGACCGCACGAAACATTTCCTCCTCTGGTTCGCCGACAGAAACTCCCCCTACGGCATAGCCGTCGAAATCCAGCATGGCTAGGTCTCGGGCAGAGGCAGCTCGTAAGTCCTCGTAGGAAGAGCCCTGGACAATTCCAAAGCAGAGTTGTCGCCTCGCGGAAGGACGGGAATTCTCGTCCTCGTTCGGGTTTGTGTGGGCGTCGGGAAAGAAGTCAGAGGAGCAATCAGCATGCCAGATCCGGCATCTTTCAGCCCATCGGGTTGTGAGGGCCGTGGATTTCTCAGCATAGGAACGCTCGCAGGGGTAGGGCGGGCACTCATCGAAGACCATGGCGATGTCAGAACCCAGAATAGCCTGAATCTCCATACTTTTTTCCGGGGTGAGGAGAGCAGGAGATCCATCGAGATGATTCTGGAAATGGACGCCTTCTTCGGTGATCTTGCGTGTCTTGGCAAGGGACCAGACTTGGAAGCCCCCCGAGTCGGTGAGAATCGGGCGATCCCAGCTTGTGAATCGATGAAGTCCTCCTAGTTCGCGGATTGTCTCCTGTCCGGGTCTGAGCCAGAGGTGATAGGTGTTACCGAGGATGATTTCCGACCCGAGGAGCCTTAGCTCGTCAGGATGGAGGGTCTTGACCGATCCCTGAGTTCCGACAGGCATGAATATGGGAGTCTCCACAATGCCATGAGCAGTGGTGAGGCGGCCGGATCGGGCCTTGGAGGAAGAGTCGGTGGCAAGAAGCTCGAACACTACGAGGGAAGAGGTTGACTTCAGGTAGCATGTTCCGACCGGGAGACCACGTACGAAAAATAGAGTCTACGGAGATCTAATCTCCCAGCAAGCGAAGTTCCGAGTCGTTCACATGCTTATTTTGCCCTTAGATAGGGTGTGGACCGTCAATATTGGGACTCACTCGCTGACAATTATGAGGAAAATCTGTTAGAGATTTCCCGGGAGGATCTCGAGGGCGCCCTGGCAGATGAGTTGAGTGCTCTGAGGGGAGAGGATGGAAGCGTAGCCGATCTGGGTTGTGGTCCCGGCAGTCTGCTCCCGCTTCTCGTAAGGTATTTCAACAATGTGATAGCTGTTGATTATGCTGAACGGTTGCTGAATCAGGCTCGCCGCCGCTGCCGCAGCAGAAAGGTCAGGTTCGCGAGCTATGATCTGAGCGAAGGACGGAAGTTACCCTTCAAGGTAGAGGTGGTCTGTTGTATTAATGCTCTGATAGATCCCGATCGCAAAAAGCGTGCCGGAATGCTTCAGTCCTTGCGCTCGGTGATGCAGAAAAAAGGGGTGGCGCTGATTGTTGTTCCGGCTTTGGAATCGGTATTTCACGTTTATCACACGCTTCGGATGATTAGAGAACGAGCGGGAGGCATGGATGGACTTGGACTACGTGAGGCTGAACGTATGCTGAGAGCAGAGGTTCAGTCGTTCTCTGATGGAATTGTCCGGGTTGGAGGAACGGCAACAAAGTATTGGATGAGGGAGGAGCTGATCTCCTGCCTGAAGGAGCAGGGTCTAAAGGTTCGAAGAATCAGAAAAGTGGAATACGAATGGTCTCAGGAAATCGATAATGCCCCCGACTGGCTCAAAGAGCCTCCTCCCTGGGATTGGATGGTGAGGTGTGAAAAATCACCGGCTGAGGTAGCTGGGAGTGACTAAATCGACGGACTTTTTGCAGCCTTTCAGGCGAGTAAAATCTCCTTTCGTGAGAACTGTCGTCCGGGTGATTAATCACTGAATACGAAGGACTTTGAGGAATTGCTTCAAGTTCAGTTTCAGAAGTGGAACTGACGGAGAATTGATGATCTTGGGCCTTTGGATCGAACGTTGCGGACGAGAAGATAGGATAATGCGCTTGCGATCGTCGAGGTGGAGAGCTAGGCACCGGTCTAATGGCAATTCAGCGTGCGCTCTTATCGGTTTCAGACAAGGCAGGGTTGGAAGACTTTGCACGAGCACTTCACGAGGAGTTCAGCATAGAGCTTCTTTCAACAGGTGGAACGGCTAAGACCCTCCGTGATGCCGGTCTGCCTGTCATTGATGTCTCCGATTATACGCAGGCCCCTGAGCTTTTTGAGGGAAGGGTCAAGACCCTGCACCCGAAAGTGCACGGAGGCTTGCTCCACAAGAGAGACTCAAAGGAGCACAGGCAACAGGCAGAAGAGAATGAGATCCAACCCATCGACCTTGTGGTTGTTAATCTTTACCCGTTCGAGGAAACGGTGGCAAAGGACGGCGTCACCGTGGGAGAGGCAATTGAGAATATTGATATAGGAGGTCCATCGATGTTGCGAAGCGCCGCCAAGAACGCTGCATCAGTCACGGTGGTTACTGATCCCAGCGACTATGCCACAGTTATGGATGAGATGCGTAGTCACGATGGAGACACCAGTCTTCGGTTACGCGAGGAGCTCGCTGTGAAGGTTTTCAAACGGACCTCGGATTACGATATTGCCATCGCAAATTATCTGGGAAAATGTGACGAAAGTACTGCGGCCTGCTTCTCAACTACGATACCCCTCGAGCGAGAGCTGCGCTACGGTGACAACCCTCACCAGAAGGCCCGCCTTTATGGCTCCTTCAGTGATCATTTCAGCAAGCTGCAGGGGAAGGAGCTCAGCTATACCAATATTCTCGATATTGAGGCAGCAGCTGATTTGATCATGGACTTCCGCAGGCCGACGGTAGCAATCCTGAAGCATACCAATCCGTGCGGAGTGGGGCAGGACGATGAAGATCTGAGGGTCGCGTGGCAGAAAGCGTTCGAGACGGACCGCCAGGCTCCCTTTGGAGGGGTGATTGTGTGCAACCGACCTCTGACAGAGAGTCTGGCACGGGTCATCAGTGAAATTTTCACGGATGTCATCATTGCGCCTGATTTTGAATCGGAGGCGCGGGCGATCTTGCAGAAGAAGAAAAATCTCAGACTGATGAAGATTAACGAGAGCTACAAAAAAGAGAAGAAAGAGCCTCTAATTCGCTCTGCACCCGGTGGCTTGATGGTAATGGATCGTGATCACACGGCAATGGGACTGGAGAATTTGGAGGAGAAGGTTGTGACCGAGCGCCCACCGACCAAGGAGGAAATTCAAGCAATGCGCTTTGGATGGAGAGTGGTTAAGCATGTGAAGTCCAATGCCATTGTTTTTGCTACCACCGATAGTACAATCGGGATCGGAGCAGGTCAGATGAGCCGGATCGACTCTTCGCGTATTGCGGTGTGGAAAGCCGAGGAATCGGGGCTATCTCTCGAGGGCAGTGTGATTGCCTCAGATGCGATGTTCCCCTTTGCCGACGGTCTCGAGGCTGCAATCCAGGCAGGTGCAACGGCATGTATTCAGCCGGGAGGATCGGTAAGAGACGAAGAAGTGATCGCCGCGGCGAATGAGGCGGGACTTTCAATGGTCTTTACCGGGCACCGTCACTTCCGTCACTGAATTTTCTCTGGCAACGGCACACCGATGCAGAAGTTTTCACATCTGGCAGTAAAATGCTGAAATTAGGAGTTAACATTGACCACGTAGCCACGATCAGGCAGGCCCGCTACGCCACGATGCTGGATTCGAAAAATGCGGAGCCCGACATCGTAATGGCCGCACTTGCAGCGAGGAGAGGAGGAGCGGATTCAATAACCATGCATGTGAGGGGAGACAGAAGGCACGTACAGGAAGAGGATGTCTTCCGGGTTAAGGAAGCATGTAAGCTGCCAATCAATTTTGAGATGGCTAGTACGGCTGAGATGGTGGCAATAGCTCTAAGGCTGCATCCTGAATTTGTTTGTCTGGTTCCCGAAAACAGGCAGGAAATTACTACAGAGGGTGGGCTCGATGTGTCTGAGCAGAAGGAAACTCTTCGCGCAACGGTGGGAGCTCTAAGGGACGGAGGAAGCAAGGTGAGCATGTTCATCGACCCTGAGGAAGAGCAGGTCAGGGCATCACGGGAGATTGGAGCGGATATGATTGAGCTGCATACAGGGTCCTTTGCAAACTCTGAGGGATCGATCAGGAAGGAAGAGCTTACCCGGTTGGCAGCAGCTGCACGAGTTGGCAGTCAACTGGGTCTGGGCGTTAATGCGGGGCATGGCATCAACTACGACAATCTGGAAGAGCTTTTCGGTATCCCTCACTTGGAAGAACTCAACATCGGGCATAGCATCATCTCGCGGGCCGTCATGATCGGAATAGAGCAGGCGGTGCGGGAAATGGTGGTTATGATGGCAGGATACGGGGGTGAACAATGAGGATTTTCGGGATTGGTATCGACGTGATTGAAATTGAGCGTGTTGAGAAGGCGATTGAGGCTTTCGGCGATCGTTTTCTCGCTCGGATCTTTACTGTGGGTGAACGAGACTACTGCCTGAAACAGAATCGTCCTGCTGTGCATTTTGCTGCTCGCTGGTCTGCAAAAGAGGCGACATCAAAAGCCTTGGGAACAGGCATCGGGGAGTTGCTTTCTTGGGGAGATATGGAAATCGTTCGTCGGCAAACAGGCGAGCCGGAAATGGTTCTGAGTGGCGAGGGACTGGGATTCTGCAGTCAACATGGGATCGATCAGATAAAGATCAGCCTCACTCACGCTAAGCTTTATGCGGCGGCGAATGCGGTTGCGATCAGTATCTCCTGAGTCTGAGGGATGCCATCGTTTCAGTCTGCGGGATGCGAGGGGAGAGAAAGGAGTATTTCCCGGATAATTTTCGCAGCGAGAATGGATGAACGGCCAGTTGGATCCAGCTCGGGAGCTAACTCAACAACGTCACAGGCAACCACCCTGTGCCAAGGTAGTGCTGCAAGTAACTCTTCGAGTTCCTGCCAGTTAACGCCGCCCGGCTCCGGTGTTCCCGTCCCAGGAAGATCTGCCGGATCGAGGAAGTCGAGGTCCAGAGTGAGGTAGAGAGGTAAGCCCTCCACTTTTTTCAGTGCGCTGCCCAGTGAGTCGATGTCCGGAGAAACGAGGCAGCCAGATTCTCTGAGGTCGTTAAACTCCATAGAACTACCTGAGCGGATGCCGCACTGTAAAATTCGCGAAGGTGAAATCATGTCACGAATACGACGCATGCAGCAGGCATGACTCCATCGTGTGCCAGACCATTCGTTTCTGAGGTCGGCGTGAGCATCGAATTGAACAACAGCCAAATCTGGATGGTGCTTGAGGGCTGCAGCTACTGCTCCTGGAGTGAAGGAGTGTTCTCCTCCGAGCAGGAAAGGAATTAATTTTTTTGAGAGAAGGTAGTGGGATGCTTCTTCGGCAAGGATATTAATTTTTTCAGCATTCTCGCCAGCCAAGATGAGATTTCCGAGATCGCCGAAAGGACTCAGGTTCAAATCACGGCGAAGCGATGGAGAGTAGCTCTCGAGGCAATCTGATGCTTCCCGAATCGAGTCAGGCCCTAATGCAGCCCCCTTGCGGAAGCAGGCTGTCCCATCAAATGGGATGCCAAGAAGGGCGGGAGCACCGATAACAGGTTCCGCGGCGGATTCAAGATATGGAAGGCTGGGTGGAGAAAGGGTCACATCAGGCGTTGTTTAAAATCCTGGTAATCAAAAGCTCGAATGATCTGATCCTTCCCGCTCTCGTCACGTAAAACGATGGAAGGATGCTGGATTCCATTGAACAACGTAGTTTTGACCATCGTATACTGGGCCATATCTTCAAAGACCAGCCGGTCTCCAATCTTCAATGGTCGATGGAAACTGTATGAGCCGATACTATCTCCGGCCAGACAAGTACATCCCCCAAGATGGTAACTGTGAGGACCCCGTTCAAGCGAGGGTATGCCTTCTAGAGTCAGCTCGGGGCGATATGGCATCTCGAGAACGTCGGGCATATGTGCGGTCGCGGAGACGTCAAGAATAGCAACAGTCTGTTCTCCACTCTGGAATATATCGAGAACCGAAGCGTGGAGGCTTCCTGATTTGAGGACTGGTGCTTCGCCGGGCTCAAGCCATATCTCATCCAGATGATAGCAGTCCTGGGATTGCTTAATGAGATCAACGAGTAGTTTTTGGTCGTAGTCAGGGCGCGTCAGGGCGTGACCACCGCCCATATTGAGCCACCGAATTTGAGGTAATCGAAGAAGAGCACCAAAGTGGCGATCGAGGGCCTCGAGTGTCGTAGCAAGGGCATCGCTGTTCTGGTCACAAAGGGAGTGGAAGTGGCAACCACTGATCCCCTCCAGATCTGCATTTTTCAAGCTGTCTGGAAGAGCGCCGAGACGAGAACCCGGACGGCACGGATCGTAGATCGGAGTGGAGCCGGTTGAGCACTGCGGGTTGAGCCTTATTCCGTAGGAGATGATACCCTCCTGGTAACGAGGATGATTCAGGGCGTAGTGACGCCAATGCTGCCAGTGAGACAGAGAGTTGAAGATAAGGTGTGAACTCAGATCGAATAGATCAGTATCGGTATCACGGTAGACTGGGCCACAGGTGAGCACTGTTTCGCCAAAGTATTCTCGAGCGAGCCGGGCCTCCCACAGACCTGACGCGCAGCACCCGTCAAGATGGGCTCGCAGGACTGGGAATGCTGCGGGAAGGGCAAAGGCTTTCAGCGCCTGCACGATCCGGCACCCTGTTCGGGCTTTGAGGCCGGAGAGAGCTTCGCAGTTCGTCCTGATCACTGCTAGATCGATGAGGTAGGCCGGAGTAGGCAGTCTCACAGGAGATGTCTAACTGGGGGCTCTTGCATTGTCGATTCTGAGCTCGCAGTAAACCTCTCACTGAGCAGCTCTCCCGAGGAAAGGGTCACTCTCCTCGATTGACCAGGAGAGTCCGAAGGAATCAAGGTCTTCCATGAAGGGATCCGGATCGAAATGCTCCATATTCCATACCCCGGCCTCGAACCATTTCTTCTGGAGTATCAGTTTGGCGCCGATCATGGCGGGTATTCCTGTAGTGTATGAAACTGCCTGAGAACCGTTTTCTCTAAAGGCCTTCTCATGAGAGCAGATGTTGTAAATGTAAATGCTTCGAGGTTGGGTTCCTTTTTTTCCGCGCAGAACACATCCTATGCAAGTTTTTCCAGTTGTAGATTCCCCAAGACTTCCGGGATCGGGTAAAATGGATTTAAGGAATTGAAGGGGCACAATGGGTTTGCCGTGGTAATCTACCGGATGAATATCGGTCATTCCCACATTGGTAAGGACCTTCAAGTGTTGCAGGTAGGACGGTGAGAAGGACATCCAGAATTGTGCCCTGCGGAGTGAGGGGTATGCCACGGTAAGAGACTCAAGCTCCTCGTGGTACATGCGGTATATTTCAAAATCACCGATTCCCTCCGGACAGGAAAAAGAGCGGTGAGTGGAAAATGCTGGAGACTCCACGAACTGGTCTCCTTCCCAATGACGACATGCTGCTGAGACTTCCCGAATATTAATTTCCGGATTGAAATTTGTGGAAAAGGGCTCGTGGTTTTCTCCGCCATTGACATCAATAATGTCGAGCTCGTTGATCTCATCGAAATAATGCTTGGCCCCAAATGAGGTGAAGACATTTGTTACTCCCGGATCAAACCCCGAGCCGAGAAGAGCACAGATATTTTTTTCTCGGAATCTCTCATGATAGAGCCATTGAGATTTATATTCGAAACGAGCAATTTCGGGGTGTTCGTAATTTGCCGTATCGAGATAGTTTGTCCCGGTAGCGAGGCAGGCCTCCATCAGGGTCAAATTTTGATACGGCAGAGCTAAATTCAGAAGAACGTCAGGCGAAAGTTTGTGCAGGAGGGCGATTGCCTCAGCCAGATTATCAGCATCCAGACAGAAGGTCGAAATCTCCCGCCCGGTTCTCCGGCGAATCGAGGTCGCAACGAGGTGGCACTTTGACAGAGTACGGGAGGCGAGATGAATTTGCTGAAAGATTTCAGGGAGCTGTGCGCATTTGTGGGCGGCGACACTGCCAACTCCACCAGCCCCTATAATTAGAATCGTATTCACGTATAAATGAGGACAACTGGAGCCTCGCAGTTTGGAAGCTGACCGGGCAGATTGGGCTTAGTCCCGGACGGAGAAGGAGTGACCGGAAGAAGAAGAGGGCTTCTGGTTATAAGATTGCCGAACACGTTCGTGAATTCTGTAAAAGATACAACAAGAGTGATCGTGCATTGCCTGCAGGAAAAAAGGAGCGTAAGTTTCTCCCATGAAAATGTTGGCAGACAATTCACCGGTCATGGATAAGACAAAAGAGCTTTGTTCGGCGATTGCGGATGACCCGGAGTATCGCTCNCTGATGGAAAAGGTCGAGCGGTTCATGGAGGATGATGCCGCCAAGTTACAATTCCAGAGTGTTCAGGAACGCAGTCAGGAGCTTGGTCAAAAGCAGCAATCCGGATTGGAGCTAAGCGTTGGGGAGGTCGAGGATTTCGAAAATGCCCGCGAGGCCCTTATGGGAAACTCCGTGGCGAGAGAGTTCATGGACGCTCAACAAATTCTGCAGTCGGTTCAAACCGCGATCGGAAAGTATGTGGGGATGACGCTTGAGCTGGGCAGGGTGCCAGCGGAAGAAGATCTCGCAGATCAGGGCGGCTGTTGCAGCGAGGGAGGTTGCGGTTGTGGCTAGAGATACCCCCGTCGGGAGTATGTTTTGATGCCCGAGGCACTCTGGAAGCAGGTTCAATTCAGGCCCTCACCGGCCTCCTGATCAAGAAAGAATGTGGTGTTGTGATGTGACTGAAGGTAGGTGGCAGGGACNTCCGCTGTGATNCCCGGTGTGAGNGCCCGCTTAACGATGTCCGCCTTGCTGCTTCCGAAAGCGAGGAGAGTGATTCGCTGAGCGGCAAGTATTGTCTTCACACCCATGGTGATGGCGTATTGCGGAACGTTGTCAGGCCCTCCGAAAGCCGCAGCCGCGTCACTTATGGTGACCTCGTTGAGCTGGGTCACGTGTGTGGCAAGGTCGGGACTTGCGCCGGGTTCGTTAAACCCGATGTGACCATTTCTTCCAATGCCGAGCACTTGGAGATCGATGCCTCCTGCCTCTTTAATTTGCTTCTCGTAGGTAGAGCAGTGACTCTCAATATCATCCGCACACACCATCCCATCCGGGAGGTGGATATTTTCCGGAGTAATATCGATATGATTAAAAAGACGAGAGTGCATGAACTGCCAGTAGCTCTCGCAGTGCTCTCGATCGATGCCGATGTATTCGTCAAGATTGAAGGTGACTACGTTTCGAAAAGATAATCCTGCCCTGTGCAGTCTAATCAATTCCTCGTAGAGCTCGATAGGAGTATTCCCGGTGGCCAATCCCAGAACGGTGTTTTTTCCCTTGTTATCTCGTGAGCGAATGAGCTGGGAGATATCATCGGCGACAGCCCTCGATGCGGATTGGGGTGATTCGAATAGACGGTAAGAGGGAATGTCAGGCATGGAGACAATGATACTGATGAGAGCTACACAGATTTGTCGATTGGAATCAATATGAACAGACCGGCAAGAGTCGTTTGCTTCTCAGTCCAGCAATAGCTTGTGAGCAGCTGTAATAAAATCGGAGGATGAACAGTTCCCGTGTATCGAGGTCAACCAGCTTTCCCGCCGGAACCAGCTTCGCTGACGCTTTGCGTATTGACGGGTAGCAATCACGATTTCCTCTTCACAGGTATTGCGGTCGATCGAGCCATCGAGAAGTCGCTGGATTTGCGGAACTCCGATAGCCCGGGATACAGCTGGGCCGGGAGAGGTAAGAGCAGCCAGTTCTCGCGCGGCGTTGTGCTCAAGCATCTCAGAGGTCCGCTTCCGAATACGTTGGTCGAGGTCCGAGGGATCCCACGTAAGTAAAAGGCCGCGAAGGTTGTCTCGTTGTGCCTGAAATGATGATCGCCTTGCGGAAGCGGGATGACTGCCGGACAGGCTTATTTCCAGTGCGCGTTGGACATATCGGGGGTTTTTGCGATCAATATTAGCCGCTGTGACCGGGTCAATCTCGAGCAGGCGCGCATTTAGCTCTTCGAGGGAGAGCTTCTCAAGCTGAGCCCGGAGCCCGGGGGTGGTATCGGGTATATCGTCTGGCCCATGAGTCAGGAACTTGAGATAGAGTCCAGAGCCACCAACGATGATGGGAAGTTTTCCTCTTGCGCGAATGCTCTCGATGAGAGGAAGAGCCATTGTTCGATAACGGCCAGCAGTAAAGGTGTCAGACGGGTCTGCAACGCCATAGAGGTGGTGCGCTACCAGAAGTCGATCCTCTTTGCTAGGTGAGGCAGTGATGGTTTCAATACCTCGATAAAGCTGCAGAGCATCACCATTTACGATCTCTCCGTTGAGATCGCGAGCGAGAGCAAGCGCGTGAGAAGATTTCCCAGATGCGGTGGGACCACAAATATACAGTGGCTGTAAAGAAGGTTTCAGGTGTTCCTTATGTTAGACGCTGCGCTATGTTCTCCGGTGCGGAGCCTGTAAGCCATACCATAAAATCCCCATGAACCAGAGTTCATGGGGATAAACGCTAATCGATGTAGACTTATTCGGGGGAGGACTTGGAGTCACCTTGAGACTTTGCTCCACTGACGATCATCTTGCGACCCATGAATGGTTGGTCATGAAGAACTTCGACAGCTCTTTTTGCCTCCTCTATATTTGCCATTTCGATAAATCCATAGCCTTTGGATTTATGAGTATTTCGGTTGTAGACGATTTCAATGCTTCTTACTGCGCCGACGCCCTTGAAGAGTTCTTCGAGTTCATATTCAGCTGCGTCATAAGACAGGTTGCCGAGATAGAGTCTGTTCGAATCGACCGGGGTAGGGGTCGGGGCTCCTCGGGAAGAGCTAGATACTTTTGCTACCCTCGTGCCGGATTTCGGCGCCTTCCGGGGTTGACGCTTGCTTTGTTCAGAGGAGTTGCCACCTCCACGTTTGCGGGGAGGCCGGACCGTTTCCTTGTAAAGGCCGATCTTCTTCAGGAGCTTCTGCCACCAAGTTAGAGGAACGCGTTTTGGTCCTCTGCGTGACCGGCGACCGCCAGATCGCCGGCCTCCGGATTGCGGGCTTCCTCCTGAGCCTCCTTCGCGGGGTCGGTTGCGATTGCGGTTACGGTTGCGATTGCGGTTGCGGTTGCGGTTGCGGTTACCGGAGCCTCCCCCGGATTCTGATCGCCGCGCGCTATTGGACGAATCGGACATGGTTCTTGTTGTATTTCAGGTTCGCGCGGGGACGAGATGGACGCTTCAATAGAATTTTGCGGACTCTCAAGGCGCTCAAACCGACTGGGAAGCACCGGCGGCTCGGGTGTCATACAATGAGTCGACTGCTTCTGGTTGAGGTTAAATAGAGTCAGGAATCCGCTTGCTTGGCGTGTTTCTGATTGCGTCCCCGCAATGTAGGGCCTTTTGGCCTGAGAATTTGGCATCCACCCGAGTGATTGAGTGGCTGTTACAGAAACCCATTCTGATGGCCCGGCAGAGCCGTTCTGGCGGCCGCCGTTCGGATCTCGAGTGGCGAGCAAGTTCATCGTAGGGATTTCTCGTAGGAGAACGTATCCGGGCTCGACCCTTCCGGCAAGGCAAATGGCCTGAGTCAAGTAGTGCGAGGATTTGNGAGTTGTCCTACGCAGGTGCAAAGATCTATATTTCCGGGGTAAAAAGCGTAAATGCCCATGTTNACTTGTTTCCGAGNTTGTATCCTTGGCGCCATTTTGCTGCCTCTGGTATGTATTCCACCATCGTTAGCCAGGGAGTCGTATTTCGTTGTCGAAGCCAACTCGGGAAGAATTCTCCTTGCGGAGGGCTCTGATCAAAAGCGACCGGTTGCCAGTTTGACAAAAGTAGCGACCGCGATCGTTGCGTTGGATTGGGCCAAGGCTACCGGGACCGATCTGGGAAGCGAGATGGTGGTTCCTCCATCGGTTGCCAGTCTAGGTGGTTCTAATCCCATGGGGCTGAAGCCGGGTGACCGAATTTCTATCAGAAATGCGCTTTATTCCGCTTTGATGGGTTCGGATAACTCGGCGGCTCAGTCTATTGCGCACCATGTGGGATTCGCCCTGCAGCAGGCGAGAGGAAAAAAGGGAGATCCGGTGAAAAACTTCGTAGCGGAAATGAATACCCTTGCCGGAGAGCTNGAAATGAGAAGGACGAGATTCTCAACCCCCCATGGCCTGTATGTGCAGAGGAATAAGGGCTACTCAACCGCTACGGATATGGCCCGACTTTGTATCTACGCAATGCGGAATCCCGGATTTGCGTTCTTTGTGAAGCAGAAGAGTCGGGCATTGTCTTTCAAGCACGGCGAACTGACCAAGGCTTTTCGTGTGCAAAACACTAACAAGCTTCTCGGACGTATTCAGATTAACGGCATTAAGACTGGAATGACAAGGGCTGCCGGGCAGTGCCTTGCAACGTGCTCGGAACTGCGGCCGATCGTGGAAAAGTTGCCAGATGGAGCAACCAGNCTTACGCCTCGCCGGCTCGTTTGTGTCGTTCTAGGNAGCCCGGATCGATTCGGGCAAACGGAGGCTCTCGTGAAACAGGGATGGAATCTCTACAACCAGTGGGTTGAATCAGGTGCAGTGATTAAATCCGGGAGCGAAAGGCTCGTAGTGCCGGATCCAAGAAAGCAGCAGTAGTCTGAGNTTGTCTCTGGAGTCAGGAACTTGAGATATGGGTAACCGGCTTCCCGGAGGGCTCTTCGTCTTTCTCCTGCCGTCCAGGCATGATTACTTCCTGCAGGGCGCTTTGTAGCTCGCTGATCCGCTCTGGCTCAGTGAGCTTGGACTGCTGATTACTTGTCCTAACGTAAAAGGTATCCAGAGCGGCTCCTTTTTCGGTGGCAATACGGGCGTGAATTGTATCGAGACCGTGTCGATTTATAGTGTGTAACAAGTTGTGGAGAAGAGCAATTCGGTCGATAGCTTGGATCTCTACCACGGTAAACCGTGGATCGCTCTCATTATCAATATAGGCTCGAACCGGGAAGGGGATGGCGTCGTCATTTGAATCACGAAGGTAGTTCTCTTTCACCTTGAGATAGGTCTTAGGGTTATAATCCTCGTCATGATTTAGCTCATAAAGAGTTACCACTACGCTGACCTGTCGATAGGTATCCGCAACAGCTTCCATGTCACCGGTGCTAACCCTGAAAATGTCAAGGGCAACGCCATCTGGACGGGTGTAAATGTCAGCGGAAAGAATATTGATTTCATGAGCCGCGAGTGCGCAGCAAATTTTTTCGAGAAGCAGATTCCGGTCTTCGGTAGCGACCGTTAACTCCGTGTAACCCTGCTCGGGATACTCGAGCCACTGAACGGCAGCTTCAAAAGGAGTGTCGGGCCGCCTCTTTCTTCGATCCAGATATTGCCAAATCGCACGGATGTGAGTTCCTACACTCAGAGCATCGCGGTAGCGGAAGTAGCGCTTGGGCATTCGCCCGAAGTGTTCACCTATAATCTTCGCATAGCGTTCGTGAAGGTCTTTGCTAACCTTCTTTCTCAGGTTTTCCAATTTCCCCCGAAACTCGGCATCATAGGTTTCATACCCACTTTCGAGAACGGCACGCGCAGACCTATGAAGTTGAACGAGCAGGGACTCCTTCCATGATCCCCACGCCTCTTCACTTGTCCCCTTGGAGTCCGCGTAGGTGAAAAGCAGTAAAGCGTCCAANAATCTCCTGTTTTTCATGAATTCGGAAAATTCGGCAACGACATCTGGATCATCAATATTGCGCTTCGTTGCAAAGCGCCAGAGGGTCAGATGATGATCAACAAGGAACATGATCAGTTGGCGGCGGCCATGGCTGATCTTAAGCCGTCTGCACACCTTATTCGCGAGGATCTGCGAGCCATCGATATGTTCACGTACATTTTCCGCTCGACCCGAGTCGTGAAGGAGAACGGCCAGGTAGAGGGCATATGGGTCCTCAATATCAATCAGAATTTGGCGATACCGNTTCACAGCCGGATCGTCGGACTCGATCAGAGCGTCAAGTTGGTCAAGACATTGCAGAGTATGTTCATCAGCTGTATAGCGATGAAAAAATTCGTGTTGGACGAGGCATTCAAGTGCGCCGAATTCAGGGAGATACCGGCCAAGAACTCCACAACGATGCATTAATCGGAGAATCCGCGCGACCTGACCCTTTTTTTCCAGAATAGTCTGGAATGTCTGTCGATTTTCCACGTTGTAATTAAAGCGTCTGTCAATCCGGTGCCAATTGGCCTTAATCAGCTTTCGCAGTGCGGGCGAGGGTCTGAGATGGTGTTTCTGGCAGTGGAGAAACAGACGGAGGAGNCGTTCAGGATCTTGACTGAACACCTCTTCGGATGTCGCAAAGAGACGACCATCCTCGGCGAAAAATCCATCGAATTTTTTGCTGGAAGATCTGCGCAGGAAGGGGATTCGAAAAGGGAGTTTGAAAGGACGGAGTACGGGAGTCTCAATCTCTGCGATCTCGAAGACGCTGGCCGTATGCTGGTGAATATCTCTGGCGTGGAGGTAGTAGTCCCTCATAAGAGCTTCAATCCTGCGAAGCTTGGTNTTNTGNCGNTAGTNGAACTNNNNTGTGATGACCCCCTGNAAACGGAGANTGAGGATATCAGTGCCNTTGCCTGTATGNTAGTGGAGGCAATTACGGACNCGGTGAAGAAAATCGAATCCTTCCTTGAGCTCAGCACAGGCGTTTACGCTCAGGATGCCACGGCGCTGGAGTTCGTCAAGATCGCGAGTATTAAAGAGCGCGTCGGAGATCCAGATCAGGTTGTGAAAATCCCGCATGCATCCCGGACTTTCCTTCAGGTTGGGCTCTTGGAGAAACACAGTAGAAGAGAATTTGTGGTAACGAGTCTCGATGTCTCTTTTTCTCTCCTCAAAAAAACGGAGGCGGTCTTTGACTATGCATTCCTGCCTGAANGTCTGGCTAAACTCCTTGGAAAGATCGTCGTTGCCAGAAATTTTTCGGTGATCGAATAGAGAGGTGCGGGTAATGGGGTCCCTCCTTGCCTCTGTGATACACTCATTGATGGAGCGGGAGGCGTGACCTACCTTGAAGCCAAGATCAAATAGCGGGTAGAGAATGCTTTCAACGAGTTTTCGTTCGTTTTGACTGAGTCGATGGGAGGGTTGGGGGAGGAGGAACAGGAGGTCGATATCAGAGGATGGGTTGAGCAGGCCCCGGCCGTATCCTCCATTGGCCATGAGGCTTAGAGCAGGTGGAGTGGGGCTTTGCGAGGTCGCAGTCTGAAAGAGGGAACGAAGGAGCAGATCAATGACTCCTGAGCGTAAAGATGCTATCTCACATCCGCCGCGTCCTTGATCGTGAAGGCCGCGAATGCGGGAGTTTTCACTTTTCAGATATCGCCTGTAGTGTTCGAGTCGTTCGCCCGCCGTTAACTCCGCGATCCGCTCCGGATTCAGGGGATCCGGAAAGGTTTCGGTATTATCATCNGGCAACACGTGGCGAGTTTGCCTCAACCGATGGAAAATGGAAAGGTTACGTGCAGATTTGAAGCGACTTATCGAGATCGTTCGTCACTGAAATCCGAGAGAGATGATTACTCAAGGCGGGCCATGAGGTCTCGGATTCGTTCCAGATGGATTCCCTCGGGTTGGTTGTCGAGAATCCATTGTAAATCGGGTTTTGCTTTACCCGGTTGATCTATCTGGAGGCTGAGCAGAGCCCGGTTGAGACGGTCCTGCGCTGAGTCCGGCTGAATTCGAACAACAATGTCGACGTAGTCGAGTGCATCTGAGAATGCTTTCTCCTCAATGGCGATGGTCTGCAGATTTCTGAGCATGCGACATATGATTTCCCGGGGTGCTGCAGTCTCCATCCGGGAGGAGTCTATCTGCATTCCTGCATTGGACAGCAGTGCGTTTGCATCTTCAGGCCTCATTACGGTTCCTCCATCGAACGAGTCAATAATAACCCGTTTTCCGTCAAATTCATAGCAGGTGGCAAAGTGGCCAGGAAGAGCTAATCCATGCATCTCTACCCCAACTAATCGGGCAAGCTCCATTACAAGAAGGGATAGAGTTATGGGAATTCCTTCACGGTCATCAATCACCTCGTTGAGATAACTGTTAGAGCGGTTGTAGTAATCACTTCTGCTCCCGTGAAATCCATTGTTCTTGAACAGGTAGTTTCTGATNGCGCTAACCTTGTCGGTCAGGTTGGCCTTGCTCGCAATCGTTCCATTGATTTCGGCGGCCATTCTGTCCAGTTCTGCGTGGTATTCATCTACACGGAGTTCGGGGTTATCCAGCCGCGCGATTAACAGTGCTGCGTGAAACAGACCCTGATCGTCATCGTTTTGCAGAGAAACGGTGATTTGGTCTATGATTGATCTGCGATGTATTTCTCGAGATTTCTTCTCAAGGAGATCGGCTTGGGCTCGCAGGTTCTCTACCTCAAGCCTNAGAAGCGGGCGAACGAGATCTGCATTTTTGCTAAGCTTCTTAAGAGTGCTTTCTTGGTTCGGATTTTTTTTCAGCCTGTTAACCTGTTTCTCGATCGCGATTACCAGTTCGTTCGGAGGTTTCTCTTCGGCGAGATCAGGGCCAACGCGGAAGCTGCGGAAAGTAGCCTCTGTCTGACGAAACTTAGCGAGACCGATACGGCCGCCTCTNAGGAGGCTATCATCAAGCTGTGTGACTTTCTCTCCATTTACGAAACAAGAGATGGTCTTTTCCTCGATACGGACACGAAGGCGATTCCACTCTCCTGGCTGGTAAGCGTCACTTTTCAATTGCGCGAGTATATTCCAGCTGAAGACATCAGGGCCGTCGAAGCGAGTAAGGCGCAAACTGCCGCTACTTGGGTAGAAACTATAGTGCCGGTTTCCTCCGTCTGACTCAAAGACAAGCCCGGCCGCGCCTGACTCGTCATCAAGCTTCACTTCAACGGATACCTCGTAAGGGGGTTCAGGAGCTTTTCGCTGTGAAAGACAGAGGCTGCGTCCGCCAAACCCATCCCCCGGGCTGTTCACGGTAATTCTTCCTGCTCGCTGTTTCCAGTTCGCGCCCATGAGGATCTGCCAGCGCTTGGGGTCGAGGCTGCCGATCGTNAGCCATTTCTCCATGGGGACGGAGTTAGGGTTGGCTAATAACCGGTGNAGGGCNCCTACAGGNACGGCAAAGCCCAAGTTATCTGTCACNGCTGATTTCATGGNGAGCAGGCCATGAACGCTACCTTGCCGGTCGAGGAGGGGGCCTCCGCTATTCCCTGGCTCAACGGGTATGGCGACTTGAAGAAGNGCGCGNCCATCAAAGTCGCGGAGAGCNGAAATGACACNTTTNANGACACTNAANTCAAGGCCNAGAGGAGCACCTATCGCAATAATCTCTGCGCCCTGCGAGATAGCGTCTGCAGGTGCAAGTTTGAGAGGTTGCACGATCTTGCCGCGGAGATCGATCTGGAGGATGGCTAAATCCAGTTTTNNATCCCAAGCGTGGANGGCGGTGACCTGGTGCTCTGATCCGTCATCGAAATGAACCGTCAGGGGCCTCGAGTCGCCGATGACGTGCGCGCACGTCGCAACCAGCCCATTCTCTGANATGAGAAACCCACTTCCAGTCCCGCCCTCGCCTCCGGATCGACCTCCGTGGCGGATGACCACTGCAGAGCGGCGGGAGAGTTTGGCAATCTGCTCTACCGACTGAGGCCTGGCTCCCTTTGCAGTGGTTTGTGGCTTTTGACTATCCGGAGTGTCAAGGAGGGCATCCCGGCTGGGCGTAGCACCTTGTTCGGCGGCAAGGGCCACGGCCGACGTGAGCCAGAGGAGAAAGGAGAAAGATCGATGCACTCCTGACTTTAGCGCGGTTGATCCTCCGGCGCTATCTTGAAAATTCCAATAGGGAGGCGTATGTTGGCAGTTGTCGGCTGACTTACGCCCCANGACTGGTTTCCCTGTAGTTCAGTGAGGACATGGAAATGGTGAATGTGATCGTTGGTTGTTTTTCACCTCACAGGTTCCTAGTAAGAGATTAATGAAGTGACAGGTCTCGTGCCCAGTTTGCTACGGCCTTCAAGAAACGTAAGCTCAATGAGAAATGACACACTTATGATTTTGGCCCCCAGTTCATCCAGCAGCTTGAGAGCTGCTTCCGCGGTCCCACCGGTAGCAAGGAGGTCATCGATTAGAAGAACGTTCTCTCCAGCTTTAATTGCATCTTCGTGAATTTCGACGATCGCCTCGCCGTATTCCAGTTCGTATGCCGCTTCCCGAGTCGTTGATGGAAGCTTTCCCTTTTTCCGAATCGGGACGAACCCTGCGTTCAGACGGTCAGCTACCGCTGCAGCGAAAATGAAGCCCCGGGCATCAATGCCAACGACCTTGTCTATCGTTGTGTCATCTGCAGTCTGGGCCAGTAGTTTAATGGAGTCCTGAAAGAGCTCATTATCACCGAGAATCGGGGTNATGTCCTTAAAGACGATCCCGGGCTTGGGAAAGTCGTGAACATCACGGATTGCTGTGCGGAGGTGATCTAACTTATCCATACGATTTCCTATCTGCTCGCAGATGATCGGGACAGTATAATTCCCTGCCTCAAGGAGTGTTCTGCTGGGGCCATTCGAATAGGCTATCCTCGCGAATTTGCTCGTGGTCCTTGGGACCGCTGGCAGGACGCCCAGCGCGGGCTGACCGGAGCCGGTCGTGAGGTCTGTCAATCTTGTACAAATTGCCCGGCAGAAATGAACTTTCGCTTGCATCAAGGGATGGCGGAGAGCATGGACAGGCTATGGTTCAATGGCTTTTGGTTGTGGCAACTGTGCTCGTCGTAATTGGCGGGGTATGGGGGACGACTGCTTTTCGGCCCGGAGGGCGAAATATTGGGACGATTTCCTGCATGGTTCTCGCATTTATGTGTCAAATGGGAGTTCTTGGTATTCGCGGAGAGCTTCGGGGCAAGTGTCCACTGGGAGATTACGGGGAAATACTAGCGTTTCTGGCATGGGCGCTTGTCCTCTTCTATCTGGTGGTAGGACCCGCGTATCGGCTTTCGCTTCTGGGCCTTTTTACCTCACCCGTTGTCGCTATTTTCCAGGTGATCGCAGTTTTGCCGGGAGTAATGGAGCCTGACCCTGTGGTAGTTGTGGAGGTTGACCCCTGGGGTGAGGCTCATGCGGCATTTTCTGTGTTGTCCTACGGGGCTTTCGCGCTGGCGGCGATCGCTGCCCTCATGTTTCTCGTTTTAAATAAGAAGCTCAAGGATCAAGAGCTGGGCTCATCCCTCTTTCGGAAGTTACCTCCCGCGAGATCGCTCCTCGATTCAATCGTTCGGCTTACCTCGATAGGGGCTGGAATCCTTACAATTGGAATTGTCTCTGCCTTTCTAATGGAACGAGACAATGTTCTTGGTTCGCATCTCATTGCCGCAATCGCTACTTGGTTGGCCTATCTGGTAGTAGTCTTCATGTATTTCTGGCGCGGAATTACTCCTCGGCGACTGTCAAGCAGCGTCATTGTGGTCTTCATCCTTTCTCTTCTTGTTTTCGCGTTCGTCTAGAGCAATGGGTATTCTCTGTCTTGGTCTAAATCACCAGACTGCTCCCGTAGAGATACGGGAGATCTTTGCTGTGTCCGAAAGCCTTCTTGGAGAGCACGCGGGGCGGGTATGCGAAGTAGAGGGAGTTGAAGAAAGTGTTGTTCTGTCGACTTGTAATCGCACTGAATACTACGCGGCAGCAGCGGATTGCGGGGTTGCAAGCGATCATCTCCGCGAATTTCTGCAGTCGCAGGCAGGCAGTCGTCTCAGGGTGGAGCATCTCTACGAAAAGCAGCAGCTTGAGGCTGCGAGGCACCTCTGCCGGGTTGTTTCAGGAATTGACTCGATGGTTCTCGGGGAGACGGAGATTTTTGGGCAGGTGAAAAAGGCATATCAAGCCGCGTTAGAGAAGGGAAGTACGGCCAGAAGTCTGAATCAATTATTCCAGAAAGCTTTCGGGGTCGGGAAAAAGGTGCGAACAAATACGGGTATCCAGCAGGGTCAGACCTCGGTAGGAAGTGTAGCTGTCGACCTCGCCGAAAAGATATTCGGGCATCTGCGGGATAGTAAGGTGATGGTGATCGGGGCAGGAGAAATAAGCCGGATGACCGCCCAAAGTCTCCTTTCACGGGGCGCTCGGAGTATTTTCGTTACTAACCGGTCATACGAAAGGGCAGAAGAGCTAGCGGATGAACTTAGTGGAGAATCGGTTCGTTTCGATCAATGGCATGACGTTCTAAAGGAGGTGGATGTTGTGATATCTTCTACCGGCGCTCCGCATACTGTAATGAAGCGTGAACACGTTGAGGCGGTTCGCCGTAAGCGTCGATATCGGCCTCTCTTTGCGATCGACATAGCAGTGCCGCGGGATATCGAGGTGGAAGTCGGTGACATTGAAGAAGTGTATTTGTATGATATTGATGCCTTGAAAGAGATCGCGATGGAGGGGAAGGGTCAGCGTGCGGATCAGATCAAGTTGTGCGAGAGGATTATTGACCAGGAACTGATTGAGAGTGGATTATTTGGATCGTGAAGAAGGACCGGGAAGTGAACTCGATCATCCTTGGCACAAGGGGTAGCGCCCTTGCGCTGGCACAGGTAGAGATGGCAGAGAGTGCACTGCGTACTGCGTTTCCGGATCTTGGTATCGAGAGGAAGGTCATAAAAACGACTGGAGACCGGCGCACCGATATACCACTTAGCGAAGTTGCCCGGGCCGTCGATATGGACAAGGGTGTTTTCACCAAGGAGTTGGAAGTGGCCTTGCAGGACGGAGAGATTGATATCGCAGTGCACAGCTTGAAGGACATGCCAAGTCTGCTTGATGAGGAATTCTCGGTTGCTGCGGTTCTCCCCCGTGCTTCGCGTAAGGACGTGCTCATCGGAAAAGAACGCGGGGGTCTGGAGGGCATCCGGCAGGGGGGAAGGGTGGCAACCAGTTCCGTCCGGCGCCGGCGACTGCTGGAGCTAATAAGGCCAGATCTCGAGGTTGTAGATATCCGGGGAAATGTTCCAACACGGCTTCGGAAGCTCCGGGAATCAGAAGAACTTGAGGGGCTTCTTCTTGCCAAGGCTGGCTTGTGCAGGCTTGGGCTTCTGCACGACGGAGTGGTGGGGAGTGGAGGGGAGGTTCTTCACGTTACAGAGCTTGACGAGGCCGTTTTCGTGCCGGCGGCGGGGCAAGGCGCTATTGGGCTGGAAATTCGCTCTCAGGACCTGAATGCCCTGACGGTGTGTGAGGAGGTTAATGACGGCAACACCATGCGCGTTGTTGCTGCAGAGCGTCGTTTTCTCTCTCTACTGGGGGCTGGATGCGAAACACCCGTGGGGGTCGCTGGAACGGTAGAGGAGGACGGCACCCCCGGAGAGATTCGTCTCAGAGCGGTTGTATTTGAAGATGGAGAAGATGTTCCTCTCCGGGGAGAAGTTTTGGGTTCGGGTGACGATCCGGAGGGTCTAGCCGCCAGATTGCTGGCTGCCATGAAGGAATCAAATTCAATGTAATCATGGAGAGAATGAATGGAAAATGCTATCTTGTCGGGGCGGGTCCTGGAGATCCCGGGTTGCTCACGGTTAAGGGAAAGCAATGCCTCTCAGTGGCTGATGTGCTCGTGTATGACGCATTGAGCAGTCTTGAATTTCTTCGAATGGTTCCCAGAGATTGCGAGAAGATTTATGCGGGTAAACGTGCCTCGGAACATGCAATTCCACAGGGAGGAATTAATGANCTGATCGTAGAGAAAGCAAGGGAGGGAAAGACTGTTGTCAGATTGAAAGGGGGCGACCCGATGATTTTCGGGCGCGGAGGAGAGGAGGCTGCAGAACTGGCAGAGGCTGGTGTTCCGTTNGAAATCGTGCCGGGAATCTCTTCAGCAATTGGAGGAGCCGCTTATGCCGGAATCCCGGTGACTCACCGCGATCACTGTTCTCAATTAACGTTGTTTACGGGGCATGAAGATCCGTCCAAGGAGCAGACCAGCCTTGATTACGCGAAGCTGGCCGAGGCCGAAGGGACGAGAGTATTCCTTATGGGGGTCTCGCGGCTACGGGAAATTACCTCGGCCCTGATCGAGCATGGGGCTGATCCTGAAATTCCCATGGCGTTAACTCGTTGGGCTACCACTGGGCGTCAGCGCACAATTGAAGGAACACTGGGAAGCATGGCTGATATCGTGGAGAGGGAGCACTTCAAGTCTCCGGCAGTGGCAGTTCTTGGAGATGTGGTCAGGGAGCGATCGAAGATTAACTGGTTTGAAAATCGGCCCCTTTTCGGGCAGCGCGTTGTAGTGACCCGTACTAGAGAGCAGGCAGGAGAGTTGAGCTCTAAGCTTTTCGAGGTCGGTGCGGATGTCATCGAGTTGCCGACTATACGGATCGAAGCTCCATTGGAGCGTGAGGAGTTCTCTCNGCTGGTGACGGACGTTCACACGTATGACTGGGTTGTTTTCACCAGTCCCAACGGGGTGGAGCGTTTCTTTGATGCATTCTTCTCAGCGTATGAGGATGCGCGGAGTTTCGGAAAGCCCAAGATTGCAGCGATAGGTCCAGCTACCGCGAAAAAGATTGCGCAATATCACTTCGCAACGGATCTGCTGCCAGAGACTTTCGTGGCCGAGGGTCTGGTGGAGGCATTTAAGGAGCAGCATATTGAGAGCCAGACAGTGCTCTGGGTCAAGGCAGAGGAAACCCGTGAAATCATCTACGACAAACTGATGGAGCAGGGAGCAATCGTGGATCGATGTATTGCCTACCGGAATGTCCCTGAGACCGGGGATCCTACCGGGGCGCTTGAGAGTCTGACCAAAGACGGTGCCGATGTGATTACGTTTACAAGTGCTTCCACAGTCGAGAGCTTTCTGGCGCTGGGAGTTCCCTGGCCGGAAAATTGCAAGGCTGCCAGTATTGGGCCGGTTACCAGCGCCAAACTTCGTGATCATGGAATCGAGCCCGATATTCAGGCCACTGAGAGCAATATAAAGGGTCTCGTGGCGGCCATCGTTGAGCACTATCAGTCCTGAAACAGGAAGTAAGCGCGGCTGTGATTCCAGATTGCCCCAGTTGAGGGCCCTCGAATCAGTTGGGATAGCGCAAAACGGGTTGGAACCCAAAGTGACGTGAAAGAAAAAGGCCACCCCGGGATTAACGTTCCTGGGATGGCCCTGAATGTTATCGGCCCGCTTGAGATGGTCCCGGAGGCCCACCGGTCGTGCAACAGTTATCCGGTCTGGCCAGAGTCATCTCCGGCAGACTCCGAGGTGGGTGGTTGGTTATCAACCTCTACCTCGACTGGCGCTGTCTTCTTGGCTTGTTGCAGGAGTTGAGCGGCTTCCTCTGGATTATCACTGAGCTTACCGAGAAACTCAGGAAGTTCGATCCCGACATTTTTGGTGAGCTGATGTAGTGGAGGCAACGCTCCCACCAGACCGGAGACAAATTCGGCCGTGTCATTCTTACCGCTTTTGCCTTTGCCACCCGAATCCCAGACAGTTACCGAATCAATCTGGAGGTTGGAGATGGCCTTAACCTGTTCTTCAACAAGAGCTGGTAATTGCTCGGTAACGAGGAGCAGGGTTGCATCGTCGGCGGCTCCGCCGGAGGCTTGGACAATGTCTCCAAAACCTTGAGCCTTGCTCTGCAGGGTGGCAAGGGTTCCGCGGGCCTCTGCTTCCATGATAGATTGAATACCATCAGCCTTACCTTTTTCGATTCGGCGGATTTTTTCCGCGTCCGCTTCAGCGAGAGTCTCAATCTTGGATTTCTCAATTTCGGCCGGGACTACGACGTTGGCATACTGGGTGGCTTTTTCACGAGCGGCACGAGCCTCTTCCGCCTTCTGCTCGGAGGCGTAGGCCTCCTCAAGGGCCTGGGCGCTCTTTACCTTCTCAGCCGCAGTTGCGAGGCGCTCGGCCTCTGCCTCCTGCACCTGGCGGGCTGCATCCGACTGGGCGACTTTGATCTTGGCGACGTTCTCACCCTCAACGGCGGTGGCCTGTGCGGCTGCCACTTCCACACGCTGGTCTCTTTCGGCATTGTTCTTTCCGATCTCACCAGCCCGCTCCTGCTCGGCGACGCTGATCTTGGCCTCATTAATAGCCCGGGCAGCAGCCTCTTTACCGAGAGCTTCGATATAGCCAGATTCGTCGGTGATGTCCTGAATGTTGACGTTAATTAGCCGGAGGCCAACCTTGGTAAGTTCTACCTCGACACCAGCAGTGATCTTCTCGATGAGAAGGTCCCGGTCAGCATTGATGGACTCGATGTCCATNGTGGCGATCACAACCCGCATCTGACCAAAGATAATATCCTGNCCCAGNAGACGAATNTGGTTGAGNTCGAGTCCNAGNAGNCGCTCAGCAGCGTTCTCCATCACGCCGGCCTCGGTNGAGATTCCNACNGTGAAGGTNGANGGNGTGTTGACCCGGATGTTCTGCTTCGANAGNGCNCCCTCNAGNTTNATNTCGATGGGAATCGGAGTCAGNTCGAGNAACTGGAANTCCTGAAAGANNGGCCAGACGAAGGATGCNCCCCCGTGGACNCANNNCGAGGAGGCTTGCTGGCCGCCNTTNCCCGCACGGGTTTTACCATAAATGACCAGNACNCGGTCCGAGGGACAACGCTTGTAGCGNGAGAACGCNNACATGANNGTTCCCAGTCCCACGACGAGCAGGGATGCGGTGAGTATAAGGATAAAAGGTGAGGTCTCGCCGGACTCCGCCAGTACTATAATGTTTTTTAGTAGGTTCATATTTTTATGTCGTTAGTCCTTTCTTTCAGGAGTTAGGGTTTTGATTGGAATCCCCGGATAAAGAATCATCCGTATTGGGAAAGTCTTCGCTTTTCGGGCTTAAGGTCTCCACCAGCAGAGTTCTTTCATCGACCAGTTCGACAACCTTGACCGCTGTCCGATTTCCGATGCGTGTGTCGTTATCGGTGAGAGCCCGGACAGTCGTCATTCTGTCTTGCACGAGCACTTCGATCTGGCCGAGGCCCTCCCTTCTGGGAGGGATCGGAACATAAACGCTTCCGATCTGATTGAGAGCGTTGCTATAGTCCATGGTGCCGTCGGATCGGAGGCTATGGAGCCAGCGCATCAGGAGGACAAAAAGAGTAAGGGTGACCGCTCCCACAACAGTGGCGGCAATCAGGGCGATGGAGAGGCTATAACCGAGGTCGAGGGCTGAGGCCCCGGTCCAGCCAAACCCGGTGAAGAAAGCGCCAATACCACGAACAGAAAACATCCCAGCTCCTCCCCCGGATCCGGTATCGAGGTCGAAGTCGGGAAGATCGAAGGATCCGCCGAAGAGAATGACGATCATCTGAATGAAGAGGACCAGACTGGAGGCCATTCCAATCGTTACGAAGGTGCGCATGCCCTCCGGCTCTAAATTTTGCCACCACTCAAGAATATATGTCATATTTGGAGAGGATCTTATGGGATCTATCTCAGAAGACAATCCCAGTCGAATATCGTCATATAAATTGGTTCGGGTCAGCAGAGCCATTACACAAGAGGCCTGTTTTTGTAATGGCGTAGGCTGTTGGGTTGACCAGAATCTCTCTGGAATGGCCCGTATTAGGCGAGTTTCACCGCTTCCGGCAAGCGTTACAGGCTTGCGGACAGGCTCGTGCAGCGTTACATCGCGGCAGCCTGAGAGTAGAGCCTTAAGGTGCTGTTTGCCCGGCCCAGTCTTACTGGAAGGGGTAGGCGCAAGGGACTCTCCTCAATGCCAGCAAAAGCCAATGTAGCTCAGGGGTAGAGCAGGTCATTCGTAATGATCAGGTCGCCGGTTCAATTCCGGCCATTGGCTCCACTGGCGGAAGGTCGGGATCGCTCTAATCAAGATGCCGGAGAGCTGCCGACAACAGGGGATTACAATTCCTTCTGTTAATTGTAATAGGATGGGACAAATGGCTCGGGCATGATGGTAGCCATGACCGATAGTTTTACGGAAGTAACAAACACGGGATACGGCTCTCGCATAAAAGGTGCTATTGTGGGAGGATTGGTAGGAATTATCTGCATCCCGCTCTCCTTCATTCTTTTATGGATGAACGAGGAGAATTCGGCCAGAAGTCATGCCGGTTTGAGCGAGCTCTCGAGGCTCGCGGTGACAGTTCCGGCCGATAAAGTTGATGCAGGTAATGAGGGTAAGCCTGTTCATCTCACGGGAAAGGCCGTGACCGAGGAAGTTCTTAAAGATGAGCTGTTTCAAGTTTCAGCTACCGCGCTTCGTCTAATCACACGCGTCAGTATGTTTCAGTGGCGCGAGGAAGCAACGACGGAAACCAAGACTACTGCCGGGGGCGGAGAGAAAACTGTGACCACTTATGAGTATAAGAAAGACTGGTCATCTTATCCTATCGACTCCTCTTCTTTCAGTTACCCGGAGGGGCATGAAAATCCACCGATGCCGTATCAGAGTGCAGAGTTATTGACCGAGAAGGC
>PARF01000025.1 GCA_002709915.1 Roseibacillus sp. | reverse complement strand
GGAGGCTGGCCCAGCATCGGCTCGGTGCTGTCCAAGCTTTCTGGACAGACCAGGCCGGGAGTGCCCTCCTTCCTTGGTTTGTCGCCAAAGTGCAAGCATGACCAGTGGGGCGACCCGGGCCAATCAGGGTTTCTTGGTCCTTCGCATGCAGCTTTCTCCCCTTTTCGTGGTGGAGGGAAGAAAGACATGGTCTTGAAGGATATCAGTATTGAGCGGCTCGCAGACCGGAAGGCCCTGCTGAACTCCTTCGACAATTTCCGTCGGGATGTAGATCATTCTGGCGCAATGGAAGGACTGGATACCTTTACCGAACAGGCGTTCGGGGTCTTGACTTCAAGCCGTCTGGCGAGAGCACTTGATCTGAGCACGGAAGATCCAAAAGTCATTGAGAGGTATGGAAAAGGGACGGAGAAGCTGACTGCTGATGGGCCATGGAAGCGGCTGGATCAGTTCCTGATGGCACGAAGACTAGTGGAAGCCGGAGCTCGCTGTGTCACCCTCGGTTTTAGTCGATGGGATTGGCATGGAGGTAACTTCAAACGTGCGCGGGAAGACTTTCCGCTCCTCGATCAGGGGATTACCGCGCTGGTGGAGGATCTGCATAACCGTGGCATGGATAGGGACGTGAGTGTCATCGTCTGGGGAGAGTTCGGACGCACCCCGAAAATCAATAAGGATGCGGGACGCGATCATTGGCCCAAGGTGTCCACTGCTCTTCTGGCTGGAGGCGGGATGAATCACGGGCAGGTGATCGGATCAACAACCCGCGACGGTGGAGAAGCAAACAGCCGACCCGTAGAATTTCCGGAAGTGTTCTCTACCCTGTATCACTGTCTCGGTGTTGATGCGCGACGCACTACCGTGAATGACCTTTCCGGACGCCCTCGTTTTCTTGTAGAAAGTCAATACGCCCCAATTCCCGAACTCGTTGGATAGCCCCATCGTCCCAACCGTGAAGCCTTCTCTTTTTATACTCTGTAGCCTCCCGGCAATTTTAACTACCGGGAACGGTATATCCGAGGAGAGCCTGCAGGGGCAGGCCTTGGTCGCAACCGGGAGCAGTCCCGAACGAATTTCAGTTGATGCTGCTCTTCGGTGGAGTAGTGAGGAGGACATCACCATGAAAGGTCCGCACGACCTTCATCAACTCGTGCTTACCCAATATGAGGGTGGAGTAACAGAGGATGTAACTGCGATTGCAGGATTTACGGTGGAGCCTGCCGGCGTCGTGACGGTCTCTCCGACCGGCCTCATTCGCGTCATCGGGAATGGTAGTGCTACGATAACCGCGAAATACGCAGGTCTGCTCATTGCGAGAGCAGTCAAGGTGAGTCAGGCAAACGAACAGCTTCCGATCAGCTTCCCCAATGAAATCGTACCCATTTTTACGCGCCACGGCTGCAACGGAGGTGGATGTCATGGAAAGGCTGAGGGCCAGAACGGATTTAAACTTTCACTGCTCGGATACGAACCACAAGACGACCACGGCTATCTGGCCAGAGAGGGATTGGGAAGACGCATTTTCAGGGCATCTCCAAGCCACAGCCTGCTTCTCCTCAAAGCGAGCGGAGAACTGCCTCATCAGGGAGGATCCCGCCTCAATCGAGGCAGTGATGACTACAAGACCATTGTCCGCTGGATTCGGCAGGGCCTCCCTTATGGATCCGAGGGTGACTCTCCGGTAACTAGAATCTCGGTTGAACCGCAAGAGCGCCTGACAAGCGCCAAGGCTGTTCAGCAGCTGAGAGTAGTCGCCCACTTCGATGACGGATCCAGCAAGGACGTCACCCGTATCGCTCAATATGAGTCCAATGACGAAGAAATGGCGATCGTGAGTGACCGAGGACTTGTGACCATGAAGGAACGAACAGGAAGCGCCTCTGTGATGATCCGTTTTCAGGAGCATGTTGGTGTCTTTCGGGCAACAATTCCTCTGGGGGCGCCAGTCGATAATTTGCCTTCCTCGGACAACCTCGTAGACCAGCACATCTTTACCAAGCTTCGTACTCTTGGCCTTCCTCCTTCATCGTTGAGTGATGACTCCACCTTTCTCCGCAGGGCCACAATTGACATTGCTGGGCGCCTGCCGACCCTCGAGGAAACAGATAGGTTCCTCGTTGATACGAATCCGGAAAAACGGGCTCGCAAGATTGATCAGCTGCTTGCCAGCACTGACTACGCAGATTACTTCGCAGGGAAGTGGTCAGCCATTCTCCGCAACAAACGGGCCTCAGCTCATCATGCAAGGGGTAGTTTTGCTTTTCACTCCTGGATCCGGAATTCCCTCCACCACAACGTACCCTACAACTCGTTCGTCCGCCAATTTGTTGCGGCATCCGGGGAAGTCGGCAATAATCCACCGGTCATCTGGTATCGCACTGTCAAGGACAGTAAGGAACAGTTACAGGACGTTGCCCAAATTTTTCTCGGCCAGCGACTACAGTGCGCCCAATGTCATCAGCACCCGTATGAGAAATGGAGTCAGGACGATTATTACGGTTTTGAGGCATTCTTCTCAAAGATCGGACGTAAACCCGGCGCCCAACCAGGAGAAGAGGTCATCTTCAACAAAATTGGAGTAGCAAGCGCTAAGAATCCCAGAAGCGGGCGCGCTCTTCCACCGAGACCACTCGGAGGGGAGGAGCTTATCCTTGATCAGCATCATGACCCCCGGGACTCCCTCGCTGACTGGATGACCAACGAAGATAATCCCTTCTTCGCGAGAATGCTGGTGAACCGCTACTGGAAACACTTCTTTGGACGCGGTATTGTTGACCCGGAGGATGATATGCGCGTCACCAATCCTCCAACCCACCCCGAGCTTCTCGACGCCCTCGCAGAGAGTTTTGTCGAAAGCGGATATGATCTGAAGGCGCTTGTCCGCACGATCTGTAATAGCACCACCTACCAACTCAGTTCCATTCCCAACGATTTTAATCTTGATGACCGGCAAAATTACTCTCGGTTCTATCCCCGCCGTCTACCTGCCGAGATTCTTCTCGATGGAATCAATACGGTCACCAACGCAAAGGAAACGTTCAGTGGACAGCCCCAGGGTATTAGAGCGGTCCAACTCCCTGATGATCAGTTTACCAAGGAATCCTACTTTCTTTCGGTGTTCGGTCGTCCGGACATGAATAGTGCATGCGAATGCGAACGGGCAGACGACGTAAACCTTGCACAGGCCCTCCATCTCGTCAATTCCACCAATATCCGGAACAAACTTTCCTCGGATAATGCGCGTGCTGCTCTTCTGGTTAAGAAGACGGAATTCAGTGATGAAGCGCGTATTAGCGAATTGTATCGCCGAGCGTTTTCACGAGCTCCCAGCCCGGAAGAGCTGAAAGTAGGGATCCGGTATCTCCATCGCAAACGCACTCCGGTGGACCCTGCTACCCTGAGCGAGGATGCCCAGAAAAAACAGCCATCGCCAGAGGCCCTCGCTCGTGAACCTTATGAAGATCTGATCTGGGCGCTTCTCAATACCAAGGAGTTTCTCTTCAATCACTAACCGTCCATCTGGTATGATCAGCTCAAATACCAGAGGGCGAAGCATCCTCACCACTTGCCTCCTTATTGGAGCCTCTTTGGCGAAGGCTCAGCTCCCTCACCCTGATCTCCAAACCATCTTTCCGCAAGGTGGCCAAGCTGGACAGACCGTGGAAGTCGTTATTGGAGGCGCTGAACTTGGAGAGACCACAGGGCTACTTTTTTCGCACCCGGGTATCAAGTGCGAGCAGATCCCGACGGAATCCACCGAGTTCACCCCTGCCGGCCATAAAGCGCTTAACTACTTGATTTCTGTCGCACCAGATGTGGCACCCGGCGTCTACGAAGTTGTCGCTGCGACCCGGCTCGGCATGACTGCACCGCGTGCCTTTGCGGTAAGCTCTTTTCCGGAGAGGGTCCATCAGGTGAATCACTCACCGGAAACAGCAGAAGAAGTCCCTATCAACACGGTGATCAACGGACATGCAGATGCTGCGGCAGTAGACCATTATAAAGTCAGCCTCAAGCAGGGACAGCGTGTCATTATCCGTTGTGAGGCTGAAATTATCGACTCCCGGATGGATGGCACGATTTCCATCGCGGACAGTGACGGACACGAATACAAGTCCGACAGGGACACCAGCGGACGGGATCCTCTTCTTGATTTTACTGCACCCAGAGATGATCATTACCTGATTCGTGTTCACGATTTTACCTACGCAGGCGGAGTGCATTACCCCTACCGGTTGATTGTAACCGATGCTCCTCATATCGATTTTATCGATCCACCTGCAGGACCCCTTGGTAGCACCGGGAAATTTAAGATCTATGGACGTAATCTCCCGGGAGGCAGTCCCGGCGAAGGGATCCGACTCGGGCACGAGGAACTGGAGAGTATCGAGGTTGAGATTCCGTTGAACCTAGGGGAAACTCTCGAACTACAAGCGGGAGGAATTTACCCGTCTCTTGTGCCCGGAATGATCTGGCGTCTGGAGTCAAATGGCAGGAGATCTAATCCCATCCGGATTGGTTTTTCCCGCTTTCCGATAATCAAGGGAAATGAGGGGCAGGAGCAGGCAATCCAAATTCCCAGCGAGATCCACGCCCGTTTTGACACCAAGGGAGACCTCGACCAATACCGGTTCGAAGCTAAAGGAGGACAGCCTCTCTGGATCGAATGCATAGCAAGCCGGATCCGGGCAGGCTCTGATTCTGCCCTGTGGATAGATCATGTTACCGTAGATGCTGAGGGGATTGAACGTTTCAAGGAAATTGCCAGTAACGATGACTCAGGGGGAAATCCGGGAGGACTCGATTTTCCATTCCGAACCAATGATTGCTCGCTGCTCTTTACGCCTCCAAGTGATGGCAGTTACCGCCTCCGAATTCACGATTATACCGGTGGTGGCGGCCCTGCGGATTTTTACCGCCTGATCATCCATCCGGGCGCACCCGATTACGATCTGGTGGCCACCGCATGGTATGCAGCTCCTCCGAAGGCCACCAAGGCGATCTCTCGCTACAGTGCGTTAATCCGGCGAGGCGGGACAACTCTTCTGAGGGTTTTTGCGATTCGTAGAAATGGATTTAAGAGTTCCATTTCCCTCTCAGTGCAAGGGCTCCCCGATGGAATTGATTGCCCCCCCGTCATCCTTCCAGCAGGGAAAGAGTCTGCAACGCTGGTTCTTTATGGGACCGAGGATGTCGATAACTGGCAAGGTTTCGTGAGAGTAGTCGGAACGGCAGGTGATACCACACGGACTGCCCGGCCCGGAACCATCTCCTGGTCCATCGGCAATCGAGATACCGAGTTCACCCGATCTCGCCTTTCCTGCCAGCTGCCTCTCTCTGTCACCGCAGACGAACCGGCACCCTTGATGATTCAGCCAGCTTCGGATCATTATGAGATAACCCTCGGAGAAAAACTGGAAATCCCATTCAAGATTGAAAAGTCCATGGGATTGAAAGGCGATCTGGTTATCGCAGTTCACGGCCTTCCTCACACTAAACCTCCCTCAGTAAAACTGAAACAGGATGCCGGCGAGGGAAAAGTAGAAATCACGTTTGGCAGCACAGCTGAATTCAAGGCCGCGCCGGGACTGTGGACCTTCAGTCTTCGTGGTGAGAGCACTATAAAACACAGGCACAACCTCTCCTCGGTAGAACGTGCCCAGGCAGAGGAAGCCAGAATCATCCAACTGGAAAAGGAAACGCAGAAGGAAGCTGAACAATCCAAGTCCGAAATAGCCCCCGCCCAGCAAGCTCTGCAGGAAGCGGAACAAAATCTCGCCGCCGCCTCGGTAGATGCCCGGGAAACTCTCGAGAAATTAGTGTCAGACAAAAAACTACTCTTCGAAGAGGCCCAGAAATTTGCTGCAGCCGCAGAACAAAAGGTGAAGCGGGCGGCCGCTGCCAGGCAAAAGGCCTCTGAGCACCTGAAACGGGCGCATGATGTCGCGAAGGAGAAAGATCGTAAGCATACAACCCACTCAAAATTGATTACCGTGCTGGTACACCCAGCACCGACAGACGCTCCGAAATGAGATCACCCCTTATATGGTATTCCTTGGTCGTTGGGTTCGCTCTGACAGAGTCTCAGAACATCGTTGCTGCAGAGGGTCTGCCAATAGCCGAACTGACGCGGAGCACTAAGGTCGATTTCGCCAGCGAGGTTGTTCCCTTTCTTCGCAAAAACTGCTTTGCCTGTCACAACGAGCAGAAGGCCAAAGGCGATCTGAATCTGGAATCTCCGGAGGAAATGCTCATCGGAGGAGACAGCGGTCCCGCTCTCGTTCCCGGCAAACCAATGGAGAGCCTCGTTTTTACAACGGCGGCTCATCTCGAGGAGGAATTCATGCCTCCTAATAACAACAAGTCGAATGCATCCAACCTGAACCCTGCAGATCTCGCACTACTGAGACTTTGGATCGAGCAGGGTGGTGAAGGCAACTCCTCCTCCATCCTCGCTGGGCCAATAGAGTGGGAGCCCCTGGAAGGCGTCCACTCGAGTTACGCTGTCGCCATTTCGGATAATGCCCGCTTCGCGGCCACAGGCAACGGGAATCGGCTGCATGTTTACGATCTACGCTCTGGTAATCTTGACGCAGAACTTATTGACCCTGCTGGAAGTCCCGGCACGGCCCATCGTGATCTTGTTCATACTCTCGCCTTTAATTCCCGCGGAACACTCGCTTCAGGAGGGTATCGCTCAGTCAAATTATGGGAGCGTAGCGTTGTGCCTCCAGCAGCTCTGGCGCTCCCTCTGAAGGAGGCTGCCACCGTCCTTGCAGCCCACTCCGGCACCACTCAAGCTGCTGCCGGGGATAGCAAAGGACATGTTGCCATTCTGGATCTTGCCCAACCTGAGAGCCCAGTCCTGCTAAAGCTACACGATACGGCGATCAGTGCTCTCCAGTATTCTCCCGACGGAAAATACCTTTTCTCTGCATCTGATGATACGGCCATAATCCGTGTGGACCTCTCCAATCCCACTCAGACCTCTCGCGTGGATACGCCTTCCGGAGGACGAAGTCTTGCAGTGCTTGCTGGAGGATCCAAGCTCGCTGTCGGTTGTGCAGATGGCTCGATCCGACTTATACCTCTGGCTGATTTCGCAAAGGATGCGGCCGTAGCTCCCGAGGCCACAGGCCAGACTGAATGGAAAACTGAAGGGCAGATCGTGGCTCTTTACGCTACTGGTGAAGGAGGCGGACAACTACTATCTGCACGGATCCAGGGTCTTCTCGAGCTACGGGATTCAACGGGACACGTCATCCGGACATTCAATCACGGGGGACCGATAAGGGCAGTCGCGTTCCACGACGACACCAACCAAGTCGCCACTGCAGGAGAAGACGGAGTAATTAAGATCTGGTCCGTGCAGGACGGCAAGCTGCAGCAAGAACTGAAGGGTGATCTGGATTTCCAGCAGCAGCAAACGCGCTCAAAACAGAATCTCGAGTTGGCCAAGCGTATTGCAGAACTTCGTAAAAAACAGGCAGAAGGAATAGCGAAGGAACTCGAGCAGCTCAAAGCCAAGACCCAGAATGATTCCAGCAAAGTCGCAGAGGCTCAGAAGGATCTGAGAGGGAAGGAGGTCACTGCGGCAGAAAAACGCTCGAGTAACGAGGCCGCGAAAAAACGCGTTGTGGAGCTCGAAGCCAGTGGAGATTCCGCCCTCGGAGAAGCTCAGGTTGCAGCAAAGAAAGCCGCTGAAGAGGCAACCAAGGCCGCAAATGACCTTGTTACCGCCGAGCGCAATCTTCAAAACGCCGAACGAACTCGGGATCTTACGATAAAAGATACTGCCCGGGCCACCGAGCGCCTGCAGACTGCAGAATCCACTTCGGTGCAGGCCACTCAATCACTCGCCCGGAGTGAAGCCTCGTTCAAGGAAATCGAGCAGAGGTCCTCCCAGCTTAAGGCGGATCAGATAACTACACTCACCTTCTCACAGGACGGCACTTTGCTGGCGGTTGGAACCGATGAACGCGGGCTTCGCCTGTGGAGTACGCTTACCGGAAAGCCCCTTGATGTCCTTCATTCAGCTCCGGTCTCCTCTGTTATATTTGGCCCCGAAGAGCACATCCTCGCTGCAACTTCGGAAAAGGGGGTTCTCCACTGGACCCGGACATCTTTGTGGAAACTCCGCACAACCCTTGGGGACCAGAAGCGTGAGAAGCCTTTCGCTGATCGCGTCCTTTCCCTCGCCTTTCACCCTGACGGGCAGCTCCTCGCAGCTGGCTCAGGAGTTCCTTCCCGGGATGGGTCGCTGACCCTTTGGAACATTGATGAAGGACAGATGCAGAGAGTCATCAAGGCTCACCAGGACACGATTACCGGCTTGGCATTCTCTCCCGATGGTAGAAGAATTGCTTCCTCCTCTACAGACCGATATATCCGCATACACGAGGTCGGTACTCAGAAGATGCTCGCCCAACTGGAGGGACACACCAGTCACGTCCTCGATGTCGCCTGGAGTGCCGATGGTGAGACCATTGCCTCCGCTGGAGCAGATCATGTCGCCAAACTCTGGACCGTCGCTACGAGAAAGCAGAAAAAAACCGAGGCCGGATTCAAAAAAGAGCTAACCACGATCGCCTTCGTTGGAACCGGTGAAAACATTGTGACAGGAGGTGGAGACAAGATTCTGAAAGCCGGAGGACAGAATCTGCCGGGAGTCGACGATTTCATATACGACTCCGCTGTTAGCGCCGATGGATCCATCATTCTGGCAGGTGGTGAGAATGGCATTCTGCGTATCTGGCAGGCCGATGATCGAAAGCTTCTCTACTCCTTTCCCTCACCGGGAAAAGCCTCTACTGAGACAGCCTCTAAATGATTACCTTTGCAGACTCCAGCCCGTATAGCCGCCGCTCCTTTCTGCAGGTAGGAGGCTTGGGCATTGGAGGACTATCCCTCTCGCAGTTGATAGGCTGGAGAGCCTCTGCTGCAAAAGCGGGAATCCCACTCAAGGACAAATCTGTGGTCTTTCTCTTCATGCATGGCGGCCCTCCTCAGCAGGAGACCTTTGATCCAAAAATGGATGCCCCAGCCGAGATTCGCAGCTCCACAGGTGAGGTGAAGACTTCCATTCCGGGAGTGACCTTCGGCAGTACGTTTAAAAAACTGGCTGAACGAGCAAACCGACTCGCCGTCGTCAGATCTTACACCACCGGAAACGGAAACCACGACATAAAGCCCATCGTAGGAAAAGATTCTCTGGGAGCCAACATCGGATCGCTCTTTTCACGGATAGCAGGGGCGAATGTTCCGAGCACCGGCATGCCCCGGAACGTCGCCCTCTTCCCCCGGGCTGTCGATGCGGATTCTCAGGAACGGGTCAAGCAATTCGGCGACCTCCTTGCACATGGCACAGTCGGGGCCTCCTGTGCGCCCTTCGCGCCGGGAAGCGCAAAAAATGGCCTGCAGGGCGACATGACAATGTGGATGTCCAAACAGCGCCTCGAGGACCGCATGTATCTTCTCAGCAAGATGGATCGACTCAAAAGGGCCATTGACACCGGAGCCGCCGATGGGCTCGGGGAGCTTCAGAAGCAGGCCGTTAATATGATAACTGGTGGCATTTCCGAGGCCTTCGACCTCTCCGGAGAAGATCCGGGAACTATTGCACGATATGACACCGCCCCCCTGATCAATCCCAATTCGATCAGCAAATCGTGGAACAACCACCGGAATTACAGGGATCATGGCCAAACCCTCGGCAAACTCATGCTGCTCGCACGTCGTCTCTGCGAGCGGGGCGCTGGTTTCGTCACAGTCACTACCAACTTCGTTTGGGACTTTCATTCCGATAAGAACAACGCTGGCGCCGCCGAGGGCATGGATTATTGCGGAGTCCCCTTTGATCATGCAGTATCCGCATTTCTGGATGATCTCCATGACCGCGGCCTAAGTGACCAGATTCTCCTCGTCTGCTGTGGGGAAATGGGTCGCACTCCGAAACTGCAGAAAAACGGCGGACGAAACCACTGGGGCCGACTGGCCCCTCTGATGCTCGCCGGCGGCGGGCTTCGAATGGGACAAGTAATTGGTGAATCCTCAGCAGATGCAGGAGAACCCGCCTCGAATGCTGTCACGACTGAAAATCTTATAGGAACCATAATGCACACCCTTCTGGATGTTGGTCAGGTTCGCCTCATGGAAAATCTCCCACGTGACGTCCACCAGCTAGTCACCAACGCCTCTCCAATCAAGGGCCTGGGCTGAAGACTGCGGAATTACAGGATCGCCAGCACGCCGGTAACCGGCCATCCTGCCCAGTAATGAAGGGTATTGAAGACAAGCGCATCCTCGTAACTGGAGCTAGCTCAGGGATCGGTCAGGCGATTGCCATCCGTCTCGCAGCAGAAGGAGGCCGCGTGGGAATCAACTTCTTCCGCAGTCTGGAGGGTGCTGAGGCAACGAGGGATGTCATTCAAGGTGCCGACTCCCGACATGCGCCTATTCTCCTCCCTGCCGATCTTGCTGACGAGAGCTGCGTAGACAGCATGTTCGACCATTTTCTGGACGAAATGGGGGGAATCGACATCCTGATCAACAATGCGGCCTGGCAAGCTGAGTGCCCAAGTCATGAAACTTCTCGCAGCGCGTTTGAAGCGATCCTCGCTACCAATCTGATGGGTGCATTCCACTGTGCGCAACGCACCCTTTCCAACCTTCGTCAAGAAAGCAGACCCGGAGTAATCATTAACATCTCAAGTGTTCACGAAATCATTCCCAAGCCCGGATTCATCGGTTACTCCGCCAGCAAAGGTGGAATGCAGAATCTCACACGAACACTGGCTCTCGAATACGCGCCGCATGGGATCAGGGTCAACGGTGTAGCCCCCGGGGCTACCATCACTCCTATCAATCGTGCTTGGATCGACGATCCCAAAGCCCGCGCAGAGGTAGAGAGCCATATTCCTATGGGACGCTCAGGCACCGCGGAGGAAATGGCAGGTTTGACCGCCTACCTGTGCTCCGACGATGCCTCCTACATTACGGGGCAAACGATCTTCATCGATGGTGGCCTCACCCTTTACCCGGAATTCGGCACCAACTGGTCCTCCTGATTCCTGCTCCTGCCCCGGCTAGGATCTGAACTATTTCACCGGTTGCAGCACCGCTGCGTGACGACCGGCTCTCGGATCTCCTGCGGCATGCAGAAGATTGCTTTCCCGATCAATCAACAGCATGACGGGAGCCGCAATCGCCCCCGCCGCTTCCACTACCCGATGCCCGCGCTCGGAGAGATTCCTGACTGTTGGCTCCCGGATGGTATCCTGCAGCGTCACGTGCCCCAGACCGTAAATCTCACGCTTCCGGTCAGGGTTGAAGGAGTTCTCGTGGTGCCGTGTACTGAAACGTGCACAGGACACAGCTTCCTTGGGATCCATTCCAAATTCGATGACGTTTAACAGACAGTTCAAGGTGGTCTGGTCTTGGAGATCTCCTCCTGCCACGCTGATTGCCATCAGTGGCAGTCCATCCTTTAGCACAAGAGTGGGCGTCAGAGTGATCCGGGGGCGCTTTCCTGCCTCGATCCGGTTAGGATGCCCCGGCGTCGTATTCAGACTCCGAAGACGATTGCCATGAGCAACACCGAGAGCAGCGCAAACGTTATAGGGGTTATTACCGCTCGGCGTGGCCGAGACAAAGTTGCCCCACTTGTCAGCTACCACGCAGGTTGTAGTACCACCCGGACCAGGGCGATACTTCCCGGGGGTATCCGCAAGAGCCTTCATTGCAACCGGGTTTCCCGGACGGACTTTTAGTGAGGCCTTCTTAATATCGATCAGACCCCGCCGTAAATCCCCGTAGGGCTGGGATAGCAGCTGCTTCATGGGCACATCCACGTGCCGGGGATCTCCATAGTAAAAGTCGCGGTCAGCCAGTGCCAGTTTCAGGGCCTCAACCAAAACATGTATATAGTCCGCAGAGAGGTGCCCCATTTTCCTGAGATCAAACCCCTCCAGAATCTGCAGGGTCTGACAAAGGAAGGGGCCCTGGGTCCAGGGCCCACACTTATAAACCTCATATCCGCGGTATTCCACCATGACGGGCTCCTCGATAAGCGTCCTGTGGGCTGCGAGGTCAGCCTTGGTTAAAAAGCCGCCTGCCTTCTGGTAATAGGCAACCAGTTCGTCCGCAATATCACCAGTGTAGAACCGCGCCCGTGCCCTTTGAAGGTTCTGTATGCGTGTTCCATCTCCGTCCCGCTCTGCGTCTACCAGTTTGCGGAATGTAACTGCCAACGCGCCATACCAGTCCTTTCCTCCTCCATCGAGAACGCGCAGGGCGGGAGCCACCACGGAGGAAAAATCCATCGTCCCATAGGCCGAAAGCGCATCAAAAAAGAGACCTACCGCCCCGGGAACTGGAACCGCTTTAATTCCGCCCTGCTCGGGAATAGCATGCTGGTAATACCACTTGATACTGTCCTGATTGAGCGGGGCACCTCCCAGCCCACAAAGGGTTTTTACCTCTTTCTTCTTCGTATCGAAGATCATGAAGGGAACTTCTGCTCCGATGCAGAACATCCCGTAGTCCATGATGCTGGCTACCAGCATAGTCGCTACCGCCGCATCCACTGCATTGCCCCCCTTTTCTAGAAGCTCAATTCCGGCCGCTACCGCCCGTGGATTCTCGGCGACCACCGCACCGCCTTTTCCGGAGGCGTGCCAACTCAAATTCTCTGCTCCATATAAAGAAGATAATAACAACAGGGGTAGCAACCACTTCAGTCGAAGGAATTCCATGACACAAATTCCGATCTTCAAACCCGATGAGACACAAATCTGGAAAAGTTATAACTAACTCCTACGCACGAACTCCTTCGTCAAAACCTTCTGAGAAGGTTCATCATGGCAGTCGACCACGGGACCGATTTCCTAATCAGTCGTGAAAGGAGATGCCGGAAGACCCTCCTTATTGTAAAGGTTGATCGTCGCTGGATTGGACTCGTAACCGAAGCGGACATGCTTGGGGTCCTTTAACCCTTCCTTCCATACAACCACGGTCTCTCCATCAATTTTTGCGCTAGCCCAGTGCCACTGGTCATCAGCTCCCTGGATAGCAAAATGCCCAAGCTGGCCTCCACCGACTTCCATAACTGGATTCAATCCTTCCTTGCGGCCCGTGATCAGGCCTGAACCCACGTGATCAAAGCTAATTCTGATGGCATCTCCCTCTTTCTTCATACTCTTGTAGAGAGGCCCTGAATACACGATCTCTTTCCCATAATCCTTGGCCAGAGCCCAGAGCGCGAGACGCTTACCCACATCCTGTTTATTCCTAGGGTGAATATCACGTGCATCCCCAATATCAATAATGACTGCCATTCCTGTCCCCGGCACTCTCAGGGCTCTCCTTTGCCCTTCCCTCACAGGACCCCATCCCCCACCAGCAGGGTTTCCATTAGGCCCTTGAAAATTTGCTAGCTGGACCCAGTAGAATGAAAGCTTGTCGTTCTTGAAAACAGAACGCCAGCCGTTCACCAGCGCTTCCTTGAGGTATTCATAGCGAAGGCCATCTCCAGCATTTGACTCACCCTGGTACCAGATAGCTCCGCGCACACTGAGCGGAACGAGTGGGGCGACCATCCCATTGAAAATCTCAACTGCACCTCCCTTGGGACGGGGGCGATTACCTCCACTCTTCTTGGCTGCCTCAATCGCATCCAGATTTTCCACATAATCTTTCAAATTTGGAACTGATTTAAAGCCAACGGGTGGTGTCCATGGCTCAATCCGGGTTCCTCCCCAGTTTGTCCCCACCAGCCCAATGGGAACCTTAAGGCTCTTCTGCAGTTCTCTTCCGAAGCTGTAGCCCACCGCAGTGAATCCAGAAATCGTCTGGGGCGAGCAGATTTGCCACTGGCCTCTTGGATCATCCATTGGTTCAGCATTACGAACATGCCCCGGAACGTTGAAGAGGCGGATCTGAGGATGCTTAGCTCCCGAAATTTCCCGGTCTGCATTCATTGACTGACGAACGCTCCACTCCATGTTGGATTGACCAGAGCAGAGCCAGACTTCACCGATCAGGACATCTTTCAAGGTGACCTTGTCGGCTTCCTTAGAACCCTGCACCGTAATGGTGTGAGCTTTCCCATCAGCTTTCATCGCTGGAAGCTCAACCTTCCACTGTCCGGAATCGTCTGCTTTTACGAGCGCGTTTCCTCCTCCTGCAACACCCACGATAACCTGTTCACCAGGATTCGCTGCACCCCAGATTCTAATGGGCGCCTCCTGCTGGAGAACCATGTGATCTCCAAAAATCTTGGAAACAGATACCTCGGCGGAGGCTTTGAAAAGTCCTAGGAATAGCACCGCAGAGGTAAGTCCGGCGGCTGGAATAAAGCGAGTAATGTTCATGATTATGATGGAGCTGCGTGAGTCACTCCCAAGCCACAGGAAAAGCGCCTTCCGGTCAAACTGCGAATTCATCTACCTGCAGTCAAAGGAGATCAGGATCGCCGGATCGGATTAGTTCCCTGAAGGATTTGGCAAGTTTTGGCGAATTCATGTGCCCGAGGGTAGCTGACGCTGTTCCCGGTATCCTCCATATGCCACGGCATCATAGCTCCCTCCTTGCCCCCCTTCTGACTAATTGCACTGGTTAATTTGGTGATCCATATGAAGAGCACGAAAATGACCATGAGGCTACCGGGAACCAGCCAGAAGCCCGCTTTCCGTGAAAATCCTATCACTCGTGTAATCGAGGAAAGGAGAAGGAGAAAAAAACTACTCAGGGAGAATAGCGTTAGGAACATTGTGAGATGCCCAAGAGCTTCATCTACCTCTGGAGACTTGAAATCTACAAAGGAGAGAACAGAGAAATAGAACGAAAGCCCCACAAATGGAAAGAGTGCCAGAGCTGTAGTAAAGAGGATTCCACGAACGGCTACCCGTCGGCCATGGAGAATGTTAAGAGTAATCAGGACTCCAAGAAGAAGGAGCGCAAAAACCAGGAGCTCTGCAGCTACCGCAATGTGATCGGCGACTTTTGCACTTCCTTGTGCGTCAGGCCTCGAGCTTCCAGCAACCTCAAGAATGCTACCAAAGAGATGCCCGCTGAGAACATTCGTTCCTCTCCAGAACGCCAGCCATCCCGCGATCGGAAATGCAATCCACATCAGAAAACCCCAAGTNAACATCGTCTCCTTCCCCATCGACTTCATCGCAGCGGGCTGCGAATTCATCGGATCAGNGAAGGCAAGGCTCAGAGCGCCCATCCGACCCAGCCCAACTCCAGCTCTCCCCNCTCGAGCCCTGCCTGAANGCTCCTCCAAAGGGCTTCGACCCGCCATNCTCGGGATNCCCGGGGGCGCATCAGGCAACTGGAACTGNGTCTTGCACCGNGGACANTGGGAAAACCCNCTNGAGAGCTCGACCAGATAACGAATTTTCGTTCCGCAATGCGGGCATTTGCACTTGAGGTGCATNCATCACAGCATTTCANNAGGGNGAGAAGGTGCCAAGCGGAAATCGAANATGCCNNCCTCCCAGTNCNCTNNTNNCTNNNTTNTNAACAGAANCTCTTCAAGTCCCCGGCTTGTCACCCCNGCCCTCTCATGTTTGCATCCNGGAGANNCATNTATGAANTGGGAGCGNCTGCCCATCTTTCTGNTGNTNACCCTGACANGTCAGGGNGAATCATCNGAAGTCCGCTTCAATCGCGATATCCAACCGATATTGGCGCGAAATTGCTTTGCCTGCCATGGACCTGATGAGCAAGAGCGCAANGCAAAGCTCCGCCTCGACACTGCAGACGGTTTTCTCACNGGGGGGACGAGTAAGGAACCTGTGATACAAGCAGGNAANCCTGAGGAATCCCNGCTCTGGGAACGTCTCGTTAGCGACGANCCTGACGAGATCATGCCTCCACCTGATTCCCATAAGGAGCTCAGCACNGNNGAGAAAACCCTTATTGAGGAGTGGATAAGACAAGGAGCCAGATACGAGGGCCACTGGTCATTTATCACTCCCNCGCTACCGACTCTTCCCGCAGGAAAGGAAGAAAACCCCATCGACCGATTCGTCGCATCCCGCCTCACCAAAGAGAGCTTAACATTCAGCCCCGAGGCTGACCGGCGCACCCTCGCNCGGCGTCTTCATCTCGATCTGACCGGGCTNCCNCCTTCGAAACAACAAATCGCGAATTTCCTCTCGGACAGAANAGCTAATGCCTATGANANCCTTGTCACACNGCTGCTTAACTCTCCNCACTTTGGNGAGCAACTCGCTCTGCCATGGCTGGATGCTTCCCGCTATGCTGATACAAACGGCTACTCGATCGACGGNGGGCGCGATGCNTGGCTCTGGCGGGACTGGGTCATCAAGGCATTCAACGAGAACATGCCATACGATCAGTTTCTAACCGAACAATTGGCTGGCGACCTTCTCGAAAAACCCTCCAACAGTCAGCTNATCGCAACAGCCTACAANCGGCATCACTCCGTCACCCACGAAGGCGGAACTATTGGGGAAGAAAATCTGGTCAACTACGTGGTCGACCGGGTGAAAACAACNGGAGAGTCCATCATGGGCCTCACTACAGGATGTGGTCAATGCCACGACCATAAATACGACCCCCTGAAGCAGGTCGAATACTACAAGCTCTTCGCCTTTTTCAANACTCTTGACGACCGTGGCCATGACGGAGACAGCGGAGTGAATCCACGCCCATTTATTCAGACCAGAACACCCCTTGCCACTGANCTNGAAGTAGCGTCGNTCAAAAAGGAACTTGAACGGGCAGAACGTGAACTCGCNTCTCCNGANCCAACCTNGCAGGCCAAGTGGGAAGANGGNGNGTTGCACGAACTANAGCACATTGGCAGGGGCTTTCAGCTGATCCCNCTCGATCATCTGACCGCCACCCTTCCCAATGGAGACCCNAACCGGATTCAAGTGAAGAACGATGAATCTGTTGAGGCTGCGGGGGGAGACTTCTCGGCCTACAACGTTTGCTGTNNGATTCCNGAGGGAGCAGGAGTNGTNACNGGATTACGGGTGATGTTNGAACCCGCGAANAANGGCAAGATTGGCTTCGGGGGCAAATCAATGCCCGGGGGNTTCGTNATGAGCACTATCACTCCATGCTTNAATCCCTTTCCTGCCAAAAATATAGATCTCAATACTGCAACTCCCTACGAGCNCGTCACTGCGTCNTCGTTCAAACCCGGCTTTCGTCCCGAGTTCGTGCATGACACAAGNCGCCGCACCGGNTGGGCCCCGGCCCTTTCNGANGTNGANAAGCANCAGCANCTGACCNTCACNTTCNANNAGCCTGTNGATACNGNCAATCAACCCTACCTTACCACTGANCTCGTATTNAANTNCGGGGAGGGAGCCTCTCCNAAAAAGTTCCGCCTCGCTNTGATCAAGGGCNCAGATGANACCTCCATGCTACCNGAANCCCTCNGGGAGGCTATCACACTTGCACCAGAGGACAGANCGAGCGGCCAGATTGAATTCATCCGTGATTACTTCAATGCTCACAGCAGCGCAAAATCTCCCGCANGNCACCACGTTTCCAATCTNAAAAAACGACTTGANNCTCTGACTNCNAATCACCGNATTATGGTGATGAANACCTCTCAAAAACCACGGGTGACTCATGTTCTCGAGCGGGGATTTTANGCGGACAAGCGTCAGGCNGTCAAACCAGGCGTTCCTGCATTCCTNCCCNCTCTTGAGGTTCCAGCTGATCGNGATCTCAACAGGTTGGATCTNGCCCGCTGGCTGGTGCGGTCTGATCATCCACTCACCAGCCGGGTNGCNGTCAACCGTTTCTGGCAAATGCTCTTCGGGCGCGGNATTGTNAAAACCAGTGCCGACTTTGGGACCCANGGAGAATGGCCATCGCATCCGGAACTTCTTGATTGGNTGGCNCTCANATTTCAAAGTTCCGGATGGAACGTAAAAGACCTGATCCGAAGAATTGTCACCTCTCGNACCTACCGNCAGAGCTCNAACACNACCNCTGAGCTCCTCGANCGNGATCCCNTGAACGAANTCCTTGCNNGGGGCCCCCGCTTCCGCCTGTCAGCCGAGATGATCCGGGATCACGCCCTCGCAACCTCTGGACTTCTTGTCNGGCGAATCGGTGGCCCCAGCGTAAAACCCTATCACCCCGGAGATCTCTGGAGGCAGATAAGTCATTATGGATCAACTCCTGCNACCTCGCAGACCTACGTTCAGGACCATGGGGAAAACCTCTATCGGCGNTCGATTTATACTTACTGGAAGCGAACNCTGCCTCCGCCTGGAATGGCAGCTTTTGATGCACCCAACCGAGANGCCTGTGTNACTGAACGCGGAGTGACCAACACNCCCCTNCANGCNTTTATTCTCATGAATGACCCTCAATACGTTGAGGCCTCNAGNGTNCTCGCTCAGCANCTTCTCTCNANNGANGGNTCCGACCNGGAGCGGCTGCNGCNGGCTTTCGAACACGTAACCTCACGNCTACCAGNNCAAGAAGAGCTGGANNTACTTAAAATTGCNATCGCCCGNGAGAGAGCTCGCTATCANANCGATATATCGGGCGCACAGNNCCTTNTTGCGGTNGGAGAATCNNTTCCTGATCCCNCTCTTNCAGCAGCGGAACANGCTGCCTGGACAAACATCTGCGGCCTGCTTTTGAATCTTTCGGAATCCGTAACCAGGCGATGATATCATGACCGANCTNCCCACCATNCTGAACCGTCGCGCCTTTCTCGGCACCGCGGGAAACAGTTTNGGGGCGGCAGCNCTAACCGCNATGATGGCGAAGGGAGACANTAGCANATCTCCCCACCCTGCCTTCCAGCTGGCACCGAAAGCCAAGCATGTNATTTACATGTTTCAGTCAGGCGGTCCCTCTCACATTGACCTCTTTGACGGATCCCCNTTCCTCATCAANAACCACGGAAAGCACCTGCCCCCNGAGGTCAAAGGTGAGCANCGTGTCACCGGCATGACCGCCGGCATGAAGAATTTTCCTGTCGCCAAACCTGTAGCCCCGATCAGGCAATGCGGACCAGCAGGCGCNTGGATCTCNGATCTCCTGCCGTGGACTCAGAAGATNGCTGACAANATCTGCGTCGTGCGATCGATGAACACGGAGGCNATCAACCACGATCCAGCCATTACTTTCATCAACACTGGAACAATGCAGCTNGGNAAGGCGAGTCTCGGNGCATGGCTCAGCTACGGGCTGGGTAGCGAAACGGAGAATTTCCCGGCNTACATGGTCATGCTGAGCCAGGGCACAGGAAAAAANCCNGGACAGCCAATTTACTCCCGCCTNTGGGGCAGTGGATTTCTTCCCTCNGAACATCAGGGNGTTCTNCTGNGAGCNGGNGCAGATCCTGTCCTTTATCTGGACAANCCCCCNGGAGTGAAGCGCTCTCAACGACGTGGCCAACTCGATGATCTTGCGAGGCTCAACCAGGCATTCGCNCAGCAGACTGGNGACCCGGAAACCNTNGCCCGCATNCAGGCCTANGAGATGTCCTACCGCATGCAGGCCAGCGTTCCGGAGCTCACCGACTTAAGCAAGGAGCCCGATTCCACCTTTGAGCTCTATGGCCCGGAGTCACGGAAACCGGGCACCTATGCCGCCAACTGCCTCATGGCTCGCCGGCTCGTAGAACGTGGAGTTCGCTGTGTTCAGCTCTTCCATCGTGGCTGGGATCAGCACATCGCGCTACAGTCCCAGCTGCCCCGCCAATGCCAGGACACCGACCAGCCCTCAGCTGCACTCGTTCTCGATCTGGAGAAACGAGGACTACTCGACGAAACGCTGGTGATCTGGGGTGGCGAATTCGGTCGGACCGTCTATCAACAAGGCCAGCTGGACAGCTCCGGGGCGGGCAGAGATCACCATGGTCGGGCCTTCTCAATCTGGATGGCTGGAGGTGGCATCAAGGGAGGAATCACTTACGGAGAAACCGACGACTATTGCTGGAACGTAAAGAAGAATCCTGTGCACATCCGGGATCTCAATGCCACCATCCTTCATCAACTAGGCATCGACCACAACCGCCTAATCTTCCCCTACCGGGGACTCGACGAAAAAATTACCGGTGTCGAACCGGCCCATCCTGTGAAAGGAATCCTGACCTGATATCATCATGACCCGAACAATTTTTCTGATCCTCCTCCTCACCTGCTTCTGCACGGCGGAAATAACCGTCAGAGTGGAAGGACCCGCACGGATTCCCCATACCTCGGATGGACCTGTCATCATACAGCAAGGCGACAGCAAGACTCACACTCGCCCTTACATTCACCCCCTTCGGTCACCCGACGGCAAGCACGTCCTCACCCAGTTTTCACCTGGTCACCACAAACACCAGACCGGCCTTTACTGGGGCCAGACCCGGATCAACAAGCGGGACTTTTTCCACAACTACGGGAAAGACTACTGGAAACATATTAAAAATAGCTTGGGTAATAATTCCATGGAATTTAATTCCCAGCTCCTTGACGAAAATAGCGCCCCAATGCTTGAAGATCGGCAGCAGTGGAATTACACCCCGGGCGAGGGCCACTACATCCTCGACCTCACGTGGACTGGCACCGCGATCCAGGACGTGACCATCGGCAGGTATTCCTACGGGGGACTCTTCCTCCGCATGCCTTGGAAGCGAGGAATCAAGGCCTCCTGTCTCAACAGCGAGGGAATGAAGAATCAGCAGGGAGAAGGAAAAGCGGCAAAGTGGGTCGACCTCGCAATGCAGATTGATGGCATGAAGAAAATGGCCCACATCGCCATGATCGATCATCCGAAAAATCAAGGCTACCCCACTCTCTGGCGTATCGACGGCCAATTCGGAGTAGGACCCGCCCTTGCTCGCCGCGGTGACATCAGGATTCAAAAGGGCGAGAGCCTTACCTACCGCTATCGACTCGTTGTTTACGAAAGCGACGACTTCAGGACTCCCCTCGTGGAACAGTCCATGAAGGACTTTGGCAAGGATCAGGCTGGAGACTAGGAAGGCCCGGTCGAAACGGTCCGCACTGAGCCCACCTCCACCGGTTGACCCGTGTCAGCCGAGGCTAGTGCCGCAAAGCACAATTCCAGTGACTTGAGATTGCTCCTCGCAGAGTTGTTCGGTTCGCGATCTTCCTCGATGGCACACAGCAGTTCACCCATGGTCCCCTCGAAACCGGCATCGAACCAGCAACTCTCGAGGGGAACTTTGCACTGCCCTTCCTCGAGGTAGACTTCCATCTCAGGCTGCTCGTTGAGACCCGGTCCACGCGTACGCAGCGTTCCCTTCGTCCCCACCACAGTAGTCACATCCTCTTCCCCAAGAGTAGCATGAGCATTAAAGGAAAGACGCACTTGGGCCCCGGGGTATTCCACGATCGCGGCTGCCAGAGCAGGAGGGAGGTAAACCTGTTCATCATAGCGCACCGCCGAAGCCAGCACCCGGGTTGGCTCCTGGCCAACCATGATCTGACTGGTGATATCGAACCAGTGTACCGCAAAATCAAATAGGATAAGATGGTGAATACTTTCGAATTCGGACGTTCCCTTGATCCAGGTCTGGTCCCACTGCAGGTTAAAATCTAACGAAGTCACCCGCCCGATGATACCCCCGGCCACAGCATTGCGCAGGTAGGAGAAATGAGGTGCCCAGCGACCATTCTGATTCACGGCAAGCTTGACCCCATTCTCCTCCGCAATCTGAACTAATTCCTCACCCTCGGACAGGTCGAGCACGAAGGGCTTCTGACTCAGCACATGCTTTCCTGCCTTGAGGGCTTCCTTCACAATCAGCAATCGATCAGCTGGGTGCGGTGTGATGTCGAGCACCTCAATATCCTCCCGCTCCAGTATAGCGTGATAATCATCATAAACCTCAGCCTCCGGGAAAAATTCATCACGCTTGGCCTCGGCCTTACTCCGGGTCCGACTCGCAAAAGCGACAACTTCATAACCACACTTGCGATAGGCCTTCAGATGAAATTCGCTGATTCCACCAGTCCCAATCATTGCGATCTTCGGCCGATAGCTTCTCGGCTTAGAGGGCCTGTAATCAACATCCGGAGCATCGATCTCGACGATCTCCTTGGTGGGACTCAATCCATAATCATCATCTTCGGACATAGCGACTCGAGGCAATCAGAAATTCTTTCAAACAGCTCACCCAATCATGAGACGAGCTAACCTCGTAGCCCAACTTGCTCCATGAGACTGTCCGTGGCGTCGTAAGCTTCCTCAACCCACTCAACGATTTTTTCGGGATCCGGTGAATACTCCAGCTCCAGCGAAACGGCTCCATCAAACTCGAGGTCCTTGATTGCTTGCAGGTAAGGAGCAAATTTGACCACTCCCCGCCCGGGAGGAAGGTCTCCATGCACCTTGCCGTCACAATCACTGATATGCACATGAGTCGCCTTCCCCTTGAGAAGCTCGAGAGCATCGGGAGGGGTATCCGCCAGGACGAGATGACTGATATCAATATTGGCCTTCACGTTAGGCAGGCCACAGTCATCGATGAACTGAGCCATCTTGGGAACGCTATTAAGAAGACTCAGCCTGAACGGTTCAAGCTCCAGAGCAATCTCCATACCTCGCTCGCCAGCGTATTCACCGATCTTTCTCACTCCTTCCACACCCCATTCCCACTGCGCTTCGGGCGGAATCACTTCTCGCTGCCAGATATATTCCCCTAGCACCAGCAGAAGATTATTCGAATTGAAGGTCTGTCCGAGATCTACGAATCGATTGGCCCTCTCCACATGGTAATCCCGAACCGGGTCATTAAAATCAACCAGTCCAGCCGAAACGACCACGGTGGACACAATGGGCAGATCATTATCGTCGCATGTCCTTCTTATAAGATCGATCTCTGCCTGCTCGATAGTCATCGCTTCAGTAAAAATATCCACTGAGTCGAAACCGATCCGGGCAATATGTTCTAGTCCTGTTTTGGTATCGACTCCTGCCTGGTCGAACGCGCTGTTGATAATTCCAAGTTTCATGATTCTGGTATATGGGCTTGTATCTGATCTCCGGTGATGACTCCCCGGCGTTAAGGGTTATCGGAATAGCTCGCTAGTTGTCACATCTCTTCGCTTGATAGGCTCTTCGCACTTTGGTCCTCGTCTGCCAGATTAGCGAAGGCTACACCTGAACGCTGCGCGTCATCTCTCCCCACTTTGAGCACCATCTCATCATCAACTTTAGAGAGCGGAGTATATCCGGGATGATGTGAGTCTTTGAAAGGGTCGTTACTTCTCGTGTTGTAGCAGCAAATTAATGCCCACCGTGAGTGATCCGAATTATTTGCTGCAGAGCAGTGCAGGGTATTTGAATGGAAGAAGAGAGCGTCTCCCGCTGACATCTCACAATGAACAGTTTCCAGACGCCGGCGAGCCTCATCTACCTGCTCCATGTCAGCACCAGCCTGGTCACCGGAAAGCGTATGGTTAACCCGCCCCATCCGATGAGAACCACGCAGAACCTGCAGACAGCCATTCTCCCGGCTAGCGGGATCAACTGCGATCATCACACTCACGAGGTCGGGGAAGAGCAGGCCGTTCTGATACCAATAGCCATAGTCTTGGTGCCACGCCCAGGCTCCTCCGACTTTGGCATCCTTCAAAATCATCTTAGAATGATAATGATAGACCTCCTCTCCAAGAAGTTCCTCCACCCCGTCCACAACCCGCCTGCAACGGGCCACCATTCCATAGACCCCATCGCCAGGATGATTCCAAAGAGATAATCTGACGTTGTTTCCCTCTCCGTCATCCATCGTGGAGGAGGTCTGATCCATGGCATGATCATTTCGGGCAGTTTCCCCAAGAAGCCTGATTTCCTCCTCTCCGAATAATTCCCGGACAATCAGGTATCCATCCCGGTGAAACGCTGTAAGTTGACTACTGCTGAAGATTCCCATGGGTTCTTACGTTCTCTGAAACCCCTAAATCCTGAAGGCTTGAGGGTCCGGTGGAAAGCTTCTTGTTTACTCCCGAAAAATCACCATTTTTGAAGCAAACCCAAGGCTCCCTTTTGAAATTAGCCTCCAAGTTCTGCCTTTCCCTTACCATGTTCCTCGGTGCTTTTGTGCATGGCGGAGCAGCAGCGCCCGTAGATTTCAAGAGAGATATCCAACCTTTACTCAACAAGCATTGCGCGGAATGCCACGGTGGAGTCAAGCAACGGGGTAATCTGAACCTTACCAGTCGTAAGCTGGCGTTGGCCGGGGGGAAGTCGGGCGAGCCGCTTCTCGTGCCAGAGAGGCCGGAAGGAAGCGAACTCTTCCTCCGAGTTACTCACGAGGACCCTGAGCTTCGCATGCCTCCCGAAAGCCCTCTCTCCGAAAGGGACCTTGCACTTATCCAGAGTTGGATCAAGCAGGGTGCCACATGGCCTGAACACTGGGCCTACATACCTCCCATGAAAACGCTGCCGCCGGAAGTGCGCCAGCAGGGTTGGCCTGTCAACGAAATCGATCACTTCGTTCTGTATCGACTTGAAAAAGAGGACTTGACTCCCTCTCCTCCCGCCACGCCCGGTGCATTACTGCGACGTCTATGTCTCGACCTCACAGGTCTGCCTCCAGCAGTGGAGGAACTACAATCGTTCCTGACCGCATGGCAGACTGATCCGGAAATTGCCGTAAGTGTTGAGGTAGACCGGCTCCTCGCATCTCCTCACTTCGGAGAGCGGTGGGGCCGCCACTGGCTCGACCAGGCTCGCTACGCGGACAGCGATGGATACGAAAAGGACAATCCACGCCCCAACGCGTGGATCTGGCGTGACTGGGTGATTCGTTCCATCAATGCGGATATGCCCTTTGACCAGTTCACCATCGAGCAGCTTGCAGGTGATCTTCTCGAAGATGCCGACCCATCACAGCATCTCGCCACGGCATTTCATCGTCAGACGCTGCGCAACACAGAAGGTGGGACCGATCAGGAAGAGGACAGGATAAAACGCGCCATTGACCGGGTCGCGACTACAACACGGACATGGCTGGGGCTCACCCTCGAATGCGCACAGTGCCACGATCACCCTTACGACCCTATGACTCAGGTCGACTTCTATCGCATCTTTGCCTTTTTCAATGAAGCCGACGAAGGACAAATACAGCTCCCTCTGAACACCGGAAAGCCCCTGAAAGCGGCGGTCATGAGAGGGCATGGAAAACGTAAGACCTACCTCTTTCATCGAGGTGACTTCCTGCAGCCCGAAACAGAAAAAGGTGTTATTACACCGGGAGGAATCTCCTCCCTTCACCCTCTGACACCTTCCGCAGGAAGTCCCAGCAGAATGGATCTGGCCAAGTGGCTGATCAGCGAAGCCAATCCTCTTACCGCGAGGGTTACAGCTAACACTATCTGGCTGCACCTTTTCGGGAACGGTCTTGTTGCCTCACCGGAAAACTTTGGATCGCAGGGCCAGAGTCCCTCTCACCCTGAACTTCTGAGCTGGCTGGCTGATTTCTTTATCCAAAAGGGATGGAGCCGCAAGGAACTGATCAGAAAAATCGTCACTTCCCAAACCTATCGTCAATCATCAAGACACCGCTTGGAGTATGCCAACCACGACCCGGACAATCGACTCCTTCACCGGCAAAACCGTAAGCGTGTAGAAGCTGAAATCATAAGGGATCTCCACCTTTCCGTCGCAGGTCTTCTAAATACAGAAACGGGTGGCGAGAGCCAATTCCCTCCTATTCCTGCAGATGTTGCAGCTCAAAGCTTCGCGAATAACTTCAAGTGGAATGTCAGCAAGGGGGAAAATCGCTATCGGCGCGGGATGTACACTTTCTTCAAACGTACTGCACCCGCTCCAAATCTTATGACGTTTGATTGCCCGGACTCAAACACTTCTATCACTCAGCGAAACGTATCGAATACGCCCCTGATGGCGCTGACCACCCTTCAGAACATTGTTTTTCATGAGGCCAGCCAGGCCCTTGCACGGCGGATCGATGAAGATCCCTCTCTCACCGATAACCAGCAGCGCGTTGAGCATCTCTTCAAGCTGGCCCTGTCGAGGCCACCAGGACCAGAGGAGCTTGATATTACCCTCGGACTTCTCAAGGAAAACCATTCATACTATCTGGATCACCCCGACCAGACCCGGGATCTTTGTGGAGAAAACAAGCCCAGCTTGGCCGCTTGGACAGCTACCGTCCGAATCATCACAAACCTCGACGAGTTCATCACCTGCCCGTAGGCAGAATACGCGCCATGATATCTCCTGAAGAATTCTACCTCCGGACCCGGAGAGATTTCCTTGCCACCTCGGCCAGTGGTCTGGGAGGTCTCGCGCTCACTCATATACTTGCATCCGATGCCAGAGGTGCCGAAAACGCCTTCGCTGATTTCGCCCCCAGAGCGAAACGCTGCATCTTTCTTTTCATGGCAGGAGCTCCATCTCAACTGGATCTCTTCGACTACAAGCCAAAACTCAACGAGCTCGATGGGAAAAGAATGGATCCATCGATCCTTGAGAAGATGCGCTTTGCTTTTCTTAAGAAGGAAAGTGCAACCCTCATGGGAAGCAAACGGACCTTCAGTCAGCATGGGCAGGCTGGAATGTGGTTCTCAGACCTCCTCCCTCATCTTTCTTCCTGCGCAGATGACCTCTGCATGATCAAGAGCATGCATACGACTCAGTTTAATCATCATCCCGGACAGCTCATGATGCAGTGTGGAGAACCACACTTCGGACTTCCGACCATGGGCTCCTGGCTGACATACGGACTTGGCAGTGAAAATGAAAACCTTCCCGGCTATGTTGTTCTCCTCGCAGGTCGTGGCTCAAGCGGGGGGGCAACCCTCTATCAAAGCGGATTCCTGCCATCCAGCTTTGCGGGAGTACGCTTTCGTAATGGTGATGAGCCTGTTCTCAACCTCCGCAACCCCCGGGGCATCTCTCCCGGGATTCAGAGGCGGGGCCTCGATGCCCTGCGTAAACTGAATGGAATCGCTCATGACGCTATCCGCGATCCGGAAATCGAAAGCAGGATAGCAGCCTACGAGCTGGCTTTCCGGATGCAGACCGCCGCACCTGAGCTCGCAGACCTCTCGGGTGAATCCAATCAAACTCTCGAAGCTTACGGAATTAACCGCGATGACCCCGCCACCGGGGGAAGGGGAAAAGGCAGCTCGCGCACGTGGAGCACCTTCGCGCGGAACTGCCTCCTGGCCAGACGCCTTGCGGAACGAGGTGTTCGCTTCGTAAACCTGATTCACGCGTCATGGGATCAGCACTCTAACCTCGACAACGAACTCGAATTTAACGCCGGGATGAGTGACCAACCTGTTGCCGCCTTAATCACTGACCTTAAAGAACGGGGACTCCTTGACGAGACTCTTGTGGTCTGGGGAGGAGAATTTGGCCGTACTCCGCTCGGCGAGAACCGCCCTGGGCGCAAACCCAATACCGGACGCGATCACCATCCTAACGCCTTCACCGTGTTCATGGCTGGCGGTGGGGTAAAACCCGGTTTTAATTATGGTGAAACAGACGATATCGGATGGGAACCTGCTCGTAACCCCGTTCACGTCAACGACTTCCAGGCAACCCTCCTCCACCTTTTTGGTATAAACCACCTCAAGCTGACCTACCGCCACGGAGGTGCAGACAAACGCCTCACTAGCTTGACCCGGCAATCAAGGGTAGTTCACGATTTACTGTCCTGAGCCAGCTGAGGAGAAGCTCCTCCCGGGGATTCCGGGGACAGGGCCTTCCCCTTTGCTGGCGCTTACTGGGTTCATTCCCCTAATGGTAAAGCGGGCTCTCTATCTCTAATTTCCAAGAAATATTGGAGATTTTGCGTTGAACTGATCCCTCTCCGGGGCAAACCTTCCACTTCGCGTTATGCCCACTATTAATCGAGAACCCATCAAGGTCGCCGTTATCGAGGATACTCCAGCGCTAGGAAAGCTTGTTCGAAAGATCGTTGACGCCATGGATGGAATCCAAACCTTTGGTGTCTGGGAAAACGCCGAGGATGGCTTGAAGGCAATCGAGAACGGTGGTCCGGATGTAATACTGATGGATATCAGCCTGCCCGGGATGTCTGGCATCGAAGCGACAATACAGGTGAAGGACACTCACCCTGACATCGATGTGATCATGCTTACTGTGCATGACGATGATAAAAAGATTTTTGACGCCCTTCAGGCAGGGGCCTCAGGCTATCTTCTCAAGAATGCTTCGCCCGACGATCTTTGTCGTGCGATCTTCGAAGTCCGGGCAGGAGGAGCGCCAATGTCGGCTGAGATCGCTCGTCTCGTCGTGGAAGCCTTCCATCGCCCCGCAAGTAGCGAGGCGAGTCAGGCCTTTAATCTCTCCAAGCGTGAAACTGAAATCGTGCAACTAGTTGCCAGAGGTCTCGCGAACAAGGAAATCGCTGCTGAACTCTCAATCAGCGTTGAAACCGTTCGTGTTCACTTGAAGCATATCTATGAGAAGCTGCACGTCCGTTCCCGGACCGAGGCTGCGATGAAATATCGTGACTCCCTTGAGCGGGCACCTTGGAATAAGTAGAAAAGCGCTGGCACTTGCTTCTGCCTGAAGATCGCACCCCATGGTTCGTCCCTCCAGCAGCTTCCTCTCAGGGCTTACCGTCTTGGCGGCGATGACTCCTTTGGCAGGCAACTTGCTGAGAGCGGCCTCTCCAACCGAGGAAGGAATCCACTATTTCGAAAATCACGTAAGGCCGATTCTCGCCACTCACTGCTACGAATGCCATTCCAGTGAGTCCTCCAAGTTGAAGGGGTCGCTCTATCTCGACAGCAAAGCCGGGATTCTGAGTGGCGGAGACAGTGGGGCTCTTGTTGTTCCGGGAAAACCCGACGAGAGCCTGCTCCTCAAAGTGATCCGCTATCAGGTTGAGGACCTTGAAATGCCTCCAAAAAAGAAACTGCCCGACATAGCGGCGAACCACCTCGCAACCTGGATCGCGATGGGTTCCCCTATCCCAGAGGACGGAAGCAAGGTTGCCGCAAAGGGTTCTTCATACGATTTTGAAAAGTTTCGCAGGGAGCACTGGGCTTTCCGGCCGCTGAGCAAGCCTGAGCCTCCAATTCAATCTCCCGATAGAGCGCTGCTCAACCCGATTGACTCTTTTGTTGTTGCTCGGATGAAAGGCAGTGGTGTGCGTCCTGTTCCTCCTGCAGACAAGCGCACTCTCATTCGGCGTGCATCCTTCACGCTTACGGGGCTCCCCCCCACTCCCGATGAGGTCGACGCATTCATCAAAGATGCGGACCCCGGCGCCTTCACCCGGGTAATCGACCGGCTTCTCAAATCTCCGCATTACGGAGAACGCTGGGGTCGACATTGGCTCGACGTGGCTCGCTACAGTGACGGAATGGGCGCATCGCAAGACAGCAAGCCCCTGCCCAACGCGTGGCGCTACCGCGACTGGGTAGTAAATGCCTTCAACTCTGACCTCCCATACGACCAATTTGTAAAACACCAGATTGCGGGAGATCTTCTCGGTGAAGGCAATGCACTAGCGACCGGATTTTTTGCGGTCGGACCAACCTACACCTCTGACGGTGGAGATCCTGAATCCAAAGCACAAGCAGAGGCAGAAACGCTCGCAGACAGGGTCGATACATTTTCGCGGGCTTTCCTTGCTCTCACAGCAGCCTGCGCGCGCTGTCACGATCACAAATTCGACCCTATCACTGCCGCCGACTATTACGCCATCGCGGGAATTTTCCGGAACTCCAAGGCTCGAGATATCCCGGTTGCGAGCGAGGCAGAACAAAATGTCTTCAATACGATTCAATCCGGGATAAAGGCTCAGGAAAAAGTCATCCAAGAATTTCTTGAGGAGAGATCCCGGGAATTGAAGGTATCCCGTAACGAGGTCGAGGCTAAGATGTCCGAATCTGCCTCTCAGCAACTGAAGGACCTGCGAAACCAACTCGATAAGATCAAAGCCGCGCTTCCTCCTAAACCTGCAAGCGCACATGGACTGGGCGAATCAGGCAGCGGAGACATGCATATTGCGATCCGGGGTGACCTTCGAAAAAAAGGGCCAGTTGCTCCACGTAAATTTCTCGAAATCGTGTCAGGACCAGGGCGCCCGCACTTTACCGATGGATCAGGACGCAGGCAGTTGGCAGAGGCTGTCGCCGATCCTCGTAATCCACTCACCGCCCGCGTCATGGTAAACCGGATATGGCTTCAGCATTTTGGCCGCGCGCTAGTGCGTTCTCCCAGCAACTTTGGCGTGATCGGACAGAAACCAACTCATCCGGAGCTGCTCGACTGGCTGGCTGCCACCTTCATTGAAAATGGTTGGTCCATGAAAAAATTACATCGGGAGATCATGCTATCGAGCACCTGGCAACAGAGCACCTCCTATGATGCTGAATCCTTTGCCAAAGATGGAGACAACCGCCTTATTTGGCGCATGAACCCGCGGCGGCTCGATATCGAAGCGTGGCGGGACAGCCTCCTTTTCGTCAGCGGCGATCTTGACTCCAAGGCAGGTGGTGCTCCAGACGAGCATGTCTTGGAAAGTAGACGCCGAACGATGTATGGGAAAATCAGCAGAAATTTTGATCGATCGATTTCGGAAGAATTTCTTCGCATTTTCGACTTTCCCTCGCCCCGCTCCTCCAGCGCCGCGCGCACTGAAAGCACAGTTCCTCAGCAATACCTTTTCATTCTTAACAGTCCTTTTATGATTACGCGCTCAGAAAGCCTCGCCCAACGCTTGCGGGAGGCAGCGTCTGACGACGTGACCCGCCTTGAACTCGCGTATTCGATTCTGTTCCAGCGACGACCAGAGCCGACCGAAAAGCAAGCAGGACTGCGCTATCTCTCCGAGGCAGAAGACACCGAGAAAGCGTGGGCTAGATACGCACAGGTTCTCCTCGGAACCCATGAATTCATGCAGGTAGAATAGGTGAACTTCCAAAGCAAACGGTCTACCGGTCGAGGACAAGATCTAGCGCCGTGCTACCCGCTGTCCCACGGCGGGTCTGGTTGGAGCGAAATATCTGCCGATCAGATCCTGCTCGCGACCGGATTTGATCGATTCGGTAAATAAGTCGCTCTCTGACAGACTGGCTCTCCCAGAGCCTGCCTATGGCCTTCTATTTAAATATGCGAGACTAGTTTTCAGGGCCAGCCGAAACAGGGCCATCTGACACAAAAGCGTGAAAATTCAGGGAAACGCGAGAGAGGCTAAGCGCATCGGGTGACATTCTCTGTCTTGTCCCCCACCCCGCCCGCGCATAAAGTTGAATCCTGCAAAGAAACTGGATTTTTTCACCATATGAAAGATGGTGGAGTAGTAGTGCGCCGGCGTCCTGACTAATGAAATTTCAAGAACACGAAGCTGCTTACCGCAAGGCTCTCGCCACCCTGCATAATGGCCAGCTTTCCCGCCGCGAGGCTCTCCGGAAGATGGGCGCGGGGTTCGGCAGTCTCGGTCTCGCAGGGGTCCTCCAGCAATCCGGCTTGACTGTCGCCGGCGCTGCCACCACATCAGCTGCAGAGCCTAGTCCACTTGCCCCGAAGCCTCCCCACTTTGCTCCGAGAGCGAAGCACGTCATTCAACTCTTCATGCCGGGCGGTCCATCTCAGGTCGACACCTTTGATTATAAGCCGGCCCTTGCAAAATATGCTGGCCAGAGACCTCAACTCGTAGATCGCAAGTCCCTCCGTAACACTAAGGGTGGACTCGCACCTTCCTATTTCGGGTTTAAGCAATACGGCAAGTGCGGAAAGTGGGTCAGCGATATTTTCCCCAAGGTCGGCGAGGTCGTGGATGATCTCTGCTTTGTCCATTCGATGCATACGGATATCCCGGAACATGCTGGCGCAATTCTCATGTCCAACGTGGGTTCACTTCAGCCAAATCGACCGAGTATGGGATCGTGGCTTGTCTACGGACTTGGTAGTGAAAATGAAGACCTCCCCGGCTTTGTGGCCATGTCCCCGCGTGCACAACCCCGTGGTAAACTTGCCAATTGGGGAAATTCGTTCCTGCCAGGAGCCTATGCGGGCGCCTACGTGAACATCGAGCAGATGACTCCGGATGCAGCAATGCGTAATCTGAAAAACAGTAATCTTTCCCGAACCGAGCAAAGAAAGCAGGCTGACCTTCTTACCGAGCTGAACAGAATGCATCTTGAGCGCCGAGAGCGCGACAGAGGGCTTGAGGCTGGAATTGAGGCGATGGAAATGGCCTTCCGGATGCAGTTCTCAGTTCCNGACGTCTTTGATATCGAAAAGGAATCGAAAGCGACACGCAAACTTTACGGGGATACGGAATACGCCAAGGGATGCCTGATCGCTCGTCGTCTGGTGGAACGGGGAGTGCGCTGTGTCCAACTTTCTCACTCCATCAGCGGCTACGATATCGCATGGGATACTGGACATGGGGACATCCCGGGCGGACATAAGGCTCTTGCAGATGCATGCGATCAAGGAATCGCAGCCCTTATCAGGGACCTGAAATCCCGTGGGTTACTCGATGAAACCCTCGTCATCTGGGGAGGCGAGTTCGGAAGAGCTCCCACTTCAGAAGGCAAAAAAGGACGGGATCACGATCACTACGGATATACCGTCTGGATGGCCGGTGGCGGGGTAAAGGGCGGAATGAGTTATGGATCAACAGATGAATTTGGCCTCACTGCTGTCGATAAGCGTGTCCACGTCCACGATCTGCAGGCGACCATTCTTCACCTCATGGGATTAGATCACGAGAAGCTCACCTACCGCTACTCGGGACGTGACTATCGCCTCACCGACGTCCACGGCCACGTGATCGGGGATATCATGACCTAGTAAAGTGCCGCCGGAATCCTGCAAAGCTAAACCCATGCTCATACCCAAGTACGCTTCGCTCCTTTTAATTATCTGCGTGAGCCCACTCTTACGGGCAGCAGATGCGATCGACTTCAACCGCGACATCCGTCCAATTCTGTCGAGTAATTGCTTCCTTTGCCATGGCCCAGATGCCGCGGATCGCAAGGCTAACCTCCGACTGGATACCCGTGAAGGGGCGACCAGACCCAACGATGGAATTAGCGCGATTAATCCTGACGATCTTGCTGACAGTGAGTTTCTACACCGGATTACCTCACAGGATGAAGACGAGGTAATGCCTCCACCTGAATCTCATCAGGTCTTAAGCACGGAGCAGAAAGAATTGCTCAAACAATGGATTCTCTCCGGGGCAGAATACAAGGAGCACTGGGCTTTCCTTCAGCCGTTAAAGGCAAAAGTCGTCCCAACAGAAAATCAAAGTCAGCGCATCAATAACCCTGTAGACTCATTTATTTTGGGCAGGCTTGCAAAGGCAGGGCTGAAGCAGTCAAAAGAGGCGGACCGGCGTACTCTCATCCGCAGAGTGACCTACGATCTGACAGGGCTCCCCCCGGCACCCTCCGAGGTCGAAGCATTTGTGAACGACCAATCGGCCCACGCCTACGAGAAGGTCGTTGATCGTCTTCTCGCCACAAAACGATATGGTGAGCGGATGGCCTTGGCGTGGATGGATGCTGCGCGCTACGGAGACTCCTCGGTAATGCATGCAGATGGCCCGCGCGATATGTGGGCGTGGCGTGAATGGGTAATCGACGCCTACAACTCCAATATGCCGTTTGACCGGTTTACTACCGAACAGCTTGCAGGAGACCTGTTGCCAGACGCTACGGTTGCGCAACGGGTGGCCTCCGGATTTAACCGTAATCATGCCACCTCGGATGAGGGTGGAGCATTCGCCGAGGAATTGCGGGTCGAATACGTTGTCGACCGGGTCAAGACCACGGCAAATGTCTGGATGGGACTGACGATGGAGTGCGCCCAATGTCACGACCACAAGTATGACCCGATTTCCCAACGGGAATACTATCAGATGTTCGCCTACTTCAATAATACTACGGATCCCGGAATGCAGACGCGGGGAGGGAACCAAGCACCTGTGGTTAATGTCCCACCCCGGGAGCAGGCGAACAAGTTAGCTGAGTTGCGGAAAGCTATCGAGGTCAGCGGCATTCGGATAAACGACTACAAACAGGCTGCGATGGCGAAGTATCTCAAGTGGTTGAAGACCATGGGACAATCTGCAGGAGATACCTTGCCTGAGCCTGCAGGCCTAACCCATTTTTTCCCCTTGGATGAGCGTGGAGGAAAACAAATTAAGGCCAGTGTAGGTGGTGGAGTTGGACAGATTGGCGGCAAGGTCTATCCCGCAACGCGCGGATCTCATGGGGGAATCCGATTTGATGGCAAGAGTGCGGTCTCTTTCGGTTCGTGGCCGGCTCGCGAACGCAATGAACCCTTTACCTTTGCCGCGTGGCTCAAGGTTCCTAACAGCGGGAGCGGTGCGGTGCTTGCCCGGATAGACGAAGGACAGGCTTTCCGAGGTTATGATTTTTGGATCCAGAATCGTGCGGTGGGCACACATATCATCAGCAGCTGGCCCGGAAATGCCCTCAAGGTGGTATCAGCAGAATCCCTCACGGCAGACAAATGGCACTATGTGGCCGTTAGTTATGATGGATCATCCAAGGCCGCAGGCGTTAAGATTTATATCGATGGTAAGCTGACGGCCAACAAGGTGGAGCAGGATTCACTCAAGGATTCGATCGCGACGCAGACCCCATTTAAAATCGGCAGTCGCTCAGGCCAGGGACATTACATTGGTGAAGTCGATGAATTGCGAATCTACAACCGTAATCTTTCCGAGGTGGAAATTCAGCGAATTGGTGGAGATCCAATCAAGAGCATCCTCGCCATCTCTGCAGCTTCCCGCACAAAAGAGCAGGAAGCAGTTTTGCTCGAGCACTTTCTTTCTACAGAAGACAAGGAATACCAGAAGCTAGCTGCAGTACACAGTAAGCTTCTGGCCGAGGAAAGCAGGATCAAGAGCCTGAAGAACACCAGTGTGATGGTGATGCAGGACAATGCGGCCAATAAGACCCGTAAAACCTACATCCTCGATCGCGGAGCCTACGACCAACCAATTACAGAGGGCCCGGACGCCGTAGTGCTTCCCGGAGTTCCGGCTGCGCTGCCACCACTGCCAGAGGGGGCCCCTTCGAACCGGCTTGGCCTCGCGGAGTGGCTTACCTCGAGCTCAAACCCACTCACCGCCCGGGTCGCGGTTAACCGCTACTGGGCGCTCCTTTTTGGGCGTGGGTTGACCAAATCTGTTGATGATTTTGGAAATCAAGGCAGCCCGCCCAGTCATCCAGAGCTACTCGACTGGCTAGCTGTGGATTTTATTGAGAGCGGCTGGGATGTGAAACGTATGATAAAGCAGATAGTTCTTTCGGCAACTTACCGTCAGGTCTCGCGTTTAACGCCGCAATTGGCTCAGGAGGATCCCGAGAATATCTTGCTTGCACGATCCCCTCGTTTTCGACTGCAGGGCGAATTTATTCGTGACACCGCGTTGGACGTCTCCGGCTTGCTGGTGGAAAGAATTGGTGGTCCAAGCGTCAAACCCTACCAGCCGCCGAATATATGGAATGAAGTGTCTCTCAATGGGGGGCTGAGATACAAACGCGATGGTGGCGAAAAGCTTTATCGCCGCTCCATGTATACCTACTGGAAGCGATCTGCGCCGATGCCAAACATGCTGATCTTTGATGCTCCAACGCGGGAAAAATGCATGATTCAGCGTCCAATTACCAATACCCCACTCCAGGCTCTCGTCACTCTTAACGATCCGCAATTCGTCGAGGCGGCTCGCGCTCTCGGGCAGAGGTTGATCAAGGAAGGTGGCAACAACACGGCATCAAGAATTGATTATGGCTTCAAGCTGGCCTTGTCCCGTCCCGCAACCGAATCCGAGGTTACTGTAATTGAGCGAGTCCTTGGTGAGCAGTTAAAGCGATTCCGGGATGACCCAAAAAAGGCGAAAGAGTTTCTCGGCGTTGGCGAAATTCCTCGCGATGAGACAATTGATGCAGTTGAGCATGCCGCCTGGATGGTAGTTGGTCAGCTCCTCCTGAATATGGATGAAACCCTGACACGTGGGTAATTTTTGTAGAATTAAACACCAGTAAGAAATGCATTACGATCCAACACGGCGCCGATTCTTGTTACATACCGGACATGGAATGGGCGCCGCGGCCCTTAGCGGTCTTTGGAACCCAGGGATTTTTGGTTCCGCAGAGGCAGCAGATGGCATACCGGGTTTTCCCAACTTTGCTCCGAAAGCAAAGCGTGCCATTTACCTGTTTTTCCCCGGTGGCCCTTCCCATATTGATACCTTCGACTACAAGCCGGCGTTGCGGGAGATCCATGGAAAGGAATTACCTGATTCCATTCGCCAGGGTCAGCGTATCACCGGCATGACAAGCGGCCAGAAGTCCTTTCCCTGTGTGGCTCCGATGTTTGAATTTGAGCGCTTCGGCAAACACGGGACCTGGGTCAACAAGGACCTATTGCCCCATACTGCAGGCATCGTTGATGATATCACGATCATCAAGACCATGAATACCGAGGCGGTCAACCATGACCCCGCAATAACGTTCATCAATACTGGAGTTCAGCAGCAGGGCAAACCAAGCATGGGATCATGGCTGAGTTACGGACTGGGAAGCGTGAATGAGAACATGCCGGCATATATCGTCATGATCTCTCGTGGGCGTGGGCAACTGCAAGCGCTTTACGACAGGTTGTGGGGCAGTGGATTTCTTCCTTCCAGCCATCAAGGAGTAAAATTGCGAAGTAACGGAGAGCCCGTGCTTTACCTGAACAATCCTCCGGGTATTGATCGAGATGCTCGTCGCGAGATGCTTGATGGCCTCAAGGACCTTAACAGCGAAACATTCAAGAGATTCGCCGATCCGGAAACTCAGTCACGAATTGAGCAATACGAGATGGCTTTCCGCATGCAATCGGAAGTGCCTGAGTTGATGGATATTTCCAATGAACCCCAACACGTAAAAGACCTCTATGGTCCTGACGTGGAGAAACCAGGAAGCTTCGCTCGGAACTGTCTTCTGGCGAGGCGCATGGCCGAGAAAGGAGTCCGTTTCCAGCAGCTTTTCCATCGTGGCTGGGATCAGCATGGCAGCCTTCCCTCAAAACTGCGCCAGCAGTGTGAAGATATCGATCAACCATGCGCAGGGTTAATCAAGGATCTGAAAGAGCGAGGCATGTTTGATGACACCCTTGTGATCTGCGGTGGCGAATTTGGCAGGACCATATACTCACAGGGGAAGCTGACAAAAGACAACTACGGCCGTGACCACCATGGGCGATGTTTCACCACATGGATGGCCGGAGCAGGAATCAAACGGGGCTATGAGCATGGGAAGACCGATGATTACTCTTATAACATTTTGGAGAATCCAGTTCACATCCGTGATCTGAACGCAACGATCCTTAACCAGCTTGGTATCAACCACGAAAAGCTTACATTCCGATATCAAGGGCTGGATCAACGGCTAACAGGTGTGGAAGAGGCCCGGGTCATAAAGGAGATTTTGACCTGAATTCACATATTCCTCCTCATTGCTGACGAGCGTGACATCAGATGGCGCTCAACAGCCCTATATCCGACTGCATGAACCTCCGCATTCTTGGCTCCATCGCCCTGCGTTACTTCTGGCTCTACACTCGTCACCCGGTGCGCATCATCGAGCTCGTGTTCTGGCCTTTCGTGCAACTGCTCGTCTGGGGATTCCTGACAAAATATCTCCAGTCCGAGGGTTCTGGAAACTTTCCAGAAACGATCACCTACCTTATCGGGGCAATCATTCTCTGGGATGCACTGTTTCGTTCGCAGCAAGGCGTATCGATCTCATTCCTTGAGGATGTGTGGACTCGTAACCTTCTGAACATCTTTGCGGCACCAGTTAGAATCACCGAATATGTAGGCGCAATGTTCTTGGTTGGATTGTGTCGGGTTGTGTTCACAGGGGTGATTTTAGCGCTGATTGCAATCGTCGCCTACCAGTTCAATCTCTTTCATCTCGAGCTCGCTCTGGTTCCCTTTTACCTCAACCTCCTTCTTTTTGGCTGGGCTCTCGGACTCGTCTCGGTCAGCCTGATCCTGAGGTTCGGCCATGGCGCCGAGTCACTGGCGTGGGCCGTCCCGTTTATGGTTCAGCCCTTTTCCGCAGTATTTTACCCGGTTTCTGCCCTGCCGGGATGGCTGCAACCCATCGCGCACGCTCTGCCATCCACACACGTCTTTGAAGGAATGAGACAAGTTATCGAGTTTAATACTTTCCCCGCAAGCCAGATGGCATCTGCCCTTGCTACCAACATCCTTTTTCTGGGTGCCTCCCTCTGGCTGCTCCACGGAATGCTCACGTCTGCACGGCGCAAGGGTTTCCTCGTCAAAGTAACATCCAGCTGAACCTCATATCTGACAGGCATTGATCAGGCCATCGATCCCTGCGAGCGCTTAAGGATCAGGTCTCCCCGGATAGCACCCACTATCATACCTAGTCCTCCGACGATGAATATTGCGGGAAACCAAAGAGAGTAACCTGGGGCTTTAGAATCACGCTTTAGAACTGAAAAACCAGGATCCCCGGGGTCGACAAAACAGGTGACCTGTGAACCGACAGGAAACTGATCTACCCGGCGCTGGGATCTCTCTATCGAAGAACTCCATGGAGAACCCCGAAGGCTATACCGGTCCGAAGTGAAGGTGACTCCTTCATACGAATACCCATAGGCTACAAAAAACCCATACTCTACCTTAACATCGGCNCCGATCTGACGCTGGTCGACCCTGGACTCAATGATTGTGGCTTGCACCTCGGTCCACGCCCTCTGGTCAGAAGCTCGATCAAAACTCCGCCACATGAGGGCACCAAATATCACTCCTACAAAGCACAATGATAATCCGACAAGAACGAGGTAGAAACTTCCTGCACGCACGACATGAACAAGGCTCCTCTTCTCTCCTCTTTCAAGTTTCAAGTTTTTTAATGAGCCTTCGCACGGGAGACAGACCTGCTTGCTGAACTTGAACCTTGCAAATTACCGCTTGAAAATTCTACTTCCACCCAATGGCCGATACTGCACAAAGACTCACAGAAGACCTGAAGAATGCCATGCGAGCGAAGGATAGCATGGCTCTAAATACTCTCCGCGCGGTTAAGAGTGCGGTTAAAAATGCTNCTATTGAGAAAGGAGGATCCGATGCGACTCTGGATGAGGGAGAGATCGTAGGCATAATCCGCAAACAGATCAAACAGCGCAGGGAATCCATGGATCAATTCAACAAGGCGGGCCGTTCGGAATTGGCCCAGAAAGAAGAATCTGAGATCGCCCTTCTGGAGCAATATCTTCCTTCCCCTCTCTCGACTGCAGAAATTGATGAACTCGTTAATTCTGCCATTGCCGAATGTAATGCCTCCTCAAGAGCAGATATGGGTAAGGTCATGAAGGTCCTTCAGGAGAAGACCGCTGGCCGGGCGGACGGTAAGGCTCTTTCTCAGGCAGTGATGCAACACCTCACCTAAGGTGTTTCCTTCCTCTTGTTTGACACGGATTCCCTGATTACAAACCATGATCTGCCCAAGAGAATGAGCTGCGCCGCAATTATCGTCGCAGCTGGCAGAAGCCAACGGATGGGCTTCGATAAAATGCTGTCCATGCTTAACGGACAGCCTGTTCTTCAATGGACCCTCGATGCCTTTCTGGAGGCTGAAGAGATCGACATGATCATGGTTGTCACAAGTGCTGAGCGATTCGCAAAACTCGATCCACGATCTGGAAAGCCCGTTCTCAGAATCGAAGGAGACAAGGAACGCTACCTCTCCGTCATCCGTGGCATGGAAGCTCTGCCCTCCAAGCCGGATTATGTCACTGTTCATGATGGAGCTCGGCCTCTGGTATTACCAAGTCAAATTAATGCGGTCGTCCAGGCAGCCCGAACCGAGGGCGCGGCTGCACTGGCTCGCCGCATGACCGAAACCTTGAAGAGAACCGATGAACACTGTGTCACCAGTGAGTCTTTATCCCGCGAAAATCTTTGGATAATGGAAACTCCTCAAGCCTTTCGGTTCGATACACTTTCCGAGGCCTACAAGCTGATACAGAAGCGCGGGATTCAGGTAACGGACGAGGTGTCCGCTGCAGAAGCTTTTGGAGTTACTTCAAAGCTTGTAGAAAACCAGCGGCCCAACCCTAAAGTTACCGTTTCGGGCGACCTTCCTCTCGCAGAGGCAATCCTGAACAGCCTTCACTCCTAAATGCGAACTCAATCAGGGTGGGCACGAGGTCTCTTCAATCATATTTAGGATCCGTAAGAGCCTCGGCAGCTCTTCCAGTCTTGCGTTCACCCTTGTGAACCATGACAAACTTTCCACCTGTATCCTTCGCTATATCCATAAGGCGCCCGGCAGGCGACCCAGGCACTTCAAAGGCGATGGTATCGATCGGAGTTCCTCCCGGATTAAGTTGCTTCATATTGAAAGAGATTTCATCTCCATCACGAGGCTCTCCATCCGAAAGCAGAAATACAATACTTGGTGTAGGCGTCATAGTCATGGCCATCTTGAGACCAGGATACCACATCGTCCCTCCTGCGACTGGCATCCTGTTGATCTTGTTGATGACTTCCTTTTTCACTCCCTCATTGGCTGGATACCATCCGGTGTGCGGCGGTTCTCCCAGACCGTGCCATCCGTTCCCCACATAATCATCGCCCTCTGTCGTTAAATTCCAGGCACGCGATGAAAAGAAGATCACAGTGAAATACATTCCAGAGGAAAGGTTGCTGATGGAGGTCGTTAATTCCTTCTTCAGCGCTTGAGCGAAGGTTCCTCCCCCTTCTGCGGTTGAGCCCATCGACCCTGAGAAGTCGACAACATAAGCCACCCGCTTTCCCTTTCTGTAACTACCGAAAAAGGAGGCTCCTCCACCTCCAGTACCATCTCCCTCATTGTCACCCCAGCCTTCCCCGATCTCATCTGACATCCCGAAAGGCCCTTCGGGCACGGGGTTGTCAGGGATCGGCACAGAGATCGGTGATGCCGCCTGAGAGGCAATCACTTTGGCACGCGAGGATTTTTGCCCTGGCGGATTCGGCCTTGCTCTCTGGTTTACCTCAGGACGTTCGACCCTCTCCTGCTCGGGCATAGTCGCCTGGTAGGTGACAATTGTCGGGGATTCTGTTCGGAGGGAGAGAATCGTAATTAAAGCCAGCACCCCTACAAGCAACCCAATGAGGATCACTGAACTGACAAGCGACTGGACCGTATCCCGTTGACGTTGGCGCGCCAACTGGAGCTCCACATTCTGGGACTGTGCCACGCCGAGCTGCTGCTCGTCTTCCTGGGGCACAATCATTCTCGCCATAAGGGCACTTTAATCCCTCAGGCATACCCTTTACCAGCGGAAATCAGCTTAGCCAGCCGACACGACCGGCAGTCCAACAGGTGGAGCAGTTATTCTGGCCAACGTCTAAGCGATAACCGGCTAGTTCCCGGTCCTGAAATGAACCGAGGTTCTCAAGGTGCCACCCTCATTCCGGGTATGGCTGCTGATCCCCTTGAGCTCACTGAGCGCCGATACCACCTGCTTTGCGATTGGGAGAATCTGCATGAGATCTTCCGCATCAGGCGATCCTTCACCGAAGATTGCCCCTTGTTCTTCCTCGAGCAACTTGATCCAGTCGCTGAGATAATCGTTCAGAACAGTCAAATCCAGATGGAAATAGGCCCCTTTTTTCCCGGGCTCAGCTTTCACTTTCTCCAGACTTGCCGCGAGACTTTGTACGTAGGACTTGGAGGTTGAGGCGAAAACATTTTTCTCGTCAGCTGAGACATTCAGGACGAAATCATCGGTCTGGAACGGGAACGGGAAAAACCAAGTCTTGAGGTCATTCTTCTCACTGCTCATCGGCCTTTGCATCGGAATATTTTCTCCTGTCATATCCCCCACGATCTTAATAATGCCATTGATCGCCTTTTCCGTATTCTTCCAGGAACTCTGGAGTCGTTCCTTATCCCGCGCTGGCGCGACCACCGCCATACGAGGAGCCTTACCCTCATCGGCAAGAAGCTGAGGAAGCCCAGGCACGGTGGGGAGTGCTCCCTTTAGATCAATGATCACGGCGCGCTCATCGCCGAGGCCTGCGACCAAATCATCGCGGACACCAGTCCACAACTCCAGAAAGTGAGGAAGGATTTGTTCATCGAACATGCCAAGGATTCCCTCGGCTTCTGTCGCATCAAATGGGATAACTCCCTCAGGCAACTCCATGGATGAAACCCGCTTGGCAGCCAGATACACCGTCTCTCCAAGGGTTTCGATATATTCGAGAACCTTATCCTTGTAGGCAGCATCATTGACCCAGTTGGCAAAAAGAAGCACATCGTCCTGCGCTCCGAGTTCTGAGTAGGTGCGGGGAGTGTCCAAGTTCAGACTGGGCTGCTCCGCACCACCAAAGATCTCAACCTTGAGACCATCTTCCATAAAGGTCACGCTCCCCCCCGGCGTATGCCTGTGAAGTCCCAAAATCGCGCTCTCCTGTTCCGTTATCAGGCCTAGAAGAACTTCGAGATCCTGCGAGTCCCCGAATGTATCGGTCTCCGCCAGGCCTTCTTTCACACCCGCGGCAAGGCCTCCAAAAATTGAAGCTCCCTTTGAGCTCTCCTGCAGCTCCTCCGACATCGTGACAAGGCTCACTAATCTTTTACCGGTGAACGACTTAATGAATGCCGCTTCTGGGCGGGAGAGCAAAGACTCCGCAGGGGTTGGTGCTATCTGAAGGTCATCAGCGCTCGAGCCCATGAATGCAACAAGGTAACTTTCGTGGACCCCAATCGCGACAACCAGATTCTTGGACTCCAGCATTTTCATCAGCCTCGTCACGGTGGCTGCATCCATGAACTGTGCCATCCCTTCCTTCATGTCCGGTGGCATGGAGGCCACCAGCTCCTCCCCCTTGATCTTGATTCCCGTGAATTTTGATCCTCCACGCTCCACATTCACCGCTTCAGCGAAACCCTCACCGTCTGGACCAAGGCCCTCAAGCATCGCCCCAATTCCTTGGGCGGCTATCTCGTATAGTTGTCCACGCAGATCCCCGTCGCTGACCTTGAATCCGAAGGTTACAGGAGGCATCTGGGCTTTCTCGACAATACCAATGCCGCCCTTGGGATCACTGAGCAAACCCCGCAGAAGAAGAGGAAATCCGACACCTCCAAATTCTTCTTCGCCGGCCAGAGTCGCCTCCAAAGTTTTCATCGCAATTTTTACAGATTGACGGCTGTAGGACTCGTTGAAGGCAACCATGTTGGCCACCTGCCCAGGGGCCCCGTTGCCGACACCTACAAAAATCTCCTCCGCGAGCAACGCCGCCACCATCTGCAATTGAGGGTTTTCCTCTATATTCAGCTCAAAATCAGGATTTTCTGGGATGAGCCCGCCTCCGAGCTGATCCTCGGCCATTTTGAGAAGAGCCGATTTCCGGATCTCCTCTACGAAACCCTTCCCGTCGTAGATTCCCATATAAGCGTGGGTTGTTGCGGGCATGTATCTCGCAAATCCCGTCGCTCGTGCAACTGCTTCATAACCAGCCAATGAGGCAGGAGAAGACAGGTCGGGAGCAACCTTTATGGCAATCTCCTTGGCCCCCTCAGCCGCAACCGAAACATTGGTCACACTATCACCACACCCACTGACTCCAAGAGCTCCAAGGGCCCCAAGGACGATCGTAGCATTTCGTACGCTCTGCTTTTTCATATCCAAATCGTTAGCTGTATTCTGTCTCTGGGCAATTCTTATTGGTGGAAAGATGAATCCGGGAGGGGCATGTGCCCCGAGCCGATTCGCCGGCATGGTGAGTTTGGCGCTTTCACCTCTTTCTCTCTCCCAAGCGAAGCCCCCCGAAAATTTTGTGCAACTGGATTAGAAATATGAAGGACTTTCCTCTACTTTCCGGCGGAAGCGTCATACTCTCCCAATTCTCTGATCCAGATGTTGCGATACTGAATTGGATCCCCGTGATCCTGAAGACTGATTGGCGCTTTCGCAGGGTGATTAGCTGGGTAGGAGGCCAGAGCCTTATGGCGAGTAGGCCCAAGCAAAGTTTTACGGTGGTGTATCAAGACGCCGTTGTGAACCACGGTAATAACGGCTGGCGAAACAATCTTCTCGCCGTCGTATTCGGGCGCTTCAAAGATAATGTCAAAACTTTGCCATTCCCCCTGTGGCGTGGACGGATTCACCCTTGGCGGAGCCTGTCCGTAAATCGCTCCAGTCTGCCCATCCGGATACGTCTGATTCGTATGACTTTCACCAACTTGAATCTCATAGAGCCCCATCAGAAAGACGCCACTATTACCACCGGCCTGCCCTCGGACCTTCCTTCCAGCAGGCACTCGATATTCCAGATGGAGCTGACAATCTCCAAAAGCGGCCTTGGAGCGCACTCCACCACCTTTCGCCACAGTCATTACCCCGTCCGCAATGGGCCAGGTGTTTCCTTCCCAAGTCTCAGAGCTTTTTTCCCCAATCAGGACCAGCGCATCCGAAGGGGGCTCTACTGATACGGCACCTCCACTCCTGACTTTTACCGGCTGAGGGCGAGTGCCGTCATGGACTACGTAGGGCACTCCGGGAAGCTTTGGAGTCTTGGGTTTCTCCCCAACTTCGATTCCTGAGGATATGGTTACCATAGTGGGGAACAGCACTAAGGGGCCAAGTCTTGAAAGCGTCATCACCTCTTGATGCAACGACAGACCTCCGGGACAGACAATCCTAAATAACTTTCAATTTTTCTCGAAAGTTTAGGAAATTCCTTGCCCGCATTTTTTCCTGTGTGAATGTTTCATAGTAGACAGGCTATGGCAAACAAGTCCACGCCCAACTTAGGTGGTGCCACCGCTTCACCCTTCGAGCTGATCCAGGAGGAACTCGATGCCGTGGAACAATCTTTGAGAGATCAGGTCCGGAAGTTCGACCCGGGTGTTGAGCCGTACGTGTCCTACATTTGCGACACAGCAGGCAAGAGAATACGACCGACGCTCAGCATTCTCGTTGGGGGTGCAACCGGTAAAGTCAGCGAAGACCATCTCAAGCTCGGCATGATTCTCGAGCTCATACACATGGCCACTCTGGTGCACGACGACATCATCGATGGTGCAAACACAAGGCGAAACGTGCCGACTGCGAACTGCAAGTGGGGAGACGGAATCGCAGTCCTCCTCGGCGATGCGCTGTTTTCTCATGCTCTCATGCTCTCGACAGAGTTTGATGATCTCGTTCTCTCCCGGTCAATTGCCAGCGCTTCACGAGATGTCTGCCAGGGTGAAATCCTCCAGACGCAGAGAAGGTTCGATCTGACCCTCACTAAAAACGATTACTTTAACATAATCGAGATGAAAACGGGGGCTCTCTTCGCGGCCGCCACAGAACTTTCAGCCTACCTCTCTGGGGTCTCCCCGGAAATTAGGTCGGCAATGGCAGACTTCGGTATGAAGCTAGGGACAGCCTACCAGATCTATGACGACTGTCTAGATCTGGTGGGAACTGAGGAGCAGTTTGGTAAAACTCTTCGAACAGACCTCGAAAAAGGAAAATTGACTCTCCCTATGCTCTACCTGCTGGAGGAAGCAGGAGACACGCAGCGGGAAATTCTCCAAAAACGAATCATTCAGCAGGAGGAACTCGATCTCACGATCCTTGCCGGAATCGCAGAATACCAAGGCGCTATCGGAAAGTCCCTGCAATACGCCACCGATTTACTGAGGGAGGCACGTGAAAGTCTTTCCCTTGTCGAAGCATCCGCCTATCGCGACGCACTTGCAAAGATGTTGGAGTTCCTCCTGGAGCTCCTCGGGTCCCTCCAGAAAGCCTGAGAGCTCTTGGGGAAAAGCGTGCCGTCCAGCGGTTACTGTGCAGGGAAGCCTGCACGAAATAGGCAGCCCGCATTGAGGTGCTGCGCCTTCTCCTCTTCCCGCATATGCTCCACTGCCGTAGTGAGAAACAATTCCATTTCTCCATCGATCTCCATCAGAAGTGGACATGTCACACGCGGAGATCCGGGAGTCTTCCAGGCTGCCTCAAGCCGACCATCCCTGAGGCTGTACTGACGGGCCTCGCCCTCCTCCACATTTTCAGGGTTATACATCGCTATAATCACACTTCGTCCGTCTGGAGTAATCACCATCCCGTCAGGGTAAGAAGCAACCTCCCTCAAATCCAGAACTGTCCGAGGTTCCCCTAATCGCTGCTCGTCACCATTGAGCGGGTATTCTACCACCAGCTTTGTTGGCGTATCGATATCAACGAGGAATTCCTTCCCCTCTCGTGTCAGTATTAATTTCCCATTCGAGCAGGTTTGTCCTCCCCTTAGCTTCACCGGGTCCGTCATTCCAGGAAGCCAGAGATACAATGCCGCTTTGGGATCGGTAAATTCCACGTCCTTGGTTCCAAAGATCACTCCATCTCTGTAGATAACGCCATCGTTGATGATCGTGCCATCCTCCTCACCTCTTACCTCTCCCGGTGCATCGATCCATTGACCCGACTCAATATTGTAGAAACCTACCTTCCTTTCAACACCAACGAGAAATATGCTTCGATCCTCAGTCGGAAAGGCAAACCCCGGACGCCCCGGGAGAACATGTTGCTCGTTATGCCCCGAGGCAAGATCCAGAATATTGATAGAACCTTCCCGGGACTCGCCTCCGTGCTGAATAGCTACCCAGGAAAGTTTATCCTCCCCGTACTGACAAGGCCCTTCAGGAAGATACGCGAGAGCATCACTGCCGGGTCGGAATACTACTTTTGCGATCTGCTTAGTCATAATTACGAAATACTGGGAGGAGGGATAGTACTAATTCATGACCCATCCGGGATCCGGATCAATGGCCCACCTATATGACTACACATGGGTGGGCCAGCAAACCTAGTCGCCCGCAGGAAAGACTCCTACTTAACTTCCTTGATCTTGATATTGCGGAAGGAGACCTGAGCTCCATGATCCTGCAGACCGATGTGCCCTTTCTTGTTCTCGGCAAATCCTTTCCAAGTAGCAAACTTACTTGCTGCCACCTTCTTGTTCCAATCCTCACTGCCTATGTGATACTCAGCGACCTTCTGCCCGTTGAACCAGTGGGTTCCTTTACCATCGACCATCCGAATCCGCACAGTATTCCATCCTTCAGGATCAATTTTTTTCTCCCCTTCAACCGCGATCGGATAGAGGGCATATAACCCTCCGGCATCAGTACTCTTCTTTCCTTTAGAACGCTCAATCTGCATTTCGGGAGCGACCTTGTAGATTGGCCCTCCAGCCTCAGGGTTGACCCGAATCAGAATACCGCTGTTTCCCTTGGTCTTCCACTCGAGACTGAGCTCATAGTTTTCATAGGCCTCCGAAGTATAGATATCACCCGCTCCTTTCTTCATCAGGGTAAGCGATCCATCTTCCACTCCCCAGGCACCCGCCTCCAGCGGTTTTTTGGTCTTCCAACTGTGCCAACCCGAGGTGGACTTTCCATCGAAAAGAAGCGTCCAGCCTTCTTTCTTTTCAGCCCGCGTGAGGACATTGTGCTCTCCAAAAGCCAGAGAGCTGAGAGCGATCAAAATTGCAATTGAGATAGTCTTTTTCATGGTCGATATGGGCCTCATTTACTGGTTCTGGGGACGTCGAACAAGCTCCGTCCTCACTGAGGCCCTCAACTGCTTTGGAATGCCGGATTATGTTTATCGGTGTTCCACAAGGCATTCTTCATCACTGTCAGTAAATCACAGCCCGTTTTTTAGAGTCTCAGTTACTTCGGATCATAATTATCCCCAATTTTANTAATTTGCCGACTTCCTGTAACAATTACGGCCTGTCACGAAATAGAGTGCTTTTTTTTCTTTGCCCCTACCACATCTTGGGTAGCCTTACTCCCCACTGAGCAATCAATGAGGTGTATTCAGTGCGGTTCCCACAAAGACAAAGTTGTCGATTCCCGGATGTCCAAGGACGGGACGACGATTCGGCGACGGCGCGAATGCCTCGATTGCGCGTATCGCTATACGACTTACGAGCAGATCGAACGAACGGAACTCAGGGTTGTAAAAAAGGATGGCAGCCGGGAAGCCATCAACCGGGAGAAGCTGTTCAGGGGTCTCGTCAAAGCGTGCGAAAAACGCCCGGTTTCCATGGATCGCTTGGACCGGGCAGTGGAAGAAATTCTAGCCGATCTCCACAAGGACCATATTTCCGAAGTCCCCTCCAACCTCATCGGAGCCGAGGTTATGGACAAGCTTCACCAGATCGATCCGGTCGCCTATGTCCGCTACGTTTCCGTATANCGCCAGTTCGACAATGTAGGCGAGTTCATCAGCGAAATTCAATCCCTCGAGAATCGAGCCATGCGGGATCACATGCAGAGGAGGCTTTTCACCGAGTGATTTTATCATGATCTGTCTCGTTGGAAAATTACCCGTTCTGCAGGTTGGACACCATCAGGTATCCAGCTACGACACGGCTTGGATTGACGTTGCTCTGCAACGCGCAGCGCACTCATGTGACCGCTCTGATTTCCCCTTTATTGACGATATCCGGGATGGCATCCTGCACTACCTCGAGCACAAATGCCCGTGGCGCGTACTTCCTCTGGAAGACCTCTTTGAGCGTATGAGGCGGATGCTGCGACGAATTGGGTGCGATGCCATCGCCGACAACCTGAGGCCCCTCGCTCCTCCCATTACTCTATCAATCGCCCGGGCGGCCAAGGAAGCTGGGAATGGGTATGAGCTCGTGTTCTACCAGAAGCTGCAAGAGACAATTGATGATCTGCAAGGCCGCGGGGCCGAAGAATTTCACTTTACTGAGCTACGGGAAAGCGCCCGAATTCTCCTCGGGACTGGAGAGTGGACCCCGCACTGTAACCGCATGCACCAGGAAATCCTCGCTTTCCTCCAGGATATTGCGCAGCAACCTGTACNCGAAAACCGCAAGATTCAGTTGACTATTGATCTCTGAGATCAACAGCTCTCTTGTGAAAGGGATAAGCCAGACCGTCTTTTCCAGAACGCATTCGCTTTTCTATTCTACCCCGTTTACCTNACACCTTTTCCGTGGCTGAAAAAACCATCTTCCAGAAAATTGCTGACCGGGAGATCCCAGCCGACATTGTCTACGAGGACGACCAGTGCCTGTGTTTCAAGGATATCGCNCCACAAGCTCCGGTGCACCTGCTCCTCGTGCCGAAGAAACTTATTGTCCGTATCGGAGAAGCAGAAACCTCAGACCAGAATCTTCTCGGACACCTTTTTAGCCGTATACGTATCATCGCAGAGCAGGAAGGCCTCAGCTCGGATGGTTTCCGGGTAGTGATCAATAATGGTCAGCATGGAGGTGAAGCCGTCCCACACCTCCACCTGCACCTTCTNGCGGGCCGCCAACTCGTTTGGCCTCCCGGCTAGGGACGCACCCCGCATCGAAGATCCACTGCCCTACCCCAGGGCCTTCTGTTCGCCCGGCAACTCTTTAGAGCCTTCCGGCCACTTCCTCGCGGATTTCCTGCGGCGGGATGCTTTCTCCCAGATCGCAAGTCCAGTTCCGCCTAGAGCCACTACAAATTCAAAAATGTAGAACATTTTGACCGCCCCACCGATTCCCTCGGTGAATCCATAGGAGTGCAAGCCAGTGCCAAGGAGATTGACTCCCCACCAGGAGAAGGCCACGACGATCGCTCCCAGAACAGAGGCAATATGAATCCCCCACTCCTTGAGATAGCCACCCATCCGGGCATGCAAAATAATAAGGCACCATAAAACGATGAGCATCGCCCCATTCTCTTTCGGATCCCAGCCCCAGAAACGTCCCCATGAGTCGTTGGCCCAAATCCCTCCCAGAACGGTCCCCACGAGGGAGAAAAACAGTGTGAAGCAAACCAGACCATAAACCGAGCGGGTCAGGAACCGTGACAGGGATCTGTCACTCCGATCGAGACCAAACGCCTTGGCGTAGATGAATACATGCGACATCGCAGCCGCAATCAGGCCTCCGGAATAGCCCAGCGTAATGATAATCACATGCGTTGAGAGCCAGAAGTTGGAGCGCAATACCGCCCGCAGGGGATCCATGTGATCCTGAGCATCCACGCCCTCAAAAGCCCTCGCCAGGAACAATCCGAGGAGCCCTACCGCAATGGCTGCCCCCAGGGCGATCCGACGACGGGTCACTGCTTCGAGCAGGAACAGAACGAGGACGCCGCCACCCGCAATGAAAGGGATCGTATCGTAAAGATTACCTACCGGGGGGCGCTCCATGAGAATACACCGGTGCACGATTCCCCAGATGAGATACACTGCGCCAAGTACACCCAGAACCCATGTGAGTCGGTAGGTCCATTTCCCCCAACCAGAGGCCGGCGCCAGCCAGCTGACAGCGGCAACCACAAAGGCAAAGACGAACCAAACCAGTCCTCTCACAAAATAGTTCTTCTCGTAGTATGTGACCTCTGATTCCAGTTTGCCTTCCTTTTCCCCCAAATTGCCCGCCCGGACCACCAGTTCCTCTCGCCACTCGTCCAGCTTCTCCGCGAACTCACTCTCTTTGCCCTCCGCAGCGGCACATAGCACCTCAAGATTCTTCAGATCATTGGAGAGGCGCTCCCAATGTGTGATATCAAGACCTCTCGACACCTCTGCCAGCCTGTTCCCCGCAGACATCCACTCGCGTCCCTGAATTCTCAGGGTTGCGCTCTCTTCACCCGTATTTTTTACAACCAATTCGGCACCGGGATAACTGTCTTCCGCTCCCTCGTTGAGACTACCCAAGGTGGAACTCCCTTCAAACATCTCAACTTCACCAGAGTCGCAAGTGACCTTGAAGGTCTTGACCACTTCTCCAGAGTGGATCGTCGCCTCTGCACCGGGGGAAAGAACAACATTCGCCTCGTAAGGAGGGAGCCACTCAATGCCGCCCTCCCCACGACCCAGCCTGAAGCTTACTTCATTGATAAGCTTCTGGACGTGCTCGGGAACCTCCTGCTGACGCAGAGCCGCTGCCAGAACCGGCATGGCCTTGACCCAATAGCTGACGGTATTCATCTGCTCCCCGTCGGCTGTCTCCGCAGAGGCATCCAGGGTTACTCCTTTCGAGAAATCATTGCTGGCGAGCATTCCCTGATACTCCATGATTGTCTGGGCCAGCGCGCGCGGGTCGGATTCTCCTCCTGCTAATTTATAGTCAGGATCTATCTGCATTCTCGCTTGGATCTCCTTCTGCAAATCTCCTGCCCGTTTTCCCAACTCCTGCAGGTAAGGCTCCAGTTGGAGATAACTATAGCGATCTCGGCGGTTCTCCACCTTCATGCCGACCTTCTCCAGTAGTTCCGAATCGTCCACTCGGAACGTCGGCATCTTCAAGGCGATTTCAGGTCGAAAAAGAATATCGAGGAGCCACTCGGTAGGCCCGATGCTGATTTTCTCTCCTCCACTCTCAAACTTCATCTTGCGTGCACCATGCAGCTTCAACATCAAGAACTGCGCCCGNGTCTCAAACGGCTTCACCCGGCCTCCATCCTGAACGGGAATACGTTTCGCAATTTCTATGACCTCCTCACTCCATGGCGTATAACCCTCTGTGCGGAGAACCGCCAAGGGTGTTCCAACCTTGGCTTCAACCCCCTCTTCGATCAGAAGCTCCGACAAAACCCCCTTCTCGGGGGCTACCAAAAACCATTGGTCCGATGTTTCCCGAACACCCAGGAGTGCGTCCTCTTCTGAGTAGGGATTATTACCGAGCATATGGGCAATCGTCTCCCCTCTGTTTACCATGTCNCCCACCTTTTTATGCCACTGCACCACGCTACCTTCAGTCCTCCCAAATCCCGGTTCACCATTCATGTGAATGATGCGCTCAGTAATTTCGTAATACTCCTCCTTGGAGTAGCCATCCCGGTTGGTGACCACGGCAATCCAGACCGTGGCTAGGATTGCTAGCGCAAATCCCGTCCACCGGGCGGCTCCGTTAAAGCTTCTCTTAGACATCGGTCTTCTTTTTCTTGGGAACTGACGATCCGAGGAACCGGGTCAACTTCATACCAAAATGAAGCATGAGCCCAAAGGATGCAATATAGAGTGACCACTTAGGCCATTGGTCCGAAGGATTCTGGACGATCGCAAAACCCGAACTCGGGCGGCCACCCGGAGCAGGAGGAGCCCACGACGCCTGGTAAAGGGTTACCCCCTTGTGCCGCATGGGTTTGTTCATTACGATGGAATACTCTTCCCTCAATTCTCCCTCGACTTTGGTGATATCACTCTGGAACCAGCTCGGGTCCCGCGTTCCAGGCCAGTACTCTCCCAGCGTTTTATCCAATTCGACCTCAAAGGGCATAGGCCAGATCCAACGGGTCAGCGAGAATTCGTAGCGCTTGCCGTTCACCTGCGCAGTGACCGGGGTNGGGAACAACATTCCGTTGTAATGCAGTACCATCTCCTGAAGCACAGCACCACCCTTGTCGAGAACCGTGAGGTAGCAGCCGGTCAGGTTGGTCTCTTCCTGCTGAGCACGCTTGGTTTCCTTCAGAAAAAACCCGTCAACAACCCTCTCCCCGTTGTATTGGTCCTTGGCTCTCGCAACCTGAAGAAGATCCGAACTGCGCAGAAAACCNGTAACCTTGAGGTCAAATGCAACCTCGTCCGGCAATCGAACAGTGAGAGATTCCTCAGGCTTGAGTCCACTCAGGTGCTTGGTGTCTACCACAAAAGGCCTGTTCCTCGTCCCCTGATCGTCAATCGGATAAATCTCGATCGTGGGCTCCGTGTAACTCCGGGCGTAATCTGACCGATCACCCTGATACACATGCATTACCCCTTCTTTCTTGCTAATCTGCGAGACTCCTCCCGCGACCAGAAGAAAAATCATACTGAAATGGGAAATAAGAACTCCTGCTGTCTTCCACCCCTTTCTCGCACGTATTAAGCCACCAAGAGTCATGTTGACGACAAGCACAGCACTGACCCAGAACGTTCCCGGAATCGGCAAGGGAATAATCTTACCATGCAATTCGGGAATGACGAAAAGAGCCTCCATATCGAAGTATTTCTGGAGGGTCTGGTAAAGACCTACCTGCGTCTGCTCGAGGGTTCCAAAAAAGGTCGCCGCAAACAGCATCAGGAGGCAGATGATCGCGACTTCGAAGCCTGCGAGGATCCTAAAAACCCACGACCAGATACTTCGCGCCGGCCTACCTCCGCTGACCTTCCCCCTGGAATGGGATTCACCGGCGGCCTCAGACTGAGCTCCGCCGTCNGCGTTGCTTTCAACCTCGCCCTTGCCTTCAACCTCAACATTACCCCCGACCGCGGATTTGCCATCAACCATGGGCTTGCCNCCACCGGTGGTTCTATTCACGGCCTTGGCGAGATAGTCATCCACCTCCGTGGATCTGGATTCATTGAGGGAATCGCTCACTTTGCCTCAGGGGTTTGGATAATATCTACGTCACGAATTTCCAGAGTCTTGCAGTATTCAAGGAATCGTTGCCTTTCCTCCACCACGTCCGCGGGAGAACCCACCATCTTGACAGTCACAAGGTTCNGGCTAATCGGTATGGCGAGGGCAAGCATCTGGGAACCTTCCCGGGGTTCCGCACCCATCCCTCCATAATACGTCCCCTCTGCCTCAACGAGATACCCTACCGTTTTCAGTGCGGGTTCCTGTTTGAGGGCTTCCAAGCTCGTGATTTCGGGCATTCTGAACTGGTTGTACCACCGATTGATATTCTGAAGCACCGAATCCTCCGCCCGACTCGGCACCACGCTCAGCCAGATCTCGCCATCTCCCNGCGATCCAAAGCGATAATTGTAATAGCGCATCTGCGTCCACGGCACCCTTCGCCATTGCGGCGGAGCCTGATCTTTCAGATCACCGGGGTAGGATCTGTCCCAGAGCACCAGGTCCCGCCGATCTGCTTCTGTTAAAAACACCACCTTTTCCGCCTGCTTGCAGCCACTCACAATCGCCAAAATCATACAGAAAGCGAGAGCCCGGCCCCTTCCCATAAGACGGCGGAGCCGGCTAAAAGCCGAGGAACCACCNGAGGGGGAAGAATGTTGAAAATACATATGGGTTAGCGTCTTTGGGACACCTAATCTTGCCACGCCCTCGACGCAAGGGGCAATCTCACACCGTGGAGCCAATCCGATACTACAATCGTCTGACCAAGGCCCTTGAGACTGAGCAGGTTTACGGGGAAAGATGGCTACGACTTGCCTACGAGACCCGCTGGGGCTCTCTCCTTCAGCAGGTGATAAAAAAGCCTTTTTTCTCCCGCTGGTACGGTCGTCGGATGTCCCGCGCCGCGAGTCGCTCGCTGGTTGCNCCTTTCATCAAGGAATTCGGGCTCGATGCCTCGGAGTTCGCAGATCCTCAGGAATCCTTCAACAGCTTCAACGAGTTTTTCATCCGAAAGCTCAAACCCGAAGCCCGTCCCTTTGACCCTGATCCAGACATCCCCACATTCCCATGTGATGGCCGGCACCTCGGGTTCCCAAATATCTCGGAGATCACTTCGGTCTTCGTCAAAGGGCAGCGTTTCTCTCTTTCTTCTCTTCTTGGCTCCAGTGAGCTCACCGAGAGGTTCGCACGGGGCAGCCTGGTTCTATCCCGCCTCTGCCCCACCGATTATCACCGCTTTCACTTCCCGGCTGCGGGAATTCCTTCGACCTCCAGCCTAATCAACGGAGCACTCTTCTCCGTTTCACCCATTGCTCTTCGCCGCAACCTTTCCTATCTGTGGCAAAATAAGAGGATGATTACCGAGCTTGAAACCAGCCGCTTNGGTACGATCCTGATGATCGATATCGGCGCCACGAACGTCGGGTCCATCTCCCAGACGTTTACTCCCGGAGAAAAAATTAACCGCGGGGATGAACGCGGTTATTTTTCTTTCGGAGGATCCAGCACGATCACCCTCTTTGAAGAAGGNAAAATTACTCTTGCTGATGACTTGGTCGAGCAAACCTCCCGCCAGACCGAGCTCTACGCGCCGATGGGGAGCCTCCTTGGGAGCTAGATGCCGCAAAGCAACCGGACCCCTTGTTTCTCAGGNAAGGAGAAAATGCNCACTCTGCACTAGTTNGGAAACGCCTCGAAGGCAAAAGGAAGAAAGTGGATAAGCAGCATCAAACAGAAGACGATAAAAGCCACTGCTGCACAGACCTCCGCACCTTCGGCCCACCGCTCCCGTCGCGCGTGAGCCTTTCTCCCCGCAAGGAAGGCCAGAAGCGGAAGAGCCATACTGGCACCCTGTTCAAACCAGCTGTTATTGCTGACAAAGCCTGGTTCAGCCCATGCCGTCAAGGCCCCCACTAGCACTGTGGCAGTTAATAAGACATATGCGGCTGCACTGAAGAGCGGGGCGGGGAGACTTTGACAACCCCGGCTCTCATACTGGGTCCAGTCCGCCGGTAAAAGTTCCAGATATGAACCAACTTCCCCGCAGTATTCGTAGAGCCATACCTTGAGATCTCCACCTCCTTGGACATGCACCTTCGCTTTCAGACGNTCGTATTCATTTCCCTCAAAGATATCCAGCTCCCTAAGTAATTCCCGCTCGATCTCGTAGACTTCTCCTCGAACCGGAACCCCTTCTTCGTCCAATACCATTCCCGGATACCAGTCGACACGATAGAGACGCCCAAGAATCCAAGCGCTTTTCACAANGGGTGCCTCCCCCAGCCTGAAGTGATTGGAAGCCCCCTTCCGTAAGGTGCCGTAAACAAACACCAGAGTTTTCTCATTTCGCGACATGGGTCACTGAATGCTGCACCATGCTTCTTTCGACAATATGTTCACTGGTTCCTCTCCCCTAACCGCTCACAAAGGAGTCCCCGCAACGCGTCAAGCCCCTCCTCCAACTTAGCTGAGACCGGGATAATCTCCACTTTGGGGAAACGCTGTCGGAACTGAGTCAGATTCTCCTCAGCCTCATCGAGATCCATTTTGTTGGCAACCACCACCCAATCGAGCTTGGAAAGCTCGGGCTCATATAACTTGATCTCTTTTCGAAGAGTTTCGATGTCCGCAACAGGATCCCGACACTCGCTTCCAGCCATATCCACTACGAACAGCAGAAGTCCACATCTCGTGATATGGCGCAGAAATTCGTGACCAAGACCACGGTTTTTGTGAGCTCCTTCAATGATACCGGGAATATCCGCAATNGTACATCGCTTGAAGTCATCAAACTCCACAACTCCAACCATCGGGTTCAGGGTGGTAAACGGATACGATGCGATCTTGGGACGAGCCGCGCTAAGCTTTGTCGTGAGGGTAGACTTTCCCGCATTCGGGAATCCGACCATCCCGGCATCGGCAATGCGTCTCAACTCAAGATAAAACACTCCTTCTGTTCCTTCGGTCCCAAGAGTGAACTCCTCCGGAGTCCGATTGGTGGAACTCCGAAACTGCCAGTTCCCCTTTCCTCCCTCGCCCGCTTTACAGATAACGAGCTCTTCGCCCTCGGCTGTCAGATCCGCCACAAGCTCCAGATCCAACCCTGCCTCGGAGCGCTCCATTTCGACCGCTTCAGTGACAGTTCTGGCTGGACTGCGATAGACCAATGTCCCTGGCGGAACCTTTCCCACCACAGGCTTTCCGTTTTTTCCGTGGCGCTTCCAACTCTGCCCATGACCTCCGTCCTTGGCGACCATCCGGGGATTGTAGTGAAAGGCCCTCAGATTATCGGTATGCCCATCCACCCTGAGGATCACGTCTCCACCTTGGGCCCCATCTCCGCCATCGGGCCCTCCCCGCGGCACATACTTTTCGCGCCGGAAGCTGACCACGCCGTTTCCGCCGTTCCCTGCTTTCGCGTAGATTCTAGTGTGGTCAACGAACACAGGAGACTTCTAGTCCCTAATGCCCCTTACCTGAACCCCAAAATATCATTGCTACCCCTTGCAGACCGATTCCCCGCAGACCGGACCTCTCTTGACGCACCCTGTAGCTCCGTCCACTCTATCGTCATGGTTGATTCGGCAGGCTATGACGCGCCAATACGCCTCGACGGCCAACTATTAATCGCGGATCCCACCCTGGGTGAAGGACCATTCCATCACTCTGTCATTCTTCTCACCGAACACAGTAGCGATGAAGGAGCGTTCGGATTCATTCTGAATCAGCCGACCCAACATCACGTGGGCGATTTTCTCGAACAAGAGGAATTCGACGCTCTCTTTACTCTTCCGGTCCATNTCGGCGGCCCGGTCTCACCTGATAATCTCACATTTGCGGCCCTCTGGTGGTCCGGAAGTGCCCGCCTTTGCTTTGAAACAGGTATTTCCGCTCAAGACGCCATCAGACATGCCAAAACTCCCGGAGTCATCGTAAAGGCGTTCCTTGGATACTCAGGGTGGGCCAGAGGTCAATTGGAGGGAGAAGTTCGTCATCGGTCCTGGATTCCGGCCAAACCTACCGCTGAACTTCTCACCAGAGACCATGATCAGTCCCTGTGGTCAGAGACTCTCCGAACCCTTTCAATTTACCACACCGTCGTGGCGGAGTGTCCTGAAGATCCCGGCAAGAACTAAAGCTTTCGAGCCGTCCTGCCGGAGAGCATGCACCTTATGCGAGCTCCTTGGTGAGAACGGCAGAACTCCGCTCACTTTCCTCGCACTTTCTTGCGCGCTCCTCGGGTATAACCGAGCTATCGACAGTGCTGTAGCCAAGGTTTTCAAAGAATGTCACGGCCCGGGTCGTCAGGGCGAAAACCTCATTAATGCCTCGCTTACGGGCTCGTTCTTCAGCCGCCTGCACAAGTAATTTGCCATAGCCCCGACACTCATGAGATTGCTTCACGTAGAGACAAGCCAACTCCGCTACTCCAGAACCGTAGCGGTGCAAGGCGACGCAGCCGACTACGTTGTCGTCCACACACAGCACCAGAAAATCATCAGCCTTCTGAAGAATCTCCTCATAATCGCGAGGCACAAGATGGGAAGCACGAACTGACCTTCCAATCATGGCGAGAAGCTCGGGGACATCATCTTCACGAAGGGCACGCACATCCCGATAGCCATCAGCATGCACCATGGTCCCCACCCCCTCGTTGGAGAACAACTCATCCGCCAGTACGCCTTGTTGGCGTCCATCGAGGATATGCACCCTTGGCACGCCCGCTCGGCAAATTGCCGCAGCGTCTTCCAGCAAAATTGCGCCCGTCAGCGAACTACCTTCAGCATCATCAAGAAAATCGGNGACCGCGGAGCAAGGCACCGCNCGAAGCGGTTTTTCATCCCTGCGGATACCAGGTCCATTCAGGAGTCCAATCAACTTCGCTGCACCAATTGCAGTCCCCAGATCAGCCAGTGACGCTCCGAGAAGCCCATCAGCAGGACAAGGGACAATGGCGGCCTGTCCACGCTCCAGAACTGGCCCCACTGTTTCTTCTCCAATCACGCGGGTAAATTTAATTTCGAGGTCCAGTGCCCGGTCTGCCACCACGGAGATCGCCCCTTCCCCACCGGCAACCGCAATCACAAGATTCACCCCGATTCCCTGCAGGACCTTGAGGTCAAGGAGAGCCTCAGCAACTGCCGATTCAGGGAGACCCTCGTCGAACACCACGACGAATGTTCTCTCCCGGAACATCGGCACGTATTGTAAAACGCCTCTGACATCACCAACCGCCATCAGAAATTCTGGTATCGTCCCCGGGNCATACTTTCAAGCGTCAAGGGTCACCTGACCTCATTCATTCGCCTCCAGTCCTTCTTCTCCCGCGCATTCTTCTTCTCGCAAGCCACCAAACCCCTGCTACCAACAAGGCGAGTGCAGAGAACCAGTCACCGAATCTGGCATATAGTGTCAAAGGTCCGTCTACCGGAACATGAGCCGTGGAATACAGCCACCCCCGGCTCAGGTGCGATCCTGAATCGTCGAGCAGAATCCTTCTCTTCAATGTTTTTCGGTCCAGTACGGTTCCATAACTGTTGATCACAGCGCTGACCCCCGTATTTGCCGAACGTATTGTAGGACGCCGAAACTCGATCGAGCGAAATTTGGAGTTCGCAAAATGCTGCGCTGCNGCCTCGCTGTTCTTGAACCAGCCATCATTCGTGATGTTGAGAATCAGTTGTCCTCCTCCCTGAACGAATTTTCGCATCTTGCGCGCAACGGTATCTTCAAAGCAGATCGTCGGTATCACTGAAAATTCTTCCTCCCCGACTGACGGTGAAGGTAACCTCATCGGCTCCAGCTGATTCCCGGCGCTGAACGACCCCCCGTATTCGGTCCCTGCCGACTTTTCCCATAGCCACCGCAGTATTCCAAGTTGCTCAACGTAGGGAATTGTTTCTCCAAAGAGAACAAGATGCTGTTTACGGTATGTCCGGAAGAACCTCTCTCCGCCGGGAAGCGCAACNAGGGAATTGAATGCTCTTCCCCTCTCCTTTCTCGTCAGCGGCGCAGAGGGAGAAACCCTCTCCGCCTCGTATTCCAGTATTCCAAATAAGAGCGTAAATTCGCCGCGAGACCTGATCTCCTCAATTAATGACAANGACCTCCGACTGAGTTCCTGTGCATTGTTCTCCCCGTAATAGAGGACGTCGGGAAGGGCTGACTCTGGCCATACGATCCAGTCAGGAACATCCAGACTAACAGGATTGGGGTCTCCAGCCTTCATTGCCTCCTGAACACGCTGTTCGCTGGCAATGCTCAGGCTTTCGAGCGCTTCCAGAGTTTCTTCCTCATAACCTCTGTATATATCCTCAGCGGACCAAAGTCTCTGACTGGCCTCCTGAGGAATATTCAGCTGAACGAGAAGCACATTCAAAGGAGTAGAGGGCTCCGCAGCTTCTCCGTGTAATTTCCACACCCCGTAAACAAAACAGCCCGCGAGAACCGNCATCGCACACCCAAAATCCCAATGAGCGCGTAACTTCCCACTCTGAATTTCCAGATACAATCCACGAGCCACCTGAACAACCACCCCCATGACGAAAACCGGAAGAAACGACAAACCGGAAACTCCCACCACCTCTGCACCCTGCGCAAGGATTGGCTGGTCATGAAAGGCAACCCCGAGCCCATTCCACCCAAATCCGGTAAACAGCCACCCCCGAACCCATTCGAGACCACACCAGCAACAGGCATTCACAATTGCAAATATCAATACCCGGCGAGACTCTTCAAACGACTTTGCCGACCGCCTCTTCTTGTTGCTCAGGCGCTTGCTGACCTTGGCCGCAATGCCTTCCTCTGACTCTCCCTGCTCTTTGATTTTCTGGACCCAGGGGTTTCCTGCAGCTGCGGCAAAAAGGCCCCAGAGTGCAAAATAAAGAGCAAGAAAAGAGGAGACTGCAATCCAGCCAATGGTCCCTACTTCCGCAATCCACTTGAGGTTCAGTAACCAGAAACTCAGACCTGCGATGTATCCCAGAGCGAAGCCGCGCGGTCTGCGCTTNGTGGTTCCATTTCCCCAGACTGCTGCGAACAAGGGAATTAACCCGANCCAGACCATCGCNGGTGTGTCAAACGGCGCGTANCATANCGCCAGCAATACTCCNGAGAGCACCACTGCACACCATGGCCACGCTACCTTGACAAACCCCATCGAGGANCAAGTCTCANCNTGNTACGAAGCAAGCACAATGCCCTATTCCTNGTTTTCATACTTCCAATTATTTAAGAAAACCGTAGTAATGTGCCCCNCGGCGNTTCGTCATGAATATCTCCCGTGCCANCCTTCAGCGAAGGCNATTTCTCCAATCCAGNTCAGTATTGGGCTTCGGTGCGATATCCACCCTCTACGCNGGCCGCAAGCTGCTCGATCTCCCCTCCCGCCTCCGNGCCACGAAGCAACAAAATCTTGNNCCTCTNGCCCNCNCCTCACCTGCTCATGATTTTGCAGACCAGCAGGAGCCTCCACTGTCCTTTCCTGAGGCCCCCTCGGAGAGCGGGCCAAATCTCCCTACAAGACCCGAGCTTGAACTGGAGCGGTCCTTCAGGGAATTCCTTCTTACCCTTGATCTTCGCCATCTCTCGGCTGAGGAAATCATTGATCCCCACCGGGGTGTTATGGACGGAGTTAAGAATACGCTTCCGCCCATCAACCTCTGGGAAAACATCTCTCCAACGTTGAAGGTTGCCGACGAACTTCGTGAGCGACTTCAGACGCCCTTGTGCAGGATCACCTCAGGTTACCGAAGTCCCCACTACAACGCTAAAATTCCGGGGGCGGTCAAGGGATCATACCACACCAGCAATCAGGCCCTTGACCTCGTCTATTTCTGTTCACCAAAAAAAGCGTTCAATACCGCTCTACAATTACGGAGAGAGGGCTTTTTTCGTGGCGGTATCGGTCTCTATCCAACCTTTATCCATCTCGACACCCGGGGTTACGCTGCCACCTGGCGTAGAGTTTGACATTCTCCAAAAGAGGACTCCTACTCGATGTCTCTTCCTTGGATATCCAACGACTGCATGCGACTGTGGGCATCCGATTCCAGTGCCCGCCAGAGCATTTCAACTGCAGTCCCCACCTCGGTCTTACTGACTTCGAGATCAGCAGGCTCAGGCGGACCACTTCCAAAAAGATAAAATTTGATCTTTGGCTCGGTCCCAGATGGACGAATTGCAAGCCGCCTTCCATCAGCAAGAAAGAGCATGATCATCCCTGTCTTCGGGAGACGATCTCCCTCTTCATCGAAGATCTCCTCTTGACTGAAATCCTGAACTTTCACGACATCTGTCCCATCTATAGAAGATGGAGGATCGCTTGAATATGATTTCGCAAGACCTGCGATTTTAGCCGCACCTTCAGCGCCATCCATCACTATGTGAGTATTGAGCTCATGATAGAACCCAAACTGCTGATAAAGCTCATCCAGCAGATCCGTGACACACTTACCCTCACTCATCGCAAAAGCAGCTAACTCAGCGAACATTACTGCTGAGCCATTCCCATCCTTGTCCCGGACAAAATCACTTCCGAGATATCCATAACTTTCCTCACCCCCAAACACGAAGAACCTGGAGTATTCCAGTCGCAGAGATCGTGTAGTTTCTTCATCGAGAGAGCTATAATTAACCCGCTTCTCTGCAGGGACTGCTTCTTCATATTTGCGGAGCTTCTCTCCAATATATTTGAATCCCGTCAATGTGTTCACAACGCCGATTCCATGGTGACGCGCAACCGCCGTTTGAAAATCAGTGGTGACATAAGTCTTAATGAGAGTCGCGCGACTTCTATTCGATTCCGTTATAATGCCTTTCTCGCAGTAAGTTTTGATCCGGTACCACGCCAGAAGGGTTCCAATCTGATTGCCGCTGAGCAACTGCATGTCACCCACTCTGTTACGAACCGCCACTCCCATCCGGTCGCAGTCTGGATCTGTTCCAATCACCGCGACAGCTCCGACCTCATCTGCCAGTTTAATAGCTTTCTCCAGAGCTGCGGCGTTCTCTGGATTTGGAGACTCTACTGTAGGAAAAGCCCCATCCTGCGAATCCTGCTCTGCCACTGTAAAAACCTCAAAGCCTAACTTTCGCAACATCGGCACGACAATCCATCCTCCAGTTCCATGAAGGTTGGTGTAGACCACTCTGGCGGTGCGTCCCTCGAGCAGTTCCGGAGCCAGAAGATTCTTCTCTAATCTCAGCATATATTGCTCGTCCATCTCTTTTCCGAGGAAGTGGACAGTGCCTCTCTCGGGCTCATCGAGAGCATCGTAGCTATCAGTTACGAGNCGGTTGACCTCCTCCATGATACCAGTCGCATGAGGCTCCACGATCTGGCCCCCATCATTGTAGTATGCCTTGAAGCCATTGTCCTGCGCGGGGTTATGGCTCGCAGTGAGCACAACCCCGCCGTCTGCCCCCAGCTGTCGGAGCGCAAAAGAAAGTTCCGGCGTCGATCTGGGACCTTCAAAAAGATAAGCGTCGCACCCCAAGTCCGCGCATATTTTCCCGCAATACCTCCCGAATTCCGCAGAAAAATGCCGTGTATCGTGGGCAATCACAAAAACCGGCCTACGATGCTCTCCCGCATTGTTTAGATTCTTCTTCAGGTAGGCGATAAAACCNCNGATCGCCCGGTTGAGATTGTAGAAGTTCATCGTTGCCGTTCCATAGCAGGGAACTTCCGGCCGTTCCGAGGATTCCCGGCTCCCTCGCTCTGCGGCGGCGACCACTCTTCCAATTGTCCGCCCCCTCATCCCGCCCGTTCCGAAAGCTAATTTCCTGTAGAACCTGTCATTCAACTCTTCCCAATGCCCGTCACCCACCAGCTGCGCCACGGCTTCCTCAGCGCCACGATCGTTAGTCCCAGCAAGAAGAAGACTGATATTTGCTTCGGACTCCTCCAGAATAGTGCCNCTTCGCGCGGCTTCTGCCAGTTCTGTCCTCCAGTTGCTCATTCGCTGGGGAGTATTGATGATCGTAAAATGATTCCAATCGTTTTAGCACTTTGAACCGCAGGATTTGCTCACGTACTTCTGCATCTCTTGAAACGGCGAAGATCAATCCCGGCACTCCGATGGTTCGCAAGATAGAAACTTCCGAGAATATTCGATCAAACCTGTCTCTGGGCGATACCGATTCATTCCGCCTTGTGGATGGTATCGGAGATGATCTGCCCGGAATTTATATTGACGAATTTGCTGGTCGGCGTCTGATCTCAACATCTTTCCCGGAACTTCAGCAGGAACTTAGCGACTGGGCTTCAAGCCTCGCTCCATCTGTAACNACATACTGGAAGCGTCTTGATCAGAGAGATCGTGANGCCCCGAATTTGATATCCGGAACTCCAGTCGAGAACTCTTTTGAAATTTTGGAGCAGGGAGTTCGTTATCTCATCAGCTTCCAATCCGGATACTCCCAAGGAATCTTTCTCGATCAGAGAGACAATCGACGACGGATCCGGGACCGCTGCCAGCAAGGCGACACCGTGCTCAATACCTTCGCTTACACGGGCGCTTTTTCGGTTTGCGCCGCCCTTGCAGGCGCCACTACGACAACCCTTGATCTTTCCCAGCCTTACATTGACTGGGCACGTAGAAATATGGAGCTGAATGGCATCGATCTGTCNTCACAATATTTCTGCAAGGGCGATACCTTTCACTGGCTCCGGCGCTTCGCGAAGCAGAAGCGCTTCTTCACTGGAATCATTCTGGATCCGCCTACTTTTTCAAGAGACCACGAGGGAAAGGTTTTTCAGGCCGAGGACCACTACGGCCACTTGGTCTCGCTGGCGACCGCCTGTCTTTCGCCTGGTGGATGGCTCCTGTGCACCACGAATTGCCGGCGCCTTTCGGGCACCTCGTTCAGCCAGATAGTGGGATCCGCGCTACCATCCGCATCTCGAATGTCTCGATTTCCAATGCCTCCTGATTTTACTGGCGATCAGTATCTCAAGAGCATCCTCGTGGAGATCTAGAAGCTCTGCGAACCCAGTGNCTACCCTCAGACCATAACGCCCGCTGGCTCCAAAGTATTGCCTGAATTCTATTCCAGACCAGGCTCCTCGTTTTCCGGAATCTCCAAATCAGGCTCAGGAATCTGATCAAGACGAAACTCGAACCTATTCTGTCGGAACATCCCGTCGAGCCGCTCTCTAATATCTTCAGGNGCCGCAGCCTTGTCTTGGTCATTATCCCAAGGTCCTTCGAACACAATCTCCCCTTCCACGTCCCTNACCGTGACCTCCTTGCCACCATCTGTCGTTTTCAGCACGACACTCCCGTGTTCATCCACGAATTTGACACTGCTCGAGGACTTGAAGTTAAAGTTGAATGCTCCCCCTTCGCCGTTTCTACCCTGAAAGTCATCGAAAAGATCAAAGTCCAGCTTGAGTCCTCCTCCTCCGCGTTCCATCTCACGCAGCTGCTTTTCGAACCTCTTCATGTGACCTTCCAGCTCTCGCTGGAAGTCGATGCCCCCACCCGGGATCAAATCCTCGATCCCGCCCGGAAGTTCGGGAAGATTCCCAAACGGAAATCCCGGAGGCAGATTGCCTTCTAGATTGCCACGCGGTATCTCCGGATCGTCCTTTGGACGCTCCGCCAATTCTACCTCTCGCTCTCCCTTTCCTCCCTGGGCGATCACCTGCAGATTCAGCTTATCTCCGGGTCTGTGCCCCTGAATCGCTTCCCGCAGGTCCTGCTGGCTGGAAACTGCCTTTCCTTCAACTGAGAGAAGAATGTCGTGTTGGCGCAGACCGGCTTTTGAAGCCGGACTCTCGGGAGCCACATAGTCAAGGACCACCCCCTGCTCTACATCCANATGGATCCGAAGGGTCTCACTGACTGGCTTAGTTAGAACTCCGAGCCAGGCCGCTTGCCCTCGTTTCTTACGCGGCGCCACCTCAGGAGCAGCTTCTGCACCTTTTCCCTTAATCCCGTTCTCAACCTGTTCTACGGGGACGTCCGGCTTGTCTGAGTCAAGAGACTTGGGTCGCTCGATGCCAAATACCGAGAGACAGCAGAAAGTAAGCGAGAGGGAGCTAAGAACTGGAACCTTCATTTATGTTAGCTTGTTTTTTTGTTACAGGTAGCGTCATCCGCACGCCATCTTGTTTAATTCACTATCAAAATCGATCACGAGAATAATTCAGGAAGCTTCCCGGTGCTATTTGAGCCAACTTTACAAGCTGTTGGGGCGATCGATGATTTCCATCTCTTCGACAGCTCGGAGNCCTCTCGGCCTTGCGCAGGCGATTGTAAAAAGCAGTCTCAAAAATGGCTCTTCACAAAACATAGCCCCCCTTGTGGACGACCTTCTCATCAGTCTGTCGGAGCTGGCACNACCCGGTAGTTCACCGACGGCACCTCGAGGTGAAACTCTTCTCCACCNGGCCCCGAAAACATGACTCTATCGACAAGCTCCACCCGCATCAACCNNAGCGGTATCGATCCATTGGGAATGATCACNTTTCTCTTACTGGCATCAACAATTGTCCTCTTTGCGGTCTTGGGAGCCAACTCAATGGTTTGGACCGCTTCGGGATCCAGCGCCATTGCCGAGGCCTGCGTGCTTCCCTCATTCGCAGGACGATTGCTCGCGGTTCCACTCGGAAGCTGCTCGGGAATAAGCACCATACCCGCAACCGCGCCCAGCAAAGCCATCCCAGCAACCGCGGCCCATAGAGACCTGCCACTGCGTTCCACCTGAGGAGCCGTCATGTCTTCAGCGTGCGGAAAGGGTACCACCTTGGATTCCTCGTCCTGCCAAGAAACATCTTTCCACCCCTCCATCGCAGCCTCCATCCTGCTGATCATTCCTTCCGGCATACGCCCCGGGCACATGCTCTCGAGCTCAGCTTCCATCTTCTGTAACTCCGGGTCCATTCTACTCTTAATGATCGGGAAATCCNNATATNGGGACTNGTCTGGGTTTTTNNTCTTAAAGATCTCCCCGNAATCTTGCGCCNGAGAGCTTCTTTTTCANNGCGTCGATACCATAGCGATACCGGGAGGCNACTGTGTTCATGGAAATCTCTAAAATGTCNCCAATCTCNGCAAATGTCCGTCNNCCCCANATTTTCATNANNATAACCTCCGAAAACTTNCCNGGAAGCCCTTTCANNGCTTCNTCNAGCAGGAGCCNCCGCTCGTCGTCNTATCCCGCACANTCNAACCANTCTTCNCCCGGNCNGTCTTGAAGAGCNGCATCTTCGACCACNNAATCTTCNCTCCGTTTCCTCCGGTCATTTCGCCGTCCCATATCGATCGCNTCTCTCCGGATCTGNGTGTAAAGNAAGGGCATCCANGCTTTCTGNCCACCAACGAAACTCCCTTCCTCCACTTTCCGGGCCAGCTTGACCAGAGCCTCCTGAAGAACATCCTCGGCATCTTCCGGCCGCCGCGTTTGCTGACGAGCGAAAAGGAGCAGTCTGGACCCGTTTTCACGGAGCCACTCACGCCAGTACGAACTGTCTTCCTTCCTTACATACATACCAGCATGAGCCATAAATTTGTTGCACTCTAACTGATTTTTTTCGACTTCTCAACATCTCTCTCAGCTTTCGCCAGCCATTTTCCGGTTGGAGATCCTTTCGTTGCGATCAGGTCTCCCGGTGACCCCACGGCCACCACCTCGCCTCCATGCTGCCCCCCTCCCGGCCCAAGGTCGATTACCCAGTCGGAGGCTGCAACCACCTCCATGTTATGCTCAATCACCACTACCGAGTGCCCCGCATCTCTCAGCCGCTGTAATACCCCGAGCAGCACTATCACGTCGTCATGGTGTAATCCGGTGGTAGGTTCATCGAGAAGATACAGAACTCCCTCCTGAGAAGTCTTGGCCAGTTCTGCCGCTAATTTGATGCGCTGAGCCTCTCCACCGGATAAAGTATTAGCTGCTTGACCCAGCCTGAGATAGCCGAGCCCCACCTCGCACAGAGACGCTAGCAGAAGGCTCAGCCTAGGCACCTTTTTGAAGAATTCAGCAGCTTCTTCTGCAGTCAAATTCAGGATATCGGCAATACTTCGACCTTTATAAGTCACCTCCAGCGTCTCTCGATTGTATCGCCTTCCACCACAGGAGTCACAGGATACAAAGGCATCATTAAGGAAATGCATATCGATCCTTAAAACACCTCCCCCCTGACATTTTTCGCAGCGCCCCCCCTTAGTGTTAAAACTGAAACGACCCGCGCTATATCCNCTCTGACGGGCAAGTGGAAGCTGAGCAAATAAGGTTCTGATATGATCAAATGCACCTGTGTAGGTTGCAGGATTNGAACGTGGAGAGCGACCCAGTGGGGCCTGATCGACAACAACCAATCGACCAATATGTTCAACACCCTCAACCCGGTCATGATCACCCGGAACTGCTTTTGCGCCCTGCAGAGTTTTTGCCAGTGACCTTTTCAGGATGTTGTCCACGAGAGTGGACTTCCCGCTCCCGCTCGGCCCAGTCACAGCTACCAGCATTCCCAGTGGAATGTTCACATCAACATTTCTCAAATTGTGCTCCCGAGCCCCCCTCACACTGATCCACCTTTCAACTCCCAGACCATCGCTGATGCTNTTGCTCTTGGCCGAATACCGCCCAAATCCACACAACCAGCGACCGGTAGGCGAATTTTCCTCCGCCATCACGTCCTCAAGACTGCCCGATGCAATGAGCTCTCCACCGTGCAAACCAGCACCTGGTCCCAGCTCGATGATATAGTCTGCAGAGCGGATCATTTCCTCATCATGCTCAACCACAACGATGGTGTTCCCAAGATCCCTCAGCGACTCGAGGGCCCCAATCAAGCGAGCATTATCCTCTGGATGGAGTCCGATACTGGGTTCATCCAGAACATAAAGGACGCCAGAGAGTCCTGCTCCCAGTTGAGTAGCCAGTCTGATCCGCTGGAACTCTCCCCCGGACAAGGTCGAAGCACTTCTGTCCAGCGCGAGATATCCCAACCCGACCTCCCGCAAAAAGCGCAACCGTCGAGAGATTTCCTCCGCGATCGGGCGCACTGCTCCCTCACGATCATCCGGGATGTGTAGTTGCTCTATCCACTCGGCGGCCTCATNGATCGGAAGTGCGCAAAATTGGTCGATTCCCATCATACTGTCCCTTCCTCGATTGGACAACTTCACTGCAAGAAACTCCTTCCGCAAACGCCTACCGTGACATGATTGACAACTACGGGTTGTCATAAACCGACCCATTTGCCCCTTTAAAGAATCACTTTCCGTCTCCTCATATAATCGCTCGACGTCCCGACAAATCCCGCGAAAATCGACTTCCCGAGAGAAAAATCTCCCTCTGGACTGCAGTTGCACCGGAATCAGCATTCCCCCAGTGCCGTGGAATAGGGCATCCCGAAATTCCTCGGACAGATCATGAAAGGGAGTATCGACCGACACTCCAAAATATTGAGCCAATCCCTCCACCTGCTCTTTCTGCCAGCTTATATCCTTCCCGCCTTTTTTTGGCAGCTTGACCGCGCCTTCACTCAACCTCTTCTGCCGATCAGGAACGACGAGATCAGGATCACAGAATTGCTCGCTTCCNAGTCCATGACATGTCCCGCAGGCACCCTTGGGACTGTTAAAGGAAAAGTGCCGCGGACTCAGATCAGGCACTTCGAAACCCGTTCTAGGATTACGAAAACTAGTCAAAAATGATAAATCCTCCCACTCTCCTGACCCAGCCATCTGTAGTGATGCGATCGCCTCCGCACCACAAATTCGCAGTGCCGTCTCAACCGAGTCTGCCAATCTACTTTCAATTCCTTCACGTATTACNAGGCGATCTACTACTACCTCAATCGAATCGATCTGAGTTGCGCCTGCTCCCACACAGCGCGCTTCGGCCTCTTCCACCTCAAGAAGAGCACCATTTACTCTCATCCTGACAAATCCCTGTCGCTGCAGATCCGCGAGAAGAGCCGGCATATCCATCGCAGCCTCCGGATCCAGAGGAGAAAGCAGGACAACCTTGGTCCCCTCGGGCCTATCCATCAGGCTCTTCACGACGTCTGCAGGCATCATACGCTCTAGGGCCTCTCCGGTCTCCGGATCATGAGGAACTCCGATGGCAGCAAATAGAACCCGAAGATAATCGTGAATTTCGGTGGCAGTCGCGATAATCGATCTCGGGTTTGCACCAGCTCCACGCTGCTCAATCGCAATTGCTGGGCTCAGCCCTTCGATCGCATCCACTTCAGGCTTATCCAGTTGATCCAGAAACTGCCGGGCATAGGCACTGAGGCTCTCAACGTAACGTCGCTGGCCTTCGGCATACAGAGTATGAAACGCGAGNCTTGATTTGCCGCTACCACTCAATCCAGTGACGACGACAAGCTTTCCTCTTGGAATATCGAGATCGATATTACGAAGATTATGCTGCCGTGCTCCCCGGATCCGAATTGCATCCACAGATACAGTCTGATCGAGGAATCCAAAAAGCTGAATACCGAAATCGAACTTCGACATTCACTATTCAAACTCCATCATCACTCAGTGTTACAACTTCTGGACAGCTTCCTTTCCCCTCACCAAGCCTCCTTGAAGGTCTGTGGAGTGACCATCCCGGATGATGCGGATGAACTCGCGCGACTGGGAGTATCTGCCCTTGGCATCAATTTCTGGCCCGAAAGCAGGCGTTACTGCGCTCCTGAACGCGCACGTCACTTTCTTCCCGCCCTTCGTGATCGAATACTCAGGGTAGGAGTTTTCGTCAATGCGGACCTGGATCTTCCCCGCAGACTTCAGGACGAAGGATTGATTGATGTGGCACAGTTTCATGGCGATGAGGACTATTCTTACTGTGAAAAATATTCACGCGAAGGGCTGCCTTTTTTTAAGGCGATCGGAGTCGGAGCTGAATTTGAAGTCTCTTCAGCCCTTCAATATAATGCTACAGCNCTTCTCCTCGATGCTCACGCCCCGGGCATCTATGGTGGCACCGGACGGACTATCGACTGGAATATGGTAGCGGATTTTGTGAAAGAACAGCCGGACCTGCCCATCATTCTCGCCGGGGGCATTACTGCCGAGAATGCTGCTGAGGCGCTCTTTACCAGTCAGGCCTGCGCCCTCGATATAGCCTCGGGAGCGGAATCTTCACCGGGAATAAAGGACTTTGATAAAATCGCAGCTCTTCTGAATATCCTTCGTTCTGACCCACACTAAAGCTGATTAGTTGCGGTTATCCGAGGAACCCTGTAAAGACAGCGTATCCGACGATGCGTGGAAATCCAACACTCCTGATCGGGGTTCTCACTCTGGCCATGGGCCTGATGGCTGCCCTCGTCAACTACGTCCTGAAGGATACTAGTGAGATTGGACCGGCAGTGGTGAATTCCGGGGATTTCTCCGACCTCAGCACGGTTTCTACCCTGCTGAGCGTGACGCTGTCTGCGCCCGCAACATCGCTTTCCCTGACCGAGCCCTCAGGCCGAATCATTGAGGTTTTACCCGGGACTGGCCTGGAGATGGAACAGGAAGTTGAACTAACACTCCAGGACATGGCATGGAGTGCAACGCTTTCCGTGAAATGGCAGGATCCCTCTTCCCGGCAGTTTCTTCGCTTAGACTTCGAACCGGAAAATCTAAAGAGCGCCCACGTTCTCCTCGATTTCAGAGGTGACACAGAGAGCTACCCTGTGGCTGCTGATTTCGACACTCGGGCTCAATGATTCATTTAGCGCTTTTAAAACCTTGGAAATAGAATCCCCCAGCGAACACGATTGCTGTGCGCACCATGATGACCATCATGAGATGGTTATAAGGAACGTACAGGTTTCCTACGGAACCGTAGTTGCCCTCAGGAATATTTCGATGGCTACTTCCTGCGGAAACCGAGTGGCGTTGATTGGGCCTAATGGAGCTGGAAAGTCGACTCTCTTGAAGGCCATCGCAGGCTTGGTCCCAAGGCAAGGTGGGAACATCCAGTGGCGAGGTACAGCCGTGAAAAAATGGTCCCGGGAATTCGCTTATCTCCCACAGCGGGAAGAAGTCGACTGGGATTTTCCTATTACTGTAAGTGGTCTGGTAGAAATGGGAAGGTATCCCCACCTTGGACTGTGGAAACGCTATACGGATAAAGATCATGAAGCCGTTGAGAGCGCTCTTCATACTTTGGGAATTACTGATCTTCGTGATCGTCAGATCTGTGAGCTCTCAGGAGGCCAACAGCAACGGGCCTTTCTAGCCCGGGCACTCGCACAGGAAGCTCATGTCCTCCTTCTGGATGAACCCTTTACTGGCCTGGATCGGAATGCCTCCAAATCTCTCGCCCGCTTGCTTGCCCAGCTCTCTGAAGAGGGGCGACTNATCCTTGCCTCACATCACGATCTCGAATCTGCACCCAAACTCTTCAATGAGTGTCTTCTGCTCAATGTGTCCCAGCATGATTTCGGACCTATCTCAAGGGTCCTGACTCCCTCGGCTATCGAGAAGGCTTTTCAAAATGGCCCTCCTCGCCTCAACGTTTGAAACAGGAACTTCATGCCAGTGTTTGCCCCCTTCCACGACCCGTTCTTTCAGCGTGCTCTTCTTGCTGGACTCCTGATCGGATTCACAAACGGATTCTTCAGCGGGTTCGTGGTCCTGCGTCGAACCGCGCTTTCGGTAAGCGCTCTCTCCCATACGATGCTTCCCGGAATTGCGCTGGGCATCCTGATCACTGGGGCTTTGACTCAGGCTAACGCCTTTATTGGGGCTTTAACCGCCGCTCTTTTCGTAGGGCTCGGATCTGTGGTTGTCTCACGAAGTTCAAGGGTAGACCAAGGCACCGCTCTCGCCATTCTCTACACAACGGCATTTGCCCTCGGAGTGGCAGCTTTGAAGTATCTTGGAAATTATGGTGACCTGCAGCATTGGCTCTTTGGTGACATCCGGCTCGTGAGCTCTAATGACCTCTGGCTGGCATTTGCAATCGGATCATTCATTCTTCTCGGATCCTGTATCTTTTTTCGCCCCCTCCTCTTGACTCTCTTTGAATCAAGTGTCGCATCGGCACAGGGCGTTCCCGTCCGCGGGATGAATTATCTCCTTTTTCTCATGCTCATTCTTGCACTGGTTACTTCCCTTCAGGCCGTGGGATGCGTCCTCAGTGTTGGTCTCCTTGTCGCACCCGGCGCTACGATATCCCTGATCACCAACCGTACTCCTGTCCTTTTCTGGGGAGGTGGACTACTTGGAGCATTCGGATCAGTGCTCGCTCTACTGTGTGCCTACTGGATTGATATTCCAGCCGGACCGGCAATCGTCATTGTCCTGGGGAGCGCATTCCTCCTTGCCTTCGTGCTTTCGCCAAAATACGGCCTTCTGAGTGGCATCCGTCGCCGCTAGCCTGTCACCGTACCCCCTACACATTCTGCAATGAGCGCCTTTCTTGTCTTCCTTGGCGGTGGCCTTGGTGCCCTTTCCCGCTGGGGCCTCTCGGCGGGCTTGGAAAAACTCACAACCCGCACTNCTTTACATCAATTCCCACTTGGTGTTCTGGCCTGCAACCTGCTGGGATGCTTCCTGATTGGCTGTGTTTTAGGGCACTTCGCCCAGAAAAANCCCCTCTGGGTAACGCCCCTTTTGATCACAGGATTTCTTGGCGGATTTACTACATTCTCGACCTTTGGCCGCGATACCGTTGCTGCGATACAGGACGGAATGACGCTCATTGCTATCCTGAATATTCTACTCTCCGTAATTCTCGGACTGCTCGCAGTGTGGTCTGGCCTGAGACTTTGTGCCTCTGCTGCCGTCCCTGCCAACTAGGAGATTGAATCACCTCATCTTTGGAGGAGAATTTCGCTCCCGCGCAAAACCAGCTCCACTCGCCCTTGCAGGGTCTGGTCGAGAAAAGGGGTATTGATACTCTTTGATCGCATGAACTCGCGACTGAAGGTCGTTTTCCCATCAGGATCAAATATAATCAGCTCCGCCGGCTTACTTTCCTCTATCGGAACAGCGTCGAGTCCCATCATGCGCCTGGGCTCTGCTGAGTATCGTTTGACGATGAGATCCCAACCAATCTGACCGCTGGCAACAAAACGATCATGGAGCGACACCAACGCTGTATCGAGACCCGTAATTCCATTTGGAGCAGAGACAAAGTCCTGCTCTTTCTCAAATTTACTGTGGGGTGCGTGGTCCGTGGCAATTACATCAAAGATCCCTTCTTTCAATCCCTCTAACAGAGCTTGATTATCTTCCCCTGTCCGAAGCGGCGGGNTCATCTTATAATGGGNATCGTAATCTCCGATGTCTTCTTCATTAAACATCAGATGATGCGGTGATACTTCCGCCGTAACTTGTGCTCCCATCTGTTTCCACCACCGGATCGTCTCCATCCCAATGGCGGAAGATACATGCTGGATGTGAATTCGCGCTCCAACAGCATTCGCAAGCCGGATATCACGGTCCATACAGATTTCCTCGCTGCATGCCGGGCTGCCTTTGATCCCCAGCTGATAACTGACCTTGCCTTCATTAAGAGCCCTGGGGCCGCTCAACTCAGCAACCTCACAATGACTGGCGAAGAACATCCCAAATGGAGTTGCGTATTCCATGGCATTCTTCAGAACTGCAGGATTTGCGACCGGATCACCATCATCGGTCAGCATGACGACCCCGAGCTGGCGCATTCCATCTATTCCGGAAAGTTCNCCTCCCGCCCGGCCCTTCGTGATGCAACCCGAGGTATAAACTGGAATCCGACTCACGTCTCGGGCCCTTTCGAGGATGGACCGGACTACTGCGGGTGAATCAATTGCCGGCGAGGTGTTCGGCATCATGACGACTCCAGTTACCCCCCCGTTGATAGCGGCCTCAGTTCCATGGACAATGTCCTCCTTGTACTCCTGACCAGGCTCCCGGAAATGCACGTGTGCATCAAACATCGCCGGAGCGACAATTTTTCCTCCAGCATCAATTACATGAGCATCTGAAGGAACTTCCAGATCTTTTCCTACCGCCGTGATGAATCCATCCACGATTAGAATGTCACCGGGAGTCAGGGGGCCTTCCTCTGCCGCGATTTTCCCTCCCTTAATGAGTAATCTCATGGCTTCGACCTTATTTTTGACCCCGATCGCCATCCTTTAAATCGGTCTGGGGCTTGAGAGAATAGAGAACCGCCATCCTCGCTGCGATTCCATTCTCCACCTGCTGATTGATGAGGCTTCGCTCGTAGTCCATTACTTCATGACACAGCTCGACTCCACGATTAACCGGACCAGGGTGCATGATATAAACTCCCTCACCACGAATCCTCTCAAGACGCTCACTTGTGACCCCGTAGACCCGGTGATACTCCTGCACTCCGGGAAAATACTGGGCGTCCTGCCTTTCCATCTGAACCCGGAGAAGGTAGACCGTATCTGGCTTCCAACGCAGAGCCTCATCAAAATCAGTAAATCGCCGTATCCCCTCCGGGCCTGATCGCGGATTAAGGGATCCTGGCCCAAGAAAGCCCACTTCCACTCCCAACTTCAGAAGAAGTCTACTTGTTGAGCGCGCCACCCTGCTGTGCAGAATATCGCCGGCAATCAGCACCTTGCGTCCCGACAAATCAGGGAATACCTCCCTCAGAGTGAAGGCATCGAGAAGCGCCTGAGTCGGATGAGCATGCGCTCCGTCTCCGGCGTTGATCACCGACGCCCTTGTCTGACGGGCAATCGCCTGCGGCAATCCCGACATTTTATGCCGAACCACAATATAATCTGCCCGCATTGCCTGTAAGGTATCGACTGTATCCTTGACCGTTTCTCCCTTNGTAACAGAAGAGTGCGGCACATCGAGATCGATTACATCCGCCGAGAGTCTCTTGGCGGCTACTTCAAAGGAGGAAAGCGTCCGCGTGCTAGGCTCGTAGAACAGCATAAGGACCGATTTGCCCTTGAGCGCAGGCACCTTTTTAACCGAGCGGGTGAACAACTCCTTAAACGGAGTCGCTTGGTCCAGCAAAAGGTCTACCTCCTCTCGACTTAACGAGGCGATATCGAGGAAGTCCTTGCGCGCCATCCGCTAAGAGGTCGATACCAGTTCTACCGCGTCTCTGCCATCAGTTTTTTTCAGTTGGACAATCACGTGATCCATCCTGGCTGTTTCTAGGCTCACCCCTTGAAAATCAGGCTGGATCGGAATCTCCCGGTGACCTCGATCAACAAGAACCGCCAACTGAATACGAGCAGGACGTCCATAATCCGTAAGAGCGTCAAGTGCAGCACGGATTGTACGTCCAGTAAAAAGGACATCATCGATCAGGACAATATGGGCTCCATCCACCTGAAACGGAATATCGCTGCTTTGCAGCTTAGGATTCTCCGCAAGATGGGAGAGGTCATCCCGATAGAGGGAAATATCCAGAACTCCGTAGTCGTGCTCGACCTTCTTCTCCAACAAGGCAGCACTTACCCTCTCGGCAACTTCATCACCTCGGCTCCTGACTCCCACGATGGCGATTCGTCCGTGCTGCGCGACTGCACTGATTTCTTCAACCAGTGATGCAACCGCCTCTCCGATTGCAACCTCGTCAAGAAGGAGTGACATGATAGATCAGAATGAAGCGATTATGTTCGAAGCCTGGCTCAGGATCCTGCCAGCTTCAGGATCCGATGCGCAGCCATGGCCGCATTCAAGGGGGCTTTCTTATGCAGTCCAACCGTGGTCGCTGGCACCTGACCCGGCAACTGGGAGATAGAAAGCAGGGCATCGATTCCGTTCAACGGACCTCCTGGGACGGGCACTCCAATAACAGGAAGAGATGTTTTCATAACGACCACTCCGGGAAGGGCGGCAGCCAGACCCGCAATCGCAAGAATAACGGCCTTCTCTCCACTCTCCTCAAGCTTGCCGAGATACTCGATCAACTCCGAAAGATTCCGATGAGCGGAAAGAACCTCTTCCACATAATCAAGACTTTCGCCCTCTAGATAATCCCGGGCAGGTTGCATGAACGGTTTATCATTTTCGCTTCCGTAGATCAGGATGACTTTCATTTGATATCAATGTTGCAGATGTTGGTTGTTTTTATTTCGGCCGACAAGGCCAGTTGCGTTGGTTCTGGAAGTGTTTCCGGAAAATGCTATTAATTTATTCAAAATGTAGTCGTCCAATGTCGGATCTACGTTGGACTCCATCAAAATCGACCTTGTTTGCCTCAAGGTGGGCCTTTGTGACCGCGCTCTCACGATCTTTCCCATAGGCCACTATGGCGAGAACCCGACCCCCGTTCGTTTCCCATTGCCCCGCCTCGTTTCGGTATGTCCCTGCGTGATAAACCCGAGCTTCCTCAACAGAATCAAGACCCCTGATTACATCTCCACTTCGGGAACTTGCCGGATACCCCGCGGACGCCAGAATTACGCCAACGCTCCAGCCATCGTCAAAACTGAGCAATTCCGGCCGGAGTGTCCCCTCGGCTCCATCACGACAGAAGGTGGCCAGATCTCCCGATACCAAGGGCATGACAGCTTGACACTCGGGGTCTCCAAAGCGGCAGTTGTACTCAATGACCTTCGGCCCATCATTGGTAAGCATCAGTCCAAAATACAGAAATCCCACATAGCCGAGCTCATCGTCTGCAAGACCTTCTATTGTTGGCTTGATAATCTCGTTATCAATCTGAGTCATCAAGGCGGGTTCGATTAACTGGCGGCTAGCTACTGCGCCCATGCCCCCGGTGTTAGCACCGGTATCTCCTTCTCCAATTAACTTGTAGTCGCGCGCAGGAGTGAAAATCACGGACCCTCTCCCGCTCACCGCAGCAAAAATTGAAACTTCAGGCCCCTCGAGATATTCCTCGATAAGAAGGCTCCCTTCTCCGAAGCGCTTCTTTCCGTAAACTTCCTCGAGAAAAGCCTCCACACTTTCCTCATCGGGGCAAACCGCAACACCTTTACCTGCTGCAAGCCCATCAAATTTGAGGACAGTAGGATAGTTTCCTCCGATTGCTTGCCGGGCCTCATCCGCACTTTCCACTACTGATGCACGTCCGGTCGGAATGTGATGCCGCTCCATAAATTGTTTGGCAAACTCCTTGCTTCCCTCCAGCAGAGCCGCCTCCTTGGGCGGACCCCAGCAAGGAATACCATGGTGTACACAGAGATTGGCTAATCCCTCGTCCTTCAGCAGGTAGCTTTCTTCCCCTGCAATACAGAGATCAATCGCATTACTACTCATCCATTCGACCAGATCCTGCAGACCGTCGGCCTCCACAGCTTGGGCGAACTCGCAGATAGCATCACTTCCCGGAAAGCAGAACAGCTCATTCTCTCCCGGAGATTCGCTCAGAGAGCGTATCAAGGCATGTTCCCGTCCTCCTTTCCCAACAACCATGATGCGCATGACCGTAGTGAAGAAAGATCCATGCCTACCCGCAAGAGCAACGGGAGCCAGTCTACGCCAACAAATGTGAATAACCGTTCTGAAACCTCAGCTCACTGCACCTTATTCCAGTCGTCCTCAGTAAGGCAGCAGGGATCCCGTGCCACCCAATGACCCTGCTCAATCTCCACTAGTCCAAGATCCATCCCAACTGTCTCCTTATAGCGTGGATGACTGATACGGTGTCCGAAAGCGCTTCCTGCCGGTGGATTGATCGGTGAGGGTACATCGCCCTCCAGCAGCATTCTCTCCCTCTCAGCCATAGGGTCAGCTTCCGGAATCGCTGAGAGAAGCGCTTTGGTATACGCATGATACGGACGCTGATAAATAGCCTCAGCGGTAGCCAGCTCGACGATCTTCCCAAGATACATCACAGCCACCCGGTCACTGACATGCTGCACCACTGCCAGATCATGGGCAATGAACAGATAGGAAATGCCCATCTCCCTCTGTAACTCGAGCAGCAGGTTGATGATCTGGCTTTGTACCGAGACATCGAGGGCGGAGACCGGCTCATCGCACACGATTAACTTCGGGTTCAGGGCGATGGCCCGGGCAATTCCAATCCGCTGCCGCTGTCCTCCGGAGAACTCGAAGGAAAACTTTTCACCGGAATTCGCCGGAAGCCCCACCCGTTCCAGCAACTCGTCCACCCTGCGCCGCCGCGCTGCCGCATCACCTTGCCGGTGAATGATCAATGGTTCCTCGATGATCTGTCTGACACTTTGCCGGGGATTCAACGATTCCACGGGATCCTGGAAAATCATCTGCATATCACTCCGGAGGGGACGAAGTGCCCTCGGCGACAAATGCGTGATATCCGCTCCCTCGAAGACCACCGATCCCACATTGGGCCTGAGCAGGCGCACCACCGCCTTGGCCAGGGTAGACTTACCGCAACCCGATTCTCCAACCAGTCCCACGGTCTCACCTTCCCCGATCGCAAGGGACACTCCATCCACCGCCTTCACCTGCCCAGTCTGGCGTAGCATCAATCCACTTCGAACCGGGAAGTGGACCTTCACATCCTTAACCGACAACAGCGGCCCTCTCGTTCCAATCTCACTCATACGCTTTCCCGGGCCTCCCCCCCGCAACACTCTGGACACGCTTCCACCCAGTGCTCGGGAGAGACCTCCCGTAACTCCGGTCGCTCATCTCCAAGACTGCTTCTCCGCCCCAGACGCTGGCAGAATCGACACCCGCTGGCCATTTCTGACAGCGAAGCCACCATCCCGGGAATAGTGTTAAGCTCCGACTTCGGCGGGAGTGAGAGACGGGGAATGGAGTTCAGCAGGCCGCGGGTATAGGCATGCATGGGATTGGCAAAGAGCTCCTTGACGGGAGCGCGCTCTACTACCCGGCCGGCATACATGACCACCACCAAGTCACAATTCTCTGCGATCACTCCCAGATCGTGGGTAATCAGGATCGCAGCCATCCCCATCTCTGCCTGCAGGCCCTTAATCAGATCGAGAATCTGGGCCTGAACCGTGACATCAAGCGCCGTGGTCGGCTCATCCGCAATCAGCAGGTCCGGCTGGCAGGCGAGGGCCATGGCGATCACCACCCGTTGGCGCATTCCCCCCGAAAGTTGGTGCGGATAGTCCCCCACCCGGACCTCCGGAGAGGGAATTCGCGTCATGCGCAGCGCTTCGATGGCGGCCTCCCAAGCCTCCTTCTTGTCCATCTTCTTGTGCAGCCTGAACACCTCGCTGACCTGGCGGCCAATCCGGTGTACCGGGTTAAGGGCGGTCATGGGTTCCTGGAAAATTGTTCCAATTTCCCCACCCCGAACTTCATGCAGACGCGTCTCGGAGACTTTCTGCAGGTCCTCTCCCTTGAAGATTACCTCTCCCCCCAGCACCTTCCCCGCTGGCCGTGGCAGCAGGCTGATCAGAGACATCGCAGTAACGCTCTTCCCGCACCCGGATTCTCCCACGATCCCAAGCGTCTGCCCTCGATTTACCGAAAAGGAGACTCCATCCACCGCCTTCAACAGACCCCGCTCAGTATCGAAGGCGCTCACCAAGCCCTGCACCCTGAGGAGCGCATCACCCCCGGGGTCATGTTCCTGGTAGATCTGGCGAACGGTCGCCTTGGCTGGATCTCCGTCCTTCATCACTTCACCTGGTATTGGTCATACACTTCATCCACTTCGGGATAGGCCTCACTCCGACTCCTCGCCCGCAGGGTCTTCTCCTTTTCCTCCACATCAATCCAATAGACGTAGCTCTCCTGGGCCTCCCGGGTCATTTTCACATTGAAGTCATCTGGCCACTGCATCCAACGCCAATGACCGAGTCGATAGCTCTCATTCTTGTAGCCCGGAATCCAGAACGCTGTGTCGTGCAGGATCTGCTCCAGTTCCCATGCCATCTCCCGGATCTCCTTCTCCGTTGTCGCAAACCGGATTCCCTCCGCCAGCGGATCGGCCGCCGGATTGGCATAAACCGAGATATTGTTAGTCTGCACCCGGGGAGTCGTAGTCCCCGGGTCGTAGGCATTGGAGGAATGAATTCCCTCGAAATACCGTGGAAAGGGCGGCTGGGTGCCCCATCCCCAGAAGGTCAGGTCATGCTTTTTCTCCATCACCTTTTCGTAACTCGCTGTTCCATCTATTCCATCGAGTCGATACTCCAACCCGGCCTCGAGTGCCTCTTCCTTGAGCCTCTGTAACCTTTTATCCGCGACAGGGTTTTTGGTATAAGTGATGGAGAAACTGAGCTTTTCTCCCTTGTCGTTCTGAAGCACTCCGTCGTTATCCTGCTTCGTGAATCCTGCCTTGCCAAAGGCCTCCCGGGCTTTCTCCGGCGAATAGACCCTCGCTACAATCTCCGGGTTACTGAACTGACCGTAACCCTCATTGTAGATATTCAAACGGCCCGCATCTCCCCGGAGGTCGATATCAATCACCTTCTGCCAGTTCGTGGCATGCTGCAGGCCGATACGCACATTCACATCTCCCAGAAAGGGACGGGAGTGATTGATATAGAGGCCCCGGGGCACCCGCGGGTAGAGGTTGTAGAAGGTCTTCTTCTCAATATAACCGTCGAATACGTCCGGGATCTCCATATCCTCGTACCATCTCTTGGAACTCAGGTGAAACATGTCGACTTCTCCCTTCTTGAAGAGCTCAAAGACCTTGTCGAGGTTGCGAACTACTTTGTATTTAATTCGGTCTACATTGAAGCGGTTGCGATAGTACTTCTGGTCCCTCGCCCACCAGTCCTTCACCCGGGAAAGGGTAATACTCTGCCCTTTGACCACATTTTCTTCAAGAATCTGGTATGCTCCCGTAGTAGGTCGCACCCTCCAGTTGTAGCGCTTCTCGAAATCTGGACCAAATTCACTGTAGAACACCCGGGAGTAGGGCGTCAGGGAGGCGTAATACTCCGGCTTGGGCTTTTTGTTAGCCAATCGCACCGAGAGGTGCCGGTCGTCATAGCGGGTGATGTTTTCGAACATCGTCCCGTAATACTGCCGGTACCAGGGTCCGTTCACGTATTCAGAGAGACAGACATGAAAGGTCATAAAGAAATCCTCCACCGTCACCGGATTTCCATCGGACCATCGCGCCTTCTCGTTGATTCGGAAGTAAACCGTCCGGCCGTCCTTCCCCACCGCCCACCGGTCAGCCAACCCCGGGATCGTTTCCATCGTGTTGGGATGCAGGGAAACCAAGGCCATCTCGATATTATCCCAGTGTTCGGAACGAAAACTGTTATTCGCACTCTTCCCGATTGGACGAATGGTGGGAGGAAAGGAAAGGCCTGAGAAATAGGTATTAAAGGTCCCCCCTTTCTTCGCACGAGAGGATCCCAGCTCAGGCTGGTCCAGCCCCTCCTCCCATACAAGGTCCTCCGGCAGATCCTCCATGGTAGCGTCGTAAGTGAAGAACTCCGGCGATCCGAGACGACGGTTGGTATTGGTGAGATCTTCTTCCAGCTTGTCCCGATCCTCCTCTCCGGGTTCATCAAGCTGCCTGGTCAACTCCTCCTTCTTCTTTTCGAGTTCATCCAGAACCCTCTCGTTCTTTCTCTCCCTGAAACCGATCACTTCTTCCTTGTTGTCATATTCCAAAAAATCCTGTCTGCCATCGCACCCCGCAAGGGCGACCAAAAGCAACAGGCAAAACAGACGCAATGGATTCATGATCAACGGTAGGTGGTGAATTTCTTAGGATCAAAGGCCTCCCGCACAGCCTCTCCCACAAAGGTCACGAGAAGAAGCACCGACACCATTCCCCCGAAGACCGAGGCCACGATCCAGGGGTCTCCGAGATTACTGACACCATCCTGCAGGATTCGCCCCCAGCTGGGATAGGTATCGGGAAGCCCGAACCCGATGAAATCTAGGGCCGTCAGGGCCGTGATCACTCCCACCACGCTGAAGGGTAGCAGGGTCACCACTATCGAGATCGCGTTAGGCAGAACATGGCGAAAAATAACCCGGACTGGCCCAGCTCCCAGGACCCGGGCGGCGGCTACGTAATCCCTCGCTTTCTCCCGGTAGGCCGCGGTTCGCATGTAGTAGGTGATTCCAATCCACGAGAAAATACAGAGCACCAGCAGGATTGTCATGAGGGAGACATCCTCCTTCCCAATCCTGGAGGCAATGATGATGACTACGTAGAGGAAAGGCACGTTGGCGAGGATTTCGATGAAGCGCTGCACCACGATATCAAAGGTTCCTCCAAGGTAGCCCATCAGGCTTCCGAGGGTGATACCGATCGCATAGGTTACCACCAGATAAATGATGGCTGCCTGGAAGACCAGTTGCAGGCCCCCGTAAATCTGGGCTAGGACATCCCAGCCCCGAGAATCTGTTCCGAGATAGTGTCGGGTCGTGAGACTGGGTGGCAGAGGATTATAGCTTATCGACTGCCACTCCGTGGCCTCCTCCTTCTCGACCGCCCGGACTTGCTCCGATCCCTTCACCGGGGCAGCACTTCGCACCCCATCCTTCCATTCATAGTGCCCGACCATGTCGGCTCCGGACCGTGCGTAATACTCCTCGCGCCCCTGACGAACCCCCTTGCGGAAACGAACCATGGAGTGCTTTTTCTTTTTGTCGATCTCGTCGGCATAATAACGATATCCGCATAA
>PARF01000024.1 GCA_002709915.1 Roseibacillus sp. | reverse complement strand
CATCTCACTGAGAGGGAAATTGGAAGTGAGGTCTACTATCCGCTTACCATGGACCAGCAGCAGTGCTTTGCAGGGCTGCCGGCGAGTAGCCGGGAGGGCAATGAAGTGGCGCACCAATTGGCTGGAGAGGTGCTTAGTATCCCCGTGTATCCAGAGCTTGGGAGAGAGATGCAGGACTATGTGGTAACGGCAATTAGTGATTTTCTGGAGAAAGAACCCCCCATGTGGGAATGACTGTCGTCCTCTACGATGGAGAGTGCAGTTTCTGCTCTGCGGTTGTGCAATTCGTTCTTCGAAGAGACGATGATGCGATCTTCTATTTTGCGTCCATCCAGTCTGAGGCCGGTCGGGAATTATTAGCCAATCATGGGGTCCCTTCTCCAAGCATGGATACCATGTATCTTCTTGAGGGGGGAAGGATTTATGAGCGCAGCACNGCNGCTCTTCGCATCGCTAAGNAGANTNCGTGGNTANCGGAGNGNCTGCCNGANTATGCCTCTGGATTCCCCGNTTNCTNCGGGATTTCTGTTACCGGNTGATCGCTCNCAATCGCCACCGGATTCTGNGGCAAAATCAGTGCTTNCTNCCGAANGAGNACGAGAAANAAAGGTTCTTGGGNCTCTANGGTGGNCACGGTAATTCCCTTGAATACATNAAGATTCATAGGAGAATTGAGATTAAGCTGNTCNCANCATGAAACTATTNTNCNGAGGGNCNCTTCTTNTNTNCGCCATAAGCCTTTGCCTGGCCATGGTCGGNGTTGCTGATGTGGANGAGACTATCCANAGGTATCGGGCTTCTTTCGAGAAGCGTATGAATGCNGAACTGGATGAATATGGGAATGCGGCAAGGAAGGCGCGGCTNAACTACGTGGACTCCTTGANGAANGTGAAGNGAGAGCTNGCGAGGGCAGAAAAACTCAAAGCNGCCGCNCAAGTCCTGNATGANATCGAGCTTGTCGAGGGCGGAGAAGACCCNGGNCTCGCTGTCCCCCGATGTAGACTACCGTTTCAAGCGAGTCCGTGACATATGGGAGCGGGAGTTGTCCGAAATCCAATCTGCCCGCAGGGAAAAGCTCAAGACTACCCTGAGCATTTACTTCCGAGCTCTAGACGCAGAAAAGCGGAGACTTACGCGAATTGGAAAAATCAAGGACGCCTTGGTGGTCGAGGAGGAGGAGCTGAGGGTCAGGGGTCTCCCTGAAGTCAAGGCCATGGAAGCCTCGGAGGCCTCAGAGGCAGAACCGAAAGAGCCATCAGAGAACCTGGCGTTGGCCGCAAGAGGTGCAAGGGCGTCAGGTGCTCGGAGGTCTGAACTATTGATCGATGGAAAGATCGAATATAACAAAAAGGAGGGGTTCGCTTTCGAAAATTTCCCCTGTAATTTTACCGTGGATCTGAGATCGGAGTTTTCTATCGGGCTGGTGCGAATTCTTCTCTACGACCTCGACCGGCGGAAATATGGCTTCAGGCTTCTCGTTTCGGATGATGGAGAATCTTGGGAACTGGTGAACAATTCTGAAAAAGTGGATGCCGGATGGCAGGAGATCAATCTAGAGGACACTAAGGCTCGTTATGTGAGGATCAACGGTCTGAGCAATACAGCCAACTTGGGCTTTCACGTGGTAGAGGTAGAGGTTTATGAGCCTTAGGGGAAAGCTGGGTGGATAGCCCCATCACTTGAATAGCACCACGAGAGAATCTGGGTGTTTTTCAGAAACCACTTGGAGCTGTTTTACTTCAAACAGCGTCCATCGCAGTTCTACCGGGGAGCCTTGTCCTTTGGTTCCAATAGATCAATTGAGTCAATCACGCACATTGAAGACCCTTGCATTTGCGGGTAGCAAGGGAGTCGCAGCCGTTGGAATGCTGGTAATCGCGGCAGTGCTGTCACGGGTATTCGAAAAGGGTGACTACGCGACCTATCGGCAAACTCTTCTTGTCTACCAATTTGTAGGCCCGCTCCTCGGATTGGGTTTGCCTGCGGCACTTTTTTATTTTCTCCCCGGGGAGGCTAGTCGACTCCGGTCGGTTCTCCTGGAAAACCTCATCCTTCTCGGGACCCTCGGCGGACTGTTCTCTCTCTTCCTCGCACTTGGTGGAAACCGGTTGATTGCTCTTCAGTTTTCCAACCCTGATCTGGAAGAGACATTACTGATCTTTGCGCTCTATCCCGTTCTCTTTCTTCCGACCACCGCCGTAAGTGCGGTCCTCGTGGTGCAGGGCAAGGTGAGATGGCTGTTATTTCATACGTTGGCGACCCGTTTGGCCCGCGTAGGTCTGGTGGTTGGGGCGGTGTGGTTATTTGCCGCTGGGCCTGCTGGCGCGATTGGAGCCACGACTGTGTCAGGAGGCATCGTCCTGGGCTCAGGGCTATTTCTTATGCTACGAGCTGTGCCGGGAGAAAAAGGAAATCGGCCAACTCTTCTGGGAATGTCGAGCCAGCTGAAATATGCGGTGCCGATAGGACTCGCCCTGATGCTGGAAAAGCTCGCGATGGGAGTCGATCAGGTTCTCGTGTCGATGTTGTGCAGCAAGGAGGATTTTGCGGTGTTTTCGAATGGGGCGATGGAGATCCCTTTTATCCAGATGATCACCGTTCCTGCAACGGCGATCGTGCTGCCCGAGCTTGTGGCCCTGTACAAGAGTAACGATAAGCAGGAGGCCCTTGTCTTATGGAGAAAGGCAGCACGAAAGGTGGCAGTCGTTCTCCTGCCCATTGGAGGAGTTCTCTTCGTGATCGCTCCAGAGCTGATGACGGTTCTCTATTCAGAGAATTACGAAAACAGCGCGGGCCCTCTCCGGGTATATCTTTTGCTTCTGCCCGCTCGCCTTGTTTTCTTTGCCGCCATTTTTCAGGCAGCCAGTCGAACAGATCTTATTTTAAAGCGTGCGGTAGGAACTCTTATTCTCAATATTGTGGTAAGCTATCCTCTGGTGTCCTACATGGGCTTCCAAGGAGCGGCCTGGGGGACCGTGATCGTGTTCTGGGGCTATGTCTTCCCTTATTGTCTATGTCACTGCAGCCGCTTACTGGAGACCAGATGGTTCAGGCTTATGCCCTACCGGCAGGTGGGAATCATTTTGCTGCTGATAGCGGCTGCGGGAGCCTTGGCTGCCCTTGCCCGGGCCCATCTTGCTCTAAGCAATGCATTTCTGGAGGGGGCAGCAACTGCAACGATCATGCTCATTCTCCTTTTTCCTCCGCTTGCGATACTTTTTCGTAAGGATTTGTCAGGCTACTGGCAGGCAATCCAGAAACGACTATCAGGAAAAGAGCAGGGCCCTCCTGCTCGGTTCTGATGGAGTGTTGGGCAAGGGCGCAACGTGAACTTGGACAATGGTCGTTTTTCATCATCCAAAGAGACTGCACGCAGAATCCAATGTTGCCTCATTGATTCGGCCAGCCCGCATGCATGAAGCGTTTTCCCGGATTGGCGAAGAAGTTCTTGAGATCACCGGGAGTGGTCCCGAGCGCGAAAAAAAATGGGCGGCCCTGAAGTCGCGAATCCTCTCCGAGGCTGGTGAAGGGGTCTTCTATTCAGAGTCAGTCAACGTCCCGCCTGCCCTGACTTGGCTGAAAAAGAAACCCCACCGCATGAATTTCGATTATCGGTTGATCCAATCGCTACGGAATGCCGGAATGCCGACCGGGCTGTTTTATCGCGATATCCACTGGGGGTTTGAGCGTCCGCGTGGAGGAGGCCTGTGGCCTTATATCAAGAATAAGTGTATTCCTGCCTTTGGGCGGCAGGAGCTCAAGTACTATGAGCGTTCTCTGGATGTCTTGTTTCTTCCAGATGTGCGGATGGCGGACTATCTGCCCCTTTCGTTTGCGCGATCCGAAATCTTTTCGTTACCACCGGGGGGCGAGGATCAGGACTATCCTGCGCGGCAATTTTCTCCGGAAGGAGGAATCAACCTTCTGTATGTGGGGAATATCGCTCCGCCAATATATGACCTTCGGGGATATTTCGCGGCTGGTATGAAGGATGAGAATGTCAGAATCAAGGTAATCACGCGCGAAAGGGCGCTGAAACTTCATGGGAGTCTCTATGAGTTTGACGATACCTGCGGGCCACAGGTTATCCATGCACAAGGGCAGGAGCTGCAGCAGCATTATCAGGAGGCGGATATTGCGCTCTGCGTCTGGGAGGGCGTCGAGTATCACCGATTCGTCATGCCGGTGAAAGTCTACGAATCCATAGCGCATGGCATACCCCTGATTGTGTCCTCAAGTGCCGAGGTTCTTTCCCGTTTTGTGGAGAGGGAAGGAATTGGCTGGGTGGTGCAGAATAGTGATGAATTTGCGATGCTGTTGCGGAGACTGGCGGAGCACCCCGAGGAAGTCGCCAAGCGCCAAAAAGCGGTCGAAAAAATTCGTCATCTACATACCTGGGACCAGCGGGCTCGGGAAGTTGTTGAGGCTTTAAGGAGAGCAAGGACGGACACGCCTCATGAGATTGAACTTACCAGAAAATGATAAGAAGGCTACGACAACTGCTACTTAGGAAGGTCAATTTCAGTCTGCGCAAGACTCTGAATGGAAGGTCTTTTCGCATACCCATGGTCGCGGGACTGGGAGGAGCAATGCGAAGGCACCATGAACCTTGGATGCTACAGAATCTTGTGCAAATTGCGGGACANNCAGANGGAGCTTTNGTGGATGTGGGCGTGAATCTTGGACAAACNCTGTTAGCCGTNAAGTCGATCAGGGAAGATTGGGATTACGTCGGGTTTGANCCNAATCCCTNCTGCCTCTTCTACACCATNAATCTGNTCCAGCTTAATCANTTGGAGAAATGCGTGATCTATCCNTTTGGNATTGCTGNTTCAACCGGNACGGTNGANCTNCGCTTGAANTCGCTNACNGGNGGAGAGGGNAGTATCGTTCCGGGTTTTCGGNCTGAGGANGAATACAGGCGTCGAATCAAGGTCCCCGTGATGGGAAAGCAGAATCTTCCGGAGGAGCTGCTGGACAAACCCATCGGGATTCTCAAGGTGGATGTTGAGGGAGGAGAGCTGGAGGTGTTTGAGGCGATGAGGGAATTGATCGAAAAGAGCATGCCTCTCATTATCTCAGAGCTGCTCCCCGTCTATGATGCCACCACGAAGCGGGGATCTTTTCGTCAGAAAAGGCAGGACGCTCTTACTGGCATGCTGGAGGCTCTTGGGTATTGCATCATCCGGCTTCATCCTGATGGGACCCGTGAGTTGCTGGAAGAGATCAAAGTCCATGGAGATATGACCCTGACCAATTATCTTTTTGTGCCCGCCGGACGCGTTGGCTCCTTTTTTCCTCATGAGTAATCTTTTTCAGCGACTGCGTTGTGGCTCTCTGGAAGTACGATTCCAGATTAGTTGCCGGTGCCATCTCTGGCCTTTGATGATCCCTTTCACCTTGAAGAGAAAAAGAAGGTTTGAAGTCAGGCCGGAATCGGTGCCGGAAGAGGCCAGTGTTTCACGATATCTTGACCTTGTGATTGATGGCTTTCCTGGCTCTGCCAATTCGTTTGCCACTCGAGCATTTCGCGCGATGCAGAAAAAGAAGGTCCTTGTTGGAAATCATTACCACAGCCCTGCTGAGACGATTCGGGCGGCTGAAATGGGTGTTCCAGTCCTGATGACCCTCCGGCGTCCCGCGGACTCCGTGAGTTCCATGGTCAGGCGGTGGCCGTTTGTGCCCTATCAGTCCGCTCTCAGGTGGTATGTGATGTTCTACGAGGCGGTTGAACCTCATCTCGACAGGATGATTTTGAGCGATTTCCCGGTAACGACGAAGAGTCTTCCCGAGGTCGTAGATGGCCTCAATGCCAGGTTCGGGACCTCTTTCGGTAATCAGCTGCCACCAGACCGAATGACCGAATTTGAACCCCGGTTGCAGCAGACTCCGGCCGAGCGGGAGGAGCGTGAGCGTCAAAAGCTGAAAATAGAGGCATCCTATTTGGGTCAAACTACGACCCGCCGTCGTGGTGATGCGGAGGCGATTTATGAACGGCTGGCTTCCCGATCCTTCCAGGTTTAATTGTATGGAAGAGCGAAGAAAGCTGTGGAAAGCTGTCGCTACTCCAAGCGCTGATGTGGGGGTGACACGTCGCGTTTATGCAACTTTGATGAACTGAATACCACTCGATGGGAACTATCCGGCTAGCACCAATTGTCGTGATGATTTCGATGATGGCCCTTGGCCTCTTCGTGGTCATGACCATTCTGACAGGTACGGGAAACGTCATCGGAATGAGTTATCGGTTTCTCTGGATCCCCGCCCTGCTTCTGGGCTGCGTGGCGCCCCGAGCCTCGATCTACATGCTGGCAGTATTTGCGGTGTTCCTTGATGTCCCCAAGAAGCTACTTGTTACGGCCAATGTTCTCCACATGGATTTCAGGGACGTCTATTTCATTCTGGCGATCCCTCCGGTGATGCTCCTTGGGATTTTCATTCATTATCTGGCTGGGTTTGCGCTTCGGGTACGACCAATGACGCGCAGAGATACCACGCTCCTAGGTATTGCGGCTCTGCTCGTTGGAGTTACCGCTGCCACCGCTCTCGCACGCTTTGGGATTGGGATGCAGGCCCTCAAGCCACTTGCCAACAGCTCGGCCTACTACGGGCTAATTTTTGTGCTACCATTGGCTTTGCCGGGAGTAGCTGACGTTCAGAAATTCTTCAGGTTCGTCCTCATTCTGATGGTGCCAGCAGCGTTCCACGCCTTGGGCCACTTTTTCTTTGGCCTCTTTGATTTCGAGCATGACTACATGCACTCGGGATTTTCTATCAACTTGAAATACCTTCTCTGGGGGGAAGGGATTTTCGGCCCGTTCTCTGCGCAAGGGCCCCTTTCGACTTCGATGTCCATATGCGCTGCGATCTGTCTCTCTCCGCTCTTATTTCGTGGTAAAATTCCGAGGGAATACCGAATTTTTCCCATCATCGTGATGATGCTTCTCTTCCTGCTCTTTGCCGTTACCGCAATTCTTTCCCTGAAGCGTGGGCCTTTGCTGATTATTCCGGGTGTGATGTTCGGGTTGGTGGTTCTCCGGAGCCGGATTCTGACTCTGGCCACTTATGGTCTTGCAGCGACTGTACTCGCGCTCCTCGTTGTCATTGGAGACGATCTCTCGGATAACCTTCCTGGATGGCAAAGTGCTCTTTACGACATGTTTGGAAATTCGGGGGCAAAGGCAGACTTGTTGCGTGTTCGTACCTTTCACGTGCGTCTCATGGAGTTTCATATGATGTCTGAGAGCCGCAACTGGGCTCCGTTTGGTGCGGAAATCGCCCAAGGAGAAGACGGCTACCGGGCGCACGTTTTACCGGTGCGTCTTATTTTGCAATATGGCTACGTGCCTATAGGTGCTGCCTTTGCGGTCCTGATTCCATCGTTGTTCTTCCTGCACCGGCGGCTCATTCGCATGTCTGCGGGAGTCTCCTACGAGGTGTTTCTCCTGCGGCTCGTCTCCGCTCTGGCATTCTCCATCCTCGGAGCATCAGTTCTGGGAGTTCTTTCTTTGACCGCTTATCCCAACCCCTTCTTCTTCGGGTTTTTCCTTGGAGTTGCCGCGCTTGGTCTTACGCGCGAGCGTCAGGACCGGGAGGAGGCAGCTCTTGTTACCGGTAAAGAATCGGAGGAAGCAACGGTTCTCGCGCCACGTGGTATTCGTGAGGCCAGGTCCCTGTAATTTTTGAGAGTGTTCTGTGCCGGATCGTACAGGCCCGTCTAGCTGGCGAATCCCCATCCTCATGCCGTCTGTTCTGTGGATTCCAACTCCTCCCTCTTTTGGGAGTGTCAGCATGCAACGCTATTTCGGAGTCCTTGACTCCGTGGTGCGTAGGCAAGCCCTCGAAGGACTTGATGGATTCGAGATCACACCTCTGGTTCCCTATAAAGGACTGATGGCGGGCTCAACCTCCCGAATCTTCCGGGCTCTTGACAAATGGGCCTTGTATCGCTGGCGCGTCGGTCGGGCAGGGAAATACGATTTAGTACACGGGCTGTCTCAAGGGCTTGGGCACCTCCTTTCGCACCTGCGGGGTTCCCCACGCACCCTTGCCACGGTTCACGACCTTATTCCCCTCCGGTTTCCCGGAGAGTTGACGAAAGCCCAGGTTGCGCGTGTTCGGAGACAAACAGATCGCTTGAGCGGCTTTGACCTGCTCACCACCGTATCCGAATTCACCGCCCATGAAGTCACGGAGCTTACTGGAATTCCTCGCGAAAGAATTCGAGTAGTCGAGAACGGAATCGACCAGAATGCTTTCCGGAGCCCTATCGATTTACCTGCTGCTCTGGAAAGTCTCTCTGGTCGGCCCTACGTTCTCAGCGTAGGAAGTGCGATCCCTCGTAAGAATCTTGGGATCCTGCCCGAGGTCTTCGCAGAGTTCCTCGCCCGGGAGCCAGATTTTATGCTGGTGCGGGCTGGTGCGACCCTTCCCGCCGAATTGCGCGAGCGGTTCTGCCGCCTGTGTGGAAAAGAGCGCTTAATAGAGCTTGGCCGAATTCCTGATGAGATTTTGGTGCCGCTCTACCAGCACGCATCCATCTTCTTTTTCCCCTCCCTCTACGAAGGTTTCGGATTGCCTGTGATTGAGGCGATGGCAGCTGGAACGCCCGTCGTCTGCAGTAATACGACGAGTCTTCCCGAGGTTGGTGGAGACGCTGCGATATATTTTGATCCAGTCCTTCCTGCCCAGGGGGCAGAGGCTCTTTTTGAAGCACTCTCGCGGGAGCCAGAGCTCATCAGCAGGGGCTTAGAGCACAGTAGTCGTTACAGCTGGGACCGAACAATGGAAGGTCATCTTACCTGTTATCGAGAGCTTCTCGCATGAAAGGAATGCTGTCAGAGCCTCCTGACCGCTCCACTGGTTTCGGTTCCGGTCCCGAAGGTTAAGATTGTTGGCTGTGATGAAGATCCTACAACTATTCAATCGTTACCGGCATCGCGGCGGAGAGGAGAAGTCTGTGGAGCGAATTTTCAGGCACGCTGGTGAAAAGTTTGAGATTGATCGCCTCTGGTGGGATAGCCGGGACTGGGATGGACCTGATGGCCCGGGGAAGCTGGGGCAGGTTGGGAAAATGTTTTGTAATGAGGACTCCGCCGCTGCCTTGCGGGAAAAGATTCAGAGTTTCGGACCTGACTGTTTGCTTTGTCATAATCTGTACCCGGTTGGATCTCCTTCGATCTACCGGGAGGCTCTGGCGGCAGGAGTCCCGGTGATTCAGTATGTCCACAATTTTCGGCCGTTTTCTGTTGGTGGAACTCTTTGGGCCGGCACACGTGTTGCAGAGGAGAGTCTGAACGGGAATTACTGGGCGGAGATAATGAACGGGGCCTGGCAGGGATCGATTCTCAAGTCAGGCCTCTTTGCGCTGGCTTTAAAAAGGTTGCATAAAAGTGGATGGCTGGACGCGGTTAAGGGCTGGGTCGGGATCTCCGATTTCATGCATGATACCCTTCTTCGCGCGGGCCTGCCTCGAGAACAGGTGTTTGCCCTGCGGCACTCATGGGACCATTTGGAAAACGAGCCAGAGCAGAAGGACGAGGGCTACTATCTTTACCTGGCGAGATTGGTGAGGGAGAAGGGCGTGAGGACCTTACTGGATTCATGGGAGAGATTAGAGAAGTCGCTGGGTGAATCCACTCCCCTGTTAAGGGTGGGGGGAACCGGGGATGAGGAACAGCTGGTGCAGGCTGCGGCCTCCAGGAGTTCCAAAGTGGAATACGTTGGTTACATAGATGGAGATGAGAAAGAAGAGATGGTCGCCGGGTGCCGGGCGATGCTTGCACCTTCGGAATGGTGGGAGCCTCTCGGGCTAGTGACCTACGAGTCCTATGATCAAGGCAAGCCGATGCTGGCATCATCTTCGGGAGGGTTGACAGAGACCGTGGAACACGGAGTGACAGGACTGCTGTACGAAAGTGGAAGCCCTGTCGCGCTCGCCGAAGCCGTGCAAAAGATGGAGGCAATGAGCCGGGAGCAACGAATGCAGATGGGCCTCGCGGGCCGCGAGTGGCTCAAGGAGCAGGCTGATCCCGCGGAATGGAAAAAACGGTTCGAGCAAATCGTCAGGCAGGTTGTCGCACAGGGAGAAAAAGAACCAGTCTAAGCCCCTTTGTGCCTGCCAAAAACCTGCACCTTTGAATCATGAGCAAATCGACCAGTATCTCTCGCCGAGCTCGGCTATGGGTTATGAAGCAATGTCCGGAAACATATGTGAAGCTTTCCCGAGCCTACAATTCGCTGCTCTGGAAGAAGGAGCAACGGGGGTTGCAGGGAGAAATCATGCCCGAAGGGCCTCCAAGTGTCTTGTTCTACAGTTATTATCGATGTGGCTCGATGTTCCTTTCGCGGGCCCTCGAGAAGCTCGCGGTTGCCAATGGGCTTGAGCACGTTGATTACTGCAGCTATTTCGTCAAAGTTCACCCGGATCAGGGGAGCCAACTTTTTGACAAGGCGACTCTTGCCAGAGCCTTTCATCCCACGGGATGCCATTATGGCACCTTGCGGAGGGCTTATCCTGTCCCCTCTCATGAGCTCTACCGGTCGGTCCTTTTATTGCGGGATCCCAGGGACTGTCTCGTATCGCATTACTATTCAGTTCGAGACTCACACACCTTGAATAATCGCGGAAACTTGGAAGCTCGCAAAGAGGCGCTTCGAACCGACATAGACCAGTGGGTGCTCGGCAAGGCTGGCCAATACGCACAAGATTTTGAGCAATTTCATGCCCGGCTCGTTGGGAAGCCTGGCGTGCTTTTCCTGCGATACGAGGAAATGGTAACGGCTTTTCCCGATTTTCTCCGGAAGGTCGTCACACACACGGGGCTGGACAAAGATCAGGAGGCCGTTGCCCGTATACTCGAGAAGGCGGATTTCGAGGTTTCCGGAGAAAACCTGCTGTCGCACAAACGATCGGTCAAACCCGGGAACCACTTGAAAAAGCTGAAGCCGGAGACCATAGACCGGCTCAATGGAGCTCTGGCAGAGGTTCTGGAACTTTTTGATTACCGGTGAATATGGATCGCGACGACTGAGTTCTTGCCAGCCTTGACCGTTCGGTCTTGGGTATGCCCCTCTCATGAGCAGCCATCTCACTCTATTTGACAAAGGTCATCGTGTGCCGCTTGCGGTGATGCTTTGTTGCGCGGTCTCTGTGATGGGATACCTCTATTTCGGGTTTGGTTACTCTACAGGATACATGTTCGAGAGATCGACTCTGTGGAGCAACATGAGGCAGGGTTATAGAATGGAGCAGGCAGAGTGGGCCTTTGGATATTTCGTGCCCCCCGTGGTGCTGATTCTCTTTTATGTGACCAGAAAGCGGTTTGCAGATATTACTCCTAAGGCAAGTTACCTTGGGCTCGTGGTTCTGGCGTTGGCGTGCTTCGTGTATTTTGGGGGCTACAAGGCGAATGAAAAATACGTTGGCTATTTTGCCGGTCAACTTTTCGTGGCTGGCTTCGCCCTCTGGTTTCTCGGTCTCGAGTTTTTTAAGCGGGTATTCTGGTTATGGATTCTCTTTGGACTAACTTGGCCGCTGGTGTTTTTAATCGAGCCCATTGCCAGCCCACTGCAGCTTCTTATGACCCGGCTAACCGAGGGCTATCTCAAGCTCACCGGTGTTGAAGTCATTCGCTCGGGGACCTCCCTGTTTTCCCCGCCTACTGAGTCTCTTGCTGCCGGGGAAAGATTTTCGCTGGGAATTGCAGTAGCCTGTTCAGGCCTCCGGTCGCTCTTCGCTCTGGGCATGGTTAGCCTTCTTTATGGGTATATTTCCCTGAGGAAAGGATGGCACCGGCTCCTCCTCGCGGCCTGTGCGATCCCCTTTGCGGTTTTTGGCAATCTCGTGAGGATGCTTCTCCTATATTATGGCACAATCTGGGTCTCCAAAGAGTTTGCAATCGGCTCTGACGATCACCCCTCTGCGTTTCACACGGGTGCTGGTATCGCGGTGTTTATCGTTGCTCTTTTGTGCATGGTAATTCTGGTCGAGATTCTCAATCGAGGCCTCAAGTCTCTGGGGAGAAAACGTGTGCGATCCCGAGTTGTGGGAGAGGCAATGGAAAAGCAGGAGGATTCGACAGAATGATCACAACGAGACACGCAGTAGTGCGCAGCGGAGTAGCGCTGCTCCTCGTTTCAGTGACGATAGCGCTTTGTGTGTGCTTTCCAAACGCCGCGGAAAATTCGGCTGCGGGTATGATTTTGAAACTCCCTGGCCGAGACGCCGTCAGTGGACATGTGGGGTTTACTCGGCCTGTGACCAAGGAAGAAAAGAAATGGCTTCCTGCGGATACCGGTATTCTTAAAATGCTTTATGTGCCGATCGCTTCAAAGGTTTCAAACGAATCAGAGGCGACGGAGGCAGGAATCTCAGCAAGCCTGATTCTGAGTGGGACAGACCGGCGGAGCCTGCACCGGCCAGAAGTATGCCTTCGCGCGCAGGGTTGGAGGATTGCGGGGAAAGAGGTCGTGGACGTTTCGGTGGGAGACGAGACGATCAGTGTCACGGATTTTACGGTTGTTCGGAAGCTTAATGAGAAGGACGGGATCATTCGCAACATCCGGGCTCACTATTTTTACTGGTGGATCGGGGCAGAGCGTTCGACCCCTTCGGATTTCGAGCGCATCCTTTTCACCGTTCTCGACAACATGTTTAAAAATATAAACAACCGTTGGGGATATCCGAGCGTGATGGTGTATGCCGAACTGGAAGAAGGAATGACTCCAGAGGAGGTTCAAAATTCTGATGAGAAAGCACGGGAGCGGGCATTGAATTTTGTGCGGCAGTACGCCCCGATGTTTCAGAAATCTCTTGGCGCGATTGAGGCCGAATGAAGGCCCTCCTCCGCAAGCTACATGCGCCCGTATATGAGCGACGGCAGAGGTCCCTTCTCCGCCTTATCGGTGGCTGTCTGCCTTCGGGGGAGTCCCTGCTTGATGTTGGTTGTGGAAGCGGGACTCTTTCCGGAGCTCTGGCGAAGGAGCGTGGTCTTGAGGCTCAGGGGTTGGAAACCCACCCGCGTAAGCAATGCGAGATACCAGTCGATCCCTACGACGGAGAGACCATACCTTATGCGGACAACTCTTTCGATAACGTCTTGTTGGCCGATGTCCTGCACCACGAGGAAGATCCCTTACGTCTTCTCGAGGAGGCGTGCCGTGTCGCTGCGAGGAGGGTAATCGTCAAAGATCACAAGACCGGCCCGATTCTGGCTTGGCCTCGCATCAGCCTTATAGACTGGGCTGCGAATGCAGGCTATGGAGTGCGCTGCCTCTACCGCTATCCTGACCTGAAGGGATGGCATGATCTCTTCAAAGAATCGGGCCTTTCGATTCACAAAGAGCATAAATCACTCGATATTTACCCTTGTTTTCTCAACGCTTTGTTCGGAAGGAGACTCCAATATCTCGCGGTTCTGAATCCTGCGACACTATGATGAGAATACGTCGGTCCGGGACAATGCGCCTTGCTGCTTCTGTAGTAGCGGTCTCGTGGATATGTCTGGAAATCTGGGCAGTGGGACCCGTCATGCGGGAAAGCGACCAAGCTTCGCTCTTGGAAGGATCCCTTCGCCTGATCGCCAAGGATAGAGCGGTAGCTGCTAACGATAGTTATAACTACGACAAGCAGTATTTGTCATACTGGATTACCGCCGCATGGCTCAAGGTGCGTTTGGCTGGTGATCAGAGATCGATGGAGATAGTCCGAGAAGGCAACCTTCTCACTATTACCCTCTTTGCACTGGCTCTGCTCGCGGCAGTGTGGGCTCGAAAAAGGTGGTCAGGAGTGCAGGTCGCGGCTCTTTACGGTGCACTCTTCACGCCTGTTCTTGCCTTCTCAGGAGTGTTCCTCTCTCCCAACATGCTTTCGGCCGCCTTTCTGCTGCTGCTGGCGGTAATGCTGGGGCATGACCATAAGTCATCAAGGCGGGACAAGTCTGCAGGCGCTCAGTCAAGGGTCCGGGTTTGCCTCGTGGGAATACTTGCCTGGGCAGCTACTGCTACGCGCCAGGACGCTCTTTTGCTCATGCCTCTGCTAGCGCTCTTTGCGGCACAGGAGGAATCTGTCCGTGCGACCCTCCGGGACCAGCGAGTACAAGCCATGATTATTGGCACGGTTTTTGCCATTATTCTTGGACTGCTGCTGAGTGAGAAGTTCGCAGCATTACCTACCCCGTTTTTTGTCCTCCCAACTTTCTTTGCCTTTGTCGGAGGAGGCCTGGGAGCGCTTCTTCTCCTGTTAATCAGCTTTGCGATGGGTCTAGCATCCAGAGGATCGCTCTTCCGAGCGCTGATGGCTCTCTCGGTGCTGCTTCCGCTGATTTTTTACGGGTGTGTGCTCTACACGCCTCGCCATCTTTTTTTGCCAGCTCTGGCAATTCTCCTCACTCTCTTTTCCGACCGCGGTCGTGATTGCTGGAATCATCTCGCACAAGGGCGATTGGGCCGGCTGGCAGTTCTCATCACTCTGCTAGGGACTGCATTGCCGTGGGTATTCGGGGTGCGGATGGCCGCTTGGAAACAGGCAACTGTAGTTATCTCTGCTCCGACTTTATATCCTTCGACTGATGGGTTCTGGCCGATGGGCTCCTATGGAGACTTTATTGGCCGACTGGCCGATGGTGCGAAAAATCCTGTTGACCACAATCAGCGAGTTTGGGGTGCGTGGAGTAGAATCGCACCGGCAGACCTTCCTCCGGGGAAGGGGGCTGTGCTTAGTAGCGGGCTTGTTTCTTATGGGGCCTTTCACCTTGCACTTTTTGAAAGAGAGAAGGCTTCTTCGGTTCAGGATGCGGATTATGTGCTTTTCGATGAAAGAACCCTCGGGAAGAGGCAGCGCGGGGTGAACGCAACTGAGGGGTCAAACCGTTCTACTCTGCTTTCATTGCTCGGGAGGGGCCACCTCCGGCCAATAGGAGGTGAGCCAGGTGAGCGTGTTTTCCTCTGGACCCGTGAAATGAAACCTGCCCCTGCTCGACGGCCAGACTATGGAGTTAGCATCAAGCTCGCTTTACATGACTACTTTAATGGCAATGATTTTATTGTGCGTCCGTGGGGGAAGGAACGGTGGAAACCCAAAGAGCTGTCAGGTCATCGCGGGGTGGTCGCCGCTCGAGACAGGAGTGCCCTCGAGGGGCTGGCAGGGAGTCTCAACGCTCTAGGGGATCTAAAGGAGCTAGGGAGCTCATACGATCCCGCTACCTGGTGGATGGTCCCGATTTCCGCAAAAGAATGGAACACCTTGGCTGAAGGGCCGGTGCCCGAAATGAAGAATCTCTGGGTAGCATTCGGAGCGTTGCCGAATTTTATGGATGTGAGGAAGTATGCGGGAGCAGGGTCAGGTCGTTGACCACGAGAATTATGGTCGGGAAAATAGTGGGCCTCCATCAGGGATTCTAATGTCAGGGACATCAACAGCATTGATTCGAACTCTGATCTGCAGGTGGCTGGTTTCCCTGCGCGTCAATCACTGGACGAAGAGTGGGTTCTGTCTGGCGGCTCTTCTTTTTCACGGAGCGGTCTTTGATGGTTCGGCCTGGTTTGCGGTTTTACCTGCGGCGATTTGTTTCTGTCTGGTTTCCAGCGCAGTTTATCTGGCAAACGATATTTTCAATCGAAAGGAGGACCGCTGTCACCCTGACAAACGGGATCGACCGATCGCAGCCGGGCATATTGCCGTTCGGGTGGCGTGGGTTGTAGTAATCGTCTTGGTCGGCACCGCACTTGGTCTTTCATTTGTGTTTTACGGCGGAGGCAGTGTGACCCGGGTGTTAATCGGGTATTACCTGCTTTCATGGTTGTATTCCTTCTGCCTTCGAGGCCTTCCTCTAGTTGATGTCCTTGTCATTGGGCTTGGATTTGTTGCCCGGGTTGCAGCTGGGGCGTTCGCTCTTCAGAGTTTCGATTTTACGGCCCATCCCACCGGATGGCTCGTGGGATGCACCTATTTCCTCGCGCTTCTTCTGGGTTTCGGAAAAAGAAAGGGAGAGTGGTTGCTTATGGAGAGCTCGGGCATGGCTCTTGGTTCAACACGCCGGGCTCTTCGGGGATACACCGCCGAACTTCTGAACGTTCTAATTGGGTGTAGTGCGTTATTCGCTGGGTCCATTTATTTGGCCTACTGTCTCAGCAGGTCGGATCGAATGCCCTTCATCCTGACCGCTGTTCCTGCTCTGTGGGGATTGCTGAGCTATCTGAAGCTGGCGTGGGGATCGACCTCCGTGGAGACCCCGGAGTATTTGCTCCTGCGGAGCCGGAGCCTTTTAATTTCTCTGATAGGCTGGTTAGTCTTAGTCGGGTGGTTTACCGCAGTTCGCTGAGACCAAAATCTCTTGTTTTTCAAGGTGCCGAAGTAATGAAAAATCGAACGTTTCAAGAGGGACAGAAGGAGAGCAGATGGCTTTCCTGGTTTGCGTTGATTTGTCTGATGGCAGGGTGGCTCGTTGCCGTCCTCATTGGGGGAGGGCTCGAGCTCCACCGCAGTGCCGTGGCCGTTCCTTTGGTTGGCCTGGCTGCATTTCTAGGGCTGACGGACGCGATTCGATCTGGTCGGGCGATAAGCTTGCCCCTGCTCATTGGGGGGGGGCCCGTGTTTTTGTATTTCGCGGCCAGAGCGTTCTTCTCAGATGTCTGGGACCTTGGTCGCCATGACCTTCACTTACTCAGCATGGCGTGGCTGACTCTAGCGACGGTGTCGACGTGCGCGATTGGTCGTCGTGAGCGGCTCCTTGTGTTTGTTGGGATTGTTGTCGTGCTGGGAATGCAGCTGCTCGCAGGGCTTTACCAATACTTCTTTGATCCGAGCTTCACCTTCTTTCGACACCAGCGTCCCAGCAGCGAGGGTGTGAGCGGGCTTTTCTGGCAGTGGAATAACCTGGCAGGGCTTCTTGCCATCACAATGCCACTGTGTGCCGGTCTCGTGCTCTGCAGGCCTTCGTGGATGCAGAGGGGGCCTCTATTGCTTCTTGTCCTTCTCGGGATCTGGCTTGCATGGTTGACCAAATCCCGTGCTGGTTTCGCGGCTATGACGGGAGGGGTTGGCTGTGTCTTTGCGATCTTGGTTTTCTTGCGGGTAAGAAGTCGGGCTCTGGGCGCATGGGTTATGGGTTGCGTGGCGTTTGCCGCTCTCGGCCTGGTTGTGCTGGCCGTAGTCTCTCTGTCGACGTCAGCTCTGAGCGAGGAGAGAGGTCAGGACTCGGAGGTGGGGAATCTCTTGGGCTCAAGTTCGCGACTAGGACTTGCAGCGGTTGCTTTTGAAATCTGGCAGGAGAAACCTTTGTTCGGTAACGGAAGCCAGAGCTATCGGTATCTTGCAGTCCAGCACTGGGATACGGACATTCCCAGCTGGGTCAATGATCCGGAGCTTGCGCATAGCGAATATCTCCAGGTGCTGTGCGATTATGGGATGGCGGGCCTCATTCTCCTCGTTGGATTCCTGTTGATCGTTGTCTTGGGAGCAGTGGTGAGAATTTCCCGGAATGGCTCAGAGGGGTCCTCTTTCGAGCGAGGTTTGGGAGTAGGTTGTGTTGGGGCCATGGCAGGCGGAATGCTTCATGCCGCATTTGATTTCCAGACACATCTCCTTCCTATTCTAATGCTGGTAGCGCTAGTGACGGGATTACTGTTCCCCTCACCCGGGGTTATCCGTGCAACTTCAGCGAAGCTTATCCACGGAGCGCTTGTGGTTGTCATGATCTCTCTGGGAATGTTTGCCACCGGCAAAGAAACTCTGCACATGGGCCAATGGCTCAAGTGGGAAAAAGAAAGGGCGACGAATTACGAGGTGAGCCTTGCCGAGTTGCCAAGATTACGCCAGCTCGTGGAAAAGAGCCCTCATTACTCCTCTGCAGAATTGTATGGGCGCCTTCAGTTGAGTGTCTATGCACGCACGCCTGATGAGCTTCGCTCTGAGATGAGGGTGTGTCTGGAGGAAGCTCGTTGGGGCTTGGAGGTTGCGCGCAGGCGCCATCCCCTGGATGCCCGCGCTCTGGTTGAGCTTGGACTAGTTTATGATTTACTCGGAAATTTTGATGAAGCGGCCGACGTCCACCGGGAAGCAATCCGGGTCGCTCGACGAAGAGAGCGCAAGTTTGGGGCCTTCGCAGGACTTTCTCATCATCTCGCTCTTCGAGGCAAACAGCACTGGTTTAGTCGCAGGCCTGAGGAAGCTCTCGGCTGTTTTCTGCTCTCAAGGGAATACCTCGAGCTTTCAATTCGTCGGGGGTATCGCTTCAGTCAGCCGCAGGAATTCCGACAGAGACGGGAAATAGTGGGATTCTATATAAAATCATTGCAGGATGGAAAAATCCGGCCTGACTTTCCGGACGATATTCTCAGTCGGTTTCCCAAGCCGGTAGACCCCGAACAAGAGTGATGGCCCAAGGACGCAAAGAAGCGCTTTCAGTACAAGCACTGCAGTTTGCCGATGCCGCACTGGTCTACCTGGCCTTTGTCATCAGTGCCTCAGTCCGGGAGGATCTCCTGAGGACTCTCATAAAATGGGGGATATGGCCCGGAGGGGGTAATCCGGTTGAAGTTGGACTTACGGACCTGATTCCCCTGTTGGTCGTTATTGTGCCCCTTACTCCGGTTGCACTGGGAGCCTTTGGGTTTTACCGCCATCCCTTGCGCAAACGTATCAGGGACTCATTATCCCAGATGTTTAAATCCCTCATTATCGTAGGAGTGGTTGTAGGGGCGTTAGTGGTGTTTCTGAAACTTGGCGACACTCCGAGGCTTACGCTCGGTGTAGCAGTGCCCATCGCGGTGTGTCTTGTGCTGGCACGGGAGGGGATGGTTCGAAGCTTTGTGCTGCATTCCGTGCGAGCAGAAGACGCAAAGGAAGCGGTCATCTATGTGGGATCGAAGGAGGCTATCACAGAGTTTGAGACAAGCCTCTCAGCAGAGGTTCTCGGTCAATACAAGGTGGTGGCTCACTATCACCCCACCGAAAGCAGCCCCGATAATTTCAGCAGGGTGCTAAAGGATGAATCAGTTGCGCGGGCGATCTTTGCTCCCAAGCAGACCGAGTTTGGCGAGCTCGCAGAGCTGATCGAGATTTGTGAACTACAGGGTGTAGAGGCTTGGATTTCAGCAGGATTTCTCCAAGCGCAGGTGGCGCGACCGGATTTTGACAGTATGGGAGGAAACCCAATGCTGGTTTTACGTTCGACCCCGGAGCTGTCATGGGCCCTTTGGATCAAGACGATGGTGGATGTTGTCCTGTCTGCTGTCGTCCTTGCGATTTCTCTCGTCCTGATTTGGTGGTGGGTTGCTCTTGCCATCAAGATAAGTAGCCCCAAGGGTCCAGTCTTCTTCCGACAGAAAAGAGCAGGACGCCATGGAAAGCCTTTTATGATGTGGAAATTTCGGACGATGCATCCGGGTGCTGAATCTCAGCTTGATGCCGTTAAGGAGTCTCAGGGAAATGAAATGTCAGGTCCGGTTTTCAAGCTCGAGAAGGATCCGAGGGTCTTCAGGTTTGGCAGTTTTCTTCGTCGAACCAGTATCGACGAACTGCCCCAGATCCTGAATGTGTTGCGCGGGGAAATGAGTCTCGTGGGTCCGCGCCCCCTTCCTACCTATGAAGTAGAACAGTTCGCCAAATCGGAGCATCGGCGTCGTCTAAGTGTGAAACCGGGAATTACCTGCCTCTGGCAGGTTGAAGGTCGGAACAAGATTACCAACTTTGATGAGTGGGTGAGACTGGACCTTGAATATATCGACAACTGGTCTCTGGGTCTCGACCTCAAGATCCTTCTCCGGACCATTCCTGTAGTGCTTCTGAGGCGGGGGAGCAGGTGATAGGCCAACAAACCTGAATTCTCAGGTCTGAGTGCAGGCTCTGATCGATTCTACTCGCCCTGTGCGCCCGAAACTAATAACCAAAGTGTCCCCACCAACTTCATGAAACTTCTCACCGGGAACGCCCACCCCTCGCTCGCTCAGGGAATCGCTGACCAGATAGGCAGCCCTTTGGCCAAGGCGGAGGTCAGCAGTTTTCCTGATGGAGAAACATACGTGAGGATCGATGAAAATGTTCGAAGGCAGGATGTGTTCCTGATTCAGCCCACTTGCCCGCCGACTAACCAGAACCTCATGGAACTGCTCATCATGGTTGATGCCGTTCGTCGTGCCAGCGCCGAGCGGATAACGGCAGTGATTCCATTTTTCGGTTATGCGCGGCAGGACCGTAAGGATAAGCCCCGCGCCCCAATTACAGCGAAGCTAGTAGCTAATCTGATTGAAGCTGCCGGTGTTGACAGGGTTCTCACCATGGACCTGCATGCCGCCCAGGTGCAGGGTTTCTTCGATATTCCGGTGGACCATCTGTATGCCAAGCCGGTCCTGCTCAAGCATCTGCGTGAACAGCGCAAGAACTATGACCGGGAGCTCACCGTGGTTTCGCCCGATGTGGGAGGGGTCAAGATGGCAAGAAGCTATGCGGATGTCCTTGGGGCGGAACTCGCAATCGTTGCGAAGCAGAGAATTTCTGCAACTGTGGTAGAACCGATGAAGCTCATTGGAGAGGTTGAGGGGCGCGATGCCATCATTGTGGACGATATGACGGAGACGGCTGGAACCCTGTGCGCTGCTGCGGAGACTCTGAAAAGTAACGGAGCAGGGCGGATTTTCGCAGGAGTCTCTCATGCAGTTCTCGGGGATCTTGGATGTGAGCGGATCATGGATTCTGCAATAGATGAGCTGATTACTACAAATTCTACTCCTCCTCCACCCGATGCCTGTCGCACCAAGGTGACTTCTCTGGACATTGCGGGGCATCTCGGAGAGGCGATCCTCAGGATTCACAATGGAAAATCGGTTAGTTCTCTCTTTGACATCGACGGTGGATCCGTGTAGCTAACCGCCCCCCTCCTGAGCGTAAAACGCTTTGTGGGAGAAACAAACCTCGCAGACAAATGGCTAAAACGCACTCACTCAGAGCGGAAGATCGGAAGCGCACCGGCAGTGGTGTGCTTAAGCGCATGCGCCGGGAAGGGTTTATCCCCTCCGTGGTATATGGTGGCGGTTCTGAAAATCGGAATGTTAAAGTGAGCGCCAAGGGGGTTCGTGAAATGTTGGCTGATACTGCGTCTACTAACGTTCTGGTTGACCTCGAACTGGATGGCGGGAGCAGCCAGCTAGCCTTCCTCAAGGACCTCCAACACGACCCGCTCAGCGGAAAGGTGTTGCATGCTGACTTTATTGCCGTCGACGACAAGACTGAGATCACGGCACAGATACCCGTTTCGCTTGTGGGCGAAGCGGTAGGAGTGAAGCTTGGCGGCCAGCTGGAACAGATGATCTATAGCTTGGAGATCAAATGTTTGCCCAAGGACCTTCCAGAAACGATTGAGGGCGATGCGAGTGCGCTGAATGTCGGAGATGTTCTCAGTGTCGGCGGTATGAGCTGGCCGGAAGGGGTCTCGCCAACTCTCGGGCACGAAGTAGTGGTTGCACTTGTAGCGAAAACCCGGGTGGCTCTCAGTGAGGCTGCCACAGGGGAGGAAGATGGAGGTTCCGATGCTGATGCAGCCTCTGAAGCAACGGGAGCTGAAGCATCCAACGGCTAGCCCCGCAAACTTTTCGGCGGGCTTCGGAGGCCCCATCCAGACCCGGGGCACAACCCCGGGTTTTNTCATGCAGGGAGNGNGNNNANGTCTNGCAGGCAATTTTCAGNGCGCNTTTCCTCGCNGNAAGNGCTAAGGGACATAGGTGNCTGATATTCCACAACTGNTTGTAGGNTTGGGAAATCCCGGTAAGGAGTATGCTGGGACNAGGCACAATGTGGGCTTCGAAATTCTGGACAGAGTGGCGACCGCCGCNGGNTTGGCNTTTCGNCCTGAGAAGAAATGGCAGGCGGAAATGTGTCGCTCTGCNGNGGGANTTCTGTTTCTCAAGCCCCAGACCTACATGAATCTCAGTGGCCGTNCNGTTGCTNCNGTTTCCCGTTTTTACAAGATTGCCCCTGAAAGTATTCTGGTGGTTTATGATGATGTNGCNCTGCCNCTGGGGCAGCACCGGTTTCGACTGAATGGAAGNGCCGGTGGCCATAATGGCATTAAGAGCCTNCTNTCNGATCTGGGNTCTCAGTCATTTCCCCGTCTCAAAGTCGGAATCNGTGGGGTNTCGGGTGNGAGGCTCAGNGGGCATGTACTTGGTCGGTTCGGGCCCGNTGAGANAGAAGCGGCGGAAAAGGCGCTTGCCACCGCTGTNGATGCTGTGCAGNTTGCCCTCGCTGAAGGTATCAGCAAGGCTGCCAGCCGCTTCAATGTGCGCCCCAAGGCGCAAAAAACAAAAACCGATTCCAAATCGAAACCCAAGAAAACAGAAGATGGACAGGAAATACGAAGGCCTGATTGTTCTGAACACGAAAGGGAAGGAAGATAGCGTTGACGATCTTGTGGGAGCTGTCGCCAAGGAGATGGAGGCGGAGGGAGCCAAGCTTGAAGAAATCAAGCAGCTAGGCCGCCATAAATTTGCCTACAATGCCCGGCACCTCGATGGCGGGCATTACGTGAATTATATCTTTCAGGCGGACGCTCAGCAGGTACAAAAAATCCAAGTTAAATTGAAGCTTAACGCTCTGGTTCACCTTCAACATTACCAGCGGTTGGGCTAACAGCAGTAGACCATTGAAAATTCGTAACCCGGGAAGGTTGCGAAGTCTGAACGGTGCGCGTGAGCGCGCCGTTTTTTGTCTACCGGCTATCCACGAAAGGGTTGAGCAGACGGCCGAATTCAAAATTTCCTTGGTGGAATCTCATCCCCAGCTACCGTCCTCGCTATGGCCAATTTAAATAAGGTGATGCTCATCGGGAATCTCACCCGGGACCCTGAGCTACGCTACACGCCCAAGGGGACTGCTGTTGCAGAGCTGGGATTAGCGGTGAACAGAGTGCGGAACAATGACCAGGGCGAACGGATAGAAGAGACGACGTTCATCGATGTCACTCTGTGGGCGAGGCAGGCGGAGCTCGCTCAGCAATATCTGGGGAAGGGTCGGCCCGTCTATATTGAGGGTCGCCTCCAGATGGACACATGGGATGACAAGACCACGGGGCAGAAGCGGAGTAAGCTCAAGGTGGTAGGTGAGAACATGCAGTTTCTTTCTGACGGTCGTGGAGGAGGGCAGCCACGCGGGGAGGGCTCCTCGTCTGGCCAGCAATCATCTCCTCCGGCATCGCAGCGGCAGGGGGGATCTCCCGCGGCGGGTGAATTCGATGACGATGGCGGCGAAATCCCCTTTTAGCCTCAGTGTTCCTTCAGAGACTTTTTCTCCTTTAATCGAAGCTGGCCGCAGGCGGCATCGATATCATGGCCCTTTTCGAGGCGGAGGGTCGCAGGAACACCATGTTCAGCGAGTGTGCTTTTGAAAGCTCGGCATGCGTCCTCGGTGGGACGCTTCCAGCTTAGCCCTTCAACCGTATTGTAAGGTATGAGGTTGACCTTGGCATTCAGGGATTGTGCTCGTCTGGCGAGCAAGTGAGCGTGGCCAGAGTCCGCGTTGAGACCGTCGATCAGAATATACTCCAAAGTGATTTTTTGGGATTTGCGCATGTTCCAGTATTTCAGCGCTTCAAATAGTTTGGTTACTGGCCACTTCCTGTTGATCGGCATGATCTGGNTCCTAACCTCATCGCTTGCCCCGTGGAGGGAGACTGCGAGGCGAATCTGCTGTGGATGATCAGCCAGCTTACGAATCTGAGGTACTAGCCCTGAGGTCGATACGGTAAGATGGCGCGCTCCGATACCCAGTCCCCAGGGAGCAGTAATCAAAGTGAGCGCTCTGAGAAGTTGTGAAAGATTGGCCAGGGGCTCTCCCATTCCCATGAAAACGATATTATTGACCTTTTCGCTGCTGATCTCCTCCGCGAGGAGGACTTGCCCCGCAATTTCGTCGGCAGAGAGATTTCGTGTGAACCCGTCGAGTCCGGATGCGCAAAATTTACATCCGAAGGCACATCCCACTTGGGAAGATACGCAGAGAGTGCGTCGATCCGAACGTTCCCCGTAAAGTGCAGGAGAGGCTGGGATCAGAACGGTTTCGACGAAGCGCCCGTCGTGTAAGCGAAAGAGAAATTTACGCGTGCTGTCGGAGGAGCCCTGCGCGCGGGCAGGGCTCAGGGATTGCAGGGAGAAGCTCGCTTTTAGCTGGTCTCTTAATCTGGCAGGAAGATTACTCATCTCGTCGATCGAGTTCGTACGCTTCCTCCATAGCCAGTCNAGAATCTGCTCTCCTCGGTAGGAGGGCTCTCCCAAATCATTGAGAACCTCGGAGAGTTCTTCCGGGGTTTGATTGAAAAGGGAGGTTTTCACGACGCTAGTATATGAATTCGAGGTCCGGAGATCAAATTCCCGATTCGGAAAGGTCAGACGGTCTAGCCTGCGCCATTGACAAGGGTTTTCAGGCCCTTCACGCTTGTGCGTTGAATTTTTTTTCTCGTCTTCTTTGGTGCGGGTGCCTCCCAGCAGGTCTCGTCGCGTTTAGTTCTTGTTCGAGTATTGGCGGTTTCGGTGCTGACAGCGGAGCGAATACCGTTAAGCCACGGAAGAGAGATAAGCAGGTTATTGCATTGGGCGAAGCCGAAGGTTACAAGGCTCTTGAAGAGCGCTTTGCCTTTGATTCTCGTTCCTTAAAAAGAGACGAGCGGGGCAACTTTACTGGACCTGTTCGGAGTCAATATGACTCGAAGAGGAATGTCTTCTTTGGTGGGGGAGTTGGGAAATCTGTCTACAGCGCGGGTAATTATGAATCCACCAAGTGGAAGAATTCGCGCAAACTGCAGATGGAGAGTTACCGGCGGAACGGCCATCAAAGCCGTTTCCAAGAGAAACCCGGGGTTCAGATTACCAGTCCTGCTCATCTTGCGAGAAAGTCACGGTTTGATAACCAGAGAATGAAAACTGGACCCTTTGCCACGGCGGGAGCTCGAGAGGGTGCAGAAGCGCTGGTAGACAAGCCGAGTAATATCCGCACTGACTTAAGGCGCGAGGTTTTTCCTGAGCCTACGATCATTAGCGACGATGAATACAATCGTCGCTCGGTTGAGCAGACGAGAAATCTCCTCGGGCGTGATGAATGAGAGAAGCAAGGGCTGGCGGTGCATGTGTCTTGGCCGTTCGCTTCCTGGCAGTATCGAGTGCCCTGATGGAGCGGATTTTCCGGAAGCAGAATTTAGCAATGGTAAAATCTGATGTCTGACGACTTTTCGCGGTCCGGGCGCAATGGAGTACGAGAGCGTCTCTGGACGATTATCTTCGAGGCAGAGACGAAGTCAGGAAAGGCTTTTGATGTGTTGCTGCTGTGGGCTATCGGCCTGAGTGTTGTAGCGGTCATGCTGGATAGCATCGACTCTTTCGCGATGCGCTGGGGAGGGGCGCTCAAGGTAGCGGAGTGGGGATTCACCCTGCTTTTTATGGCCGAATACTTTGTGAGAATCTGGGTGGTGCGTCGCCCGGCTCGTTATATCTTCAGCTTTTTTGGAATTATCGACTTCCTGTCGTGGATCCCGACCTTTCTCGGCATGTTTTTCGTAGGAAGCCAATCCCTGCTGGTAATTCGCATTCTCCGCCTGCTGAGAATGTTCCGGGTCCTCAAGATGGTCGGTCATATGCGGGGAGCCAGTATTATCATGCGTGGATTGCTTGCTAGTCGTGCTAAAATTACAGTCTTCTTTTTCGCAATGGTGATTCTGGCTACCATCATGGGGACACTTGCCTATCTCCTCGAGTCAGGCCAACCGCAGAGTAAGTTTTCTAATATCCCAGTAAGTATTTACTGGGCGATAGTAACAGTCACGACCTTGGGATACGGGGATCTTGCTCCTCTTACGGTGGAGGGAAAGTTTCTGTCCGCGCTCTGTGTCTTAATTGGATATTCTATAATGGCGGTTCCAACAGGCATCGTAATCGGGGAAACTGTCAACGCGGCGATGAACAGGCAGGATGAGACAACAGATGCCTGCCCATCATGCGGGGTGCACGGGCATCTCCTTGATGCGCGCTACTGCCGTCGCTGTGGGGAACGCCTCAACCTTGCTGGGGGAACCCCGGGTTCTCCTCATTCTTACAAAGAGGGTGCTCGGGAGACTGAGCCATAAGTTTTTGGAGGAGCTGGTCTGCTTTCCCGGTATGCTCCTTGCGCCGGGCAAGGGCAATTCTCAACGCGAGGACCTCAGAGTCCTCCAAGTGGCTCTCAGGGAGCTCAAAAAGAAGGCTGGTGGCCTCAGAAAGATCATTGAGTGCGAGAGCTCCTTCAATGGCGGCGAGTTTTGGGCCAAGGCCTTGAGGTTCAGGTTCCTCTTTAAAGATGGCGGAGCGGGCTCTTTCTGGTAGCCCGGCTGGAGGGTCTACTACTTGCTCCAGGTAGACGCATTCATCTCCTTTTCTGAATCGAATATACCAATTCAGGGAGAGCACAAGGATGACTCCTAGAATAAAAAGTGAGAAATCAAGGATGAGAGGAGTCCAGAGAAACCCGGCCATCTTACGGAACACCTCACCAGCAAATCCTGGGAGGAACATTCCCAGCCAGATAAGTAAGAGAAAGAAGGCAGCTGCTAGAATCAGCCCTCCGCCTATGAGAAGGGCCCGTTTCTGTTCAGGTGTGAACGGAGCTTTTTCGGGGGAGGCCACACCTGAACGTGTAGCAGGAGAAAGGGTCACTGCAAGGGGTCGTTTTTTCGCATTAGGGATAAGCTGGGATTTTCGAATAAGCTGCGGGCTTCCATGCTTTCAGGTGTTTCTCTTCTGATATTACCCCGGAACAGATCTCCGGGATTAAGCTGAGGCTTGCGGAGAGGGGGTGGTCCCGTTAGAGCACGGCGTGCGTTTGTTCGATACCATGACGCGCGAGATGCGCGTGTTGGAGCCAGCCGATGGCAAGGTCTTTGGTTTTTACTGCTGTGGCCCCACCGTTTATGGCCCGGCACATATCGGTAATTTCAGAACCTTCGTCCTGAATGATGTCCTGCGGCGGGTCTTGGAAGTCGGAGGAACGAGAACGAAGCACGTTCGCAATATCACGGATGTTGACGACAAGACGATACGTGATTCACAGGAAGCGGGAATGTCTCTTGCGGATTTTACCGAAAAATGGACAAGCCGATTTCACGGGGACTGCAAGGCTCTCAATTGTCTTAGGCCCCATATTGAACCTAGTGCGGTTGAGCATATACCTGAGCAGATCGCGATGATTGAGACTCTGATTAAAAATGGGAATGCCTATGAATCAGAGGATGGCTCTGTCTACTTCCGGATTGCCTCTTTTGAGGACTACGGAAAACTTGCTCGTCTGGATCAGCAGGACCTTGAACTGGGAAAGACGCAGGGAGAAAGGGCAACCGCCGATGAATATGAAAAAGATAGTGTTTCCGATTTTGTGCTCTGGAAGGGCCGCCGCCCTGAGGATGGCGAAAACTACTGGGAAAGCCCTTGGGGAGAGGGTCGGCCCGGGTGGCACTTAGAGTGTTCCGCAATGAGTTATAAATACCTCGGTGAAAGCTTCGACCTTCACAGTGGGGGAGAGGACCTCAAGTTTCCACATCACGAGAATGAAATCGCGCAGTCCCGGTGTGCGTGTGGTGGGGATTTTGCGAGGACATGGTTTCATCCGCGATTTCTCATGGTCGATGGTGAGAAGATGTCCAAGTCACTCAACAATCTGTATACGCTGGCCGATTTGGAGAAGGATCCGGGGGCTACGCCGATGGAAGTGCGTTATGCCCTGATAGGGGCTCATCATCGGAAGCAGCTTAATTTCACCTTTGACGGACTGCATGCGGCTCGGGAGGCCTTATCTAAATTAACGAGGGGACAGGCCCTCCTTGCAAAGGCTGCCGGAAAAGAAGGAGAGAATACGCCCCCTTACAAAGATCTGTGCGGTCTTGATGATCTTGGGGTGTTTAATCCGGCATTGGCTGCCCTGAATGATGATCTTAATACTCCGGAGGGGCTCGGACAGCTTTTCAAGGGGCTCCGAATTGCCGGAACCGAGGGTGATCCGGGAGTAAACTGGCTTGGATTTCACGCTATACTCGCTGCTCTTGGTTTGCGATTGCCAGATCTGGAAGTTCCAGAGGCTCCGCCTGAAGTGGTAGCGGTAGCTGTAAAGCGTCAGCTCGCTCGCGAAAACAAGGATTGGGAGGGAGCGGATATCCTGCGTGAGGAAATCCGGAGTCTGGGGTGGTCCGTCAAAGACGGACAGGATGGATATGAATTGAAACCTCTGTAGAATATAGTCATGGATCTCTACCAGCGCCCCAGGCGAAACCGTAAGTCATCAGCCGTCCGGTCAATGGTCGGAGAGACTGCTCTCTCACCATCGGATTTCGTTTACCCTCTCTTCCTCCACGATCGGGAAGATAATGAGAGTATTCTCTCAATGCCGGGGTGCACGCGCTGGTCGTTGAAGGGGCTTGTTGAGGAAGCGGGCGAGGCTCACGCTCTGGGAATTCCATGTGTCATCCTTTTCCCTGCGATTGACAGTGCGCTCAAAACCACGGAGGCGGAGGAAGCTGTAAATCCAGAAGGACTGGTTCCAAGGGCGGTCAGGGCTCTCAAAGCAGCTCTCCCGTCCCTCGTTGTCATTACAGATGTCGCTCTAGACCCCTATAATTCTGATGGGCAGGACGGCTTGGTGATCCGGGGAGAAAATGGGGTAGGGGAGGTGCTGAATGACGAGACGGTTGAGGTCCTCTGTCGTCAGGCGCTCTGTCATGCCGAGGCAGGCGCGGACATGGTTGGACCCAGTGATATGATGGACGGGCGAGTGGGGGCGATTCGGTCAGCGCTGGACCATGCTGGCCATGAAGGAGTCTCCATTCTGAGCTATACAGCTAAATACGCGTCGTCTTATTACGGGCCATTCCGAGGGGCTCTCGATTCTGCCCCCAAAGACGGAGACAAGCAAAGCTATCAGATGGACCCCGCCAATATAAGAGAGGCGGTTCGCGAGCTTCGCTTGGATGAAGAGGAAGGGGCAGACATGATCATGGTCAAGCCTGCGGGCCCCTACCTTGATGTTATTGCGACCCTGCGGCAGGAGACTCCCCTCCCTCTGGCCGCTTACCAGGTCAGTGGTGAATACCTGATGATCAAGTCAGCAAGCGCCGCAGGATGGCTTGATGAGAAGGCCGTGATTCTTGAGAGCCTGTTAGGAATCAAGAGAGCCGGTGCGGATGTGATCCTGACTTATTTCGCCAAAGAGGCAGCCCGGCATCTTGCCTGACAATGCGCTTCCGGATGTCGGTCATGATCTCTAATTTTTAATAGCTCTCACCTGAAACACTCGGCGCTGGTTTTCGGGAACGAAGTCGAACCAGGTTGCAGCCCCGTCGCCAGACACCGCAAAAGCGGGTGATTCACTTCCATCAGGAAGGATTTCGTTGAGCTGGTAGATCTCCTGAGGGTGGGTGTTCCATGCAAGGCGTATGCCCAGACCGTTATCGCTGTTCCTCAGAACCTGCAGCCCCGGGGCTCTCACAACGTGATCCCGAGATTGAGATCCGAAAATTTCCCGGATACGATATTCTGTAGGTCTGCGCTCATTGAGCAGGGTAATTCGGAGAGGTAGACCAGTTCCGGGCACTTCGGACACGAGGGACCAAAGGCCATTACTCCCAGCAGATTCGATCAGATAGAAGTGATTTTCTTTGGAGTCCCACGATAGCGAAGAGAATTCCTCCCCGACCTCCGACGCGCCAATTGTGAGCGTGGGGCTCTGAGGTGGATTATCATCACGGGATCCATAGGCGATGCCAGAGTGCGAGTTGGTCGTCCATCGATAGAGCGTCTCGCCGCTTTTGGTTCTGAGGTCAGTCGCTCCGATTACTTCAGCGGTGAACGTAGCCGTTGCCTGGCAATTATAGGTTCCTGTGAAGGTAGACCCTGAGGCGCCGACAATTACCCCGGCGGCACTGCGCATACGAATATTTCCGGGGCTGGGGACTTCTGCCTGCACGAGAAAATCAAATTGGACCTGGCCGAATTCTCCTTCGGTGGTTTTCTCGTAATTTGACAAATCCCGGGACCATACCTGTCTAGGTGGCTCCGGAGCGTCTGGGTCAGGATCCAGATCTATGCCGGCAGCATCCAGGAGGAGTCTGCTTCTAGTGCGAATACGGTCCGGAGCGCTGAAAACGGACTGTCCGGACACATTCCACGCTACAGTCAGGATGAGCTCTGTTCCGGGAGCGATTCCCTCGGCGCTCACCACGATGTTATCAACATATTCGACCAAAGTCTGGGCTGCAGAGTTAAACTGGCCGAAGTCGCTGTTTGATGCGGCGGTTGCCAAGTGGCTCACGGAAAGCATGGAGCCACCGATTCTCGCAAGAGCCGGTGCTGCGGTAGGAGGCGGAGGTAATTGACCAGATGCCGGAGATTCAATCTCCAAGGACAGGGCCTCTTCCTGGCCAAGGGATGCTCCGCCGGAGAGAAACTGTCCATTTGCCTGGACCTCTCCATTCTCCAACCCGGATCCTGCAAGGATTCCCGTAAACAGCAAATAGGACGCCACGATGGCGGAGAGGCTGCCATGGTGAGAAAAACAAAGAAGTCGCATCGACTGGAAGAAAAGGTTTTCTGGAGGCGAAGATAATGGAGGAAATTAGAGAAGAGTCAAAGTGCCATTCCGGATGCGAAGTTCTTACAAAACCCAATTGAGGTAGGGGCTGGACAGTTCTAATTCGTGTTCAGCAGACTCCCGGCAGAATTGAGGGAGGGGATCCTCAAAAATATTTTCCCAGTGCTCCCCGGACGTCCTCTTCGAATCTTTGAATAAAAGATATCGTGAATTCCAGAGGATCAAGGTTGGGGTCCTCGACGAGAGGAGTCAGGTCCATGGCAAACCAGAGCTTTTCGGCCTCATCTACCGAATGAGAGTCATAAAAGGTGGCATTCGCTATTCTGCGCCCGTCCACTGCAAGATCGTATCGCTTTCCTCCGGCAATCTGGGAGTCGAAGATACCTCCGATGGCGGTTGCGAGGTTAGGGCGCCTGCTTACATCGAGCGTGGTTTTGTCCGAATCAAGCATCCAATCAAGTCCTCGCCAAACTTCACATCCCAGAACCTTCTTGGGTCGCTCCTCGGAAGGCAGCGCCCGAAGCGCCTTCAGAACATTTGCCGCAACCGCCACATGTGTAGAGTGCTTGTCAGCAGGATTATGCGTATAAATCAGATCCGGAGTCGTAGCCTTCAGGATCGAGATAAGATCCTCGATAGGTGCCCCGTTAGACGGGTCCTTGATGGCGTGACTGGGGTAATCGAGTTGAATGATGGCGGCATAATCTCCGACGACAGCTGCGTGATCTTGCTCGCGACGTCGAACCTGACACATTTCCTCGTCGGAATAATTCTTGTAGAGTCCACTCCTCGCGCTTCCAGCGCCATCGGTGCAGGTGACTCCACCAAACCATTTATCGGTTTGCCGATAGCAGGCTTCGATCCCATGAAAGGCCATGAACTCCAGATCATCTTGATGTGCGCCGATGCCGAGGTGAGTAATACGGGAGAGCGCAGAGCGCTCAGACTCACCGGAGGGAATAAAAGTGGCAGCGGTAGAATTCGAGAAATTCATGAGAAATTTGGATCACACGGTTGAGCAGGCGGGAAGGCTCGCAGCGGCGACGGCCTGCCCGTGTCGCTTCATCTGTTCATCTGGAGTCGTCATTGTGATTTGCTCCGTCAGGTGCGGGAATTCGTCCCGGAGGACCTGAGAGGCTCTATCAAGTATGAGCTCTCCACCCTGCCCGGAAGTAACCCTTCCAAGGATGAGGAGATTCTCGATGTGATAGAAATTGGCATAATGGGCGATCGTATAACCTAAATAGATACCGATCGACTGATAAATTTTCCGAGCACCTTTGTGCCCTTTTTCCATCGCCTTCTGGACTTCCAGAAGTTGCTCCGGGAAGGGCATGTCACCAAAGTTGAAGCCGGCTCCAGGGGCCAGACGGGCGACTGCCTGCTGCGAAAAATACTGAACACCGCATCCGGCATCTCCGGACCATTCATCTTGGGGTGCATCGTCCCGATAATCAACAGGTGCGAAAGCGAGTTCGTTAATCCAAGGGGTGATACGTCCCCCGGGGGTGCAGTATCCGGCCGCGAGCGAGGTGCCCATGGAAATGCCCAATACGGCATTGGCACCCATGCTCATGGACCCAGCAAGAGCGGTTACTTCTCCATCGTTGATTACGACGAAGGGGATGTCTCCCCATTCCTTCTTCAGTTTTAGGAAGATAGGGCGGACATCGCGTTCAAAGATGCCCTGATCTGTAATTCCCCGGAAAAGGGACGCAATTCGGACTTCGTTGTTGATATAGTCTCCGGCTGCAGAACCGCCGATAGCGTCTACTTTGGGAAGATGTGCGGCAGCTCTCTGGAGAGTATCTCGAATTCCGTTCAGATGGTAGTCAGGGTCAGATTGAAAATAAGGGTCCCACGGAATCTCCTCCGAGAACACCACCTTTCCGTCTATGAGGGCTGCAGCTTTGCGGTCAGATCCACCAAGATCAAATCCAATGCGGCAGCCATTCAGGTTTCTTCCTAATGTCACGTTCTCCTCCGAGGAAGGTGGAAGCTCTTCCTGAGGGCAGGCGACGACGGTGATTGGTTCGCCAAATATTCCCTGTCCGACGATCTCGCGATCGAAAGAACGGGCCCCACCCTCTGAGTAGATTGTTGCGAGCAGGCTGACGATAGATTCCTCGCCTGCCACGAGCAGACGGCTTCCACCTTTCATCCAGAAGAGAAATTTAATGGAGCGTTCAACATACCTGTTGTTGAGCGCTCTATTTCCTCCTTCGTGGGGAAGTATGCGCAGGTGGTGTCGGAAGGTAGTCCCATCCTTACGTGTGAGCGCCAAGTGGAGGTCGCTGCTTCTGGGATCGTTCTCTACCAGACGATGGTAGGTCCTGTGCCAGAGTGCTGCAGGGACAAAGTCTATGTCCAGAGGGGGTTGGTGCCTGGGGCTGGTGAGCTGCATCGTGACAAGGGAATAAATATGGGTTTGGGAAAACGGCTTCCTTAGCTAAGGGCAGTTGGCTGAGCAGAGTGTGAAATTCCGGATGGTAGCTGGTGGTGGCTCTGCCCTGCGTGGCTCCGATAGCCGGAGACAACCCATTACGTGTGTGGATTCATTCGATATTCTGGACCTGCTCCCTGATCTTTTCGAGTTCGGTTTTGGCGTTTATAACGGCCTGAGCCAAGACGGCATCGTTTGCCTTCGATCCAATGGTATTCAGTTCCCGGTTGATTTCCTGACAAAGAAAGTCCATCGAACGACCCACCACTCCTGATCCTTCTAAATAGGAATGAAACTTCCGGAAATGAGACTTCAGCCTTGTCAGCTCTTCCGTAATTTCACAGCGATCAGCAAAGAGGGCGATTTCTTTGAGGATTCGCTCGTCATCGAGATCAATTTCGAGGCCTGCTTCTCCGAGGCGTGAGAGCAGGTTTTCCCGGTGGCCGACAACGATGGACGGAGCGTGATCCTCGATCTCATTGGTGAGGTCCTCGAGAGTCTTGAGGATTCGTGCCAGCTCAGCCCGGAGGTCAGCTCCTTCCTCNGTCCGCATCTCGATCAGATTGCCCAATGCTTCATCAAGGGCTGGGAGCAAAGCCTCAAGCGTTTCCTCGACGTGGGAGCCTTCGCTGAAGACAAAAATGTCAGGAACACGAAGGTAGTCTGCTGCTTGNGGNGAGAGCTTCTCGCCAAGGCTCTCAGATAANTCCTTGAATGCAGATTGCAGGGCACGTGCTTTGTCTGAGTCTATCCTGACGCTTTCTCCGAGTCCCCCAATGTACTCGAGAGATACGTTGATGTTTACTCTTCCGCGGGTGATTCGCCCAAGGACATGCTTGCGCAGGCGGGGCTCAAGCTCTGCGAGGTTGCGCGGCATGAAGAGGTGGACTTCTCCCTGCTTGCGGTTGACCGAGGATGCTTCCACGCGAACAGAGATGTGCTCAGTTGCGTGCGCCCCCCGCCCGAATCCGGTCATGCTTTGCATACTGTATTGTAGTGGCGGCGGATCACTGGTGGCCAGAGTTAAACTTTCCAGAAAGCCGGAAGGGTCGCCGTTGATTCACGATTCTTCTCTGGAGCGATCAATCAGGTCGGGACGATTCTGGCGGGTACGCTCCAGAGCTTGCTCTTTTTTCCATTCGTCGATTGCAGCATGGTTTCCAGACACAAGGANGTCAGGGACCTTCATGCCCATGAAATCTACAGGCTTGGTGTAAGCCGGGGACTCGAGAAGCGTTGCTTCGGAGAAGGACTCTTCCGCGGGAGACCGGTCGTCTCCAAGGGCCCCCGGAAGCAGGCGGATGATTGCGTCGCAAAGAACGGCGCTAGCCAGCGCCCCGTTGGTCAGAATGTAGTCCCCTATACTGATTTCTTCGTCGACCAGGTGTTCGACTATCCGGTGATCGACACCCTCGTAATGACCACAGATAAATATCAGATGTCCAAAGGTGCTAAGCCTCTGGGCGCTCGCCTGTTTAAAGGGCGCTCCCTGAGGGGTGGTCAGGATGACCTTAGTTTCTTCTGCGCGGAGCTCTGCTACCGCAGCAAAGATTGGCTCAGGTTTGAGGAGCATGCCTTGGCCCCCCCCGCAAAGGTAATCATCTGTTTTACGATGTTTGTCCAGAGCCCATGATCGCAGGTCGTGAGCATGAATTTCCACGATCCCCGCATTTTGGGCTCTCTTAATTATGCTCTCGCGCAGTGGTGCGAGAGCGATTTCGGGGAAGAGCGTGAGAATATCAATGCGCATAGCCTGTACTCTCATCGGGAATTTACGGACGAAAAGCAATTCCCAGCGTATATTTGACGGATCCCCGACCTGCTTCTATTAGATTTGCACACCATGAGAGCATTTCCCCTCCATTTGTCCCTCCTTCTGAGTCTGAACTTAGCGGTACCTGCGGAAGATACTGCGGAGGATGCAGCAAAAAAAGAGGAGAAACTCCTCAGCTCGGTTCGGCAGCTTACCTTTGCTGGAAAGCGGGCGGGGGAAGGTTATTTCAGTTCTGATGGGAAGAAGATGATTTTTCAGAGTGAGCGGTCCAAGGATAATCCTTTCTTCCAGATATACCTGATGGATCTGGAAACCGGGGATACCCAGCGCATTTCACCGGGCCACGGGAAGACAACCTGTGCGTGGATTCATCCCTNGGGCAACAAAGTGATGTTTGCGTCTACCCACAGTGACCCTGACTCGAGGAAAAAGCAGGAAGAAGCGCTGAAGCGTCGCGCAGAGGGAACGGAAAAGCGCTACTCTTGGGATTACGACCCCTTCTACGATATTTACGAATACGACCTTGGAACAAAAAAGTCTCGAAACCTCAGCAAGACGGTGGGGTATGATGCCGAGGGAGCGTATTCTCCGGACGGGAGTAAGATCGTCTTCGGGTCAAATCGTCTCGGATATTCTGAAGCGAGTGGGTTGAGTGAGAAGGATCGTGATTGGTTCCAACTGAATCCATCATTTCTCATGGACCTCTTTATCATGGATTCTGATGGGTCCAACGTAGAGCGTTTGACTTCCAAAGAGGGGTATGATGGAGGGCCTTTCTTCGACGCTGATGGAAAGAATATCTGCTGGCGGCGCTTCAACCGTGAGGGGGATCAGGCTGAAATTTTCACCATGGAGCTCAAAGGAAAAAAAGAAAGGCAGCTTACAGATCTTGGTGCGATGTCTTGGGCCCCATATTTTCATCCCAGTGGNGATTATCTTATCTTCGCAACAAACCTGAATGGATTTGCTAACTTTGAGCTATATCTCGTCGATGCCGCAGGGGAGAAAGAGCCGGTTAGAGTAACATGGATGGACGGGTTCGACGGGTTGCCTGCGTTTTCTCCAGATGGGAGTCGTCTTTCGTGGACCAGTAAGCGCTCCGGGCTTTCGGGATCACAGATTTTTCTGGCGCAATGGAATCACGAGGGAGCTCTTGCGCTGCTNGCTGAAGCTCCGATCCGAGGCTCATCCACCGATACTCCTGATTCACAAAGGGCAGAGCCTTCCCAAGAAGCCCTTCAGGGCCTGGCGGTAACGAGTGCTAAAGTGGACAGGGATGACCTGCGTCATCACATCGAATACCTCGCAGGACCAGATCTGGAGGGGCGAATGACGGGCACTGTNGGCGAAATGAAGGCTACCGCCTATGTGGGCAAGGCATTCGAGCTCGCCGGACTAAAGCCATTCTTGGCGGAAGACTATTTTCANCCTTTCGAATTTACAGCGGGTGTCGACCTTGGNGAAAAAAACAAGCTGACTCTCACTATTGGTGGCGAAAATACGGATCTAAGGATCAACGAGGACTGGAAGCCATTATCCTTTTCGCAGCTTGGAGAGATTAAGGCGGAGGAAATCGTATTCGCCGGTTACGGGATTGAGATTCCGGAGGGACAGGTCGGTGCNGATGGGAAAAAGAGTGCGATGTATTCCAGCTATTACCATCTGGCGGTGAAGGACAAGTGGGTGCTGGTTCTACGCTTCATGCCCGAGAACGTCAGCGCTGAGCGTCGTCGCCAGTTTGCCCGTTACTCGAGCATGCGCTACAAGGCAATGACCGCGAGGCAAAAGGGGGCGAAGGGGATTATTTTCGTAGCTGGTCCGAATACCGAGGTAAAGGACGAGCTGGTGGGATTGAGATACGACGCTTCGATGGCCGACTCGGGAATAGCTGCTTTTTCCCTGAGGAAGGAAATTGGGGAGAAATTGGTCGCTGCCACAGGGGAAAACCTGGAGGAGATTCAGACCGCTCTCGATAAGGGCGAGATGATGATGGGAATCAAAGTTCCAAAGGCCACCGTCAAGGCGACAATCGATGTCGTGCAGCAAAAACGGGTGGGGCGAAATGTTGTTGGGCGGTTAGTCTCCCGGGATGCAGAGGCCCGCCGTCGGCCCGCTCTTATTCTTGGGGCGCATGTCGACCATCTTGGATCTTATGGAAGTGGCTCAAGGGCTACCGGGAAAGAAGCCAAGAAGATTCACTACGGTGCGGATGATAATGCTTCCGGGGTCGCGGCCCTGTTGGAAATTGCTCAATACCTTNCGGCTCAGCAGAAGGCAGGAGCCCTCCGTCTTCAGCGGGATGTGGTCTTTGCTGCCTGGTCTGGAGAAGAAATCGGGTTGATTGGTTCCTCGCGTTTTGTGAAAGAAGTGGCCCAGAAGCTCAAGGGAGATCAGGACGCCAAGCTGAATGACGTTTTTGCTGCCAACCTCAACATGGATATGGTTGGTCGCCTTGACAAATCACTGGTTTTACAGGGCACAGGCTCCAGTTCGATATGGCCACAGGTCATTGAACAAAGAAATGTTCCCGTCGGTCTTCCCATCAAGACCCAGAGTGATGCCTACCTTCCTACCGACGCGACCTCTTTTTATCTGCGGGAAGTGCCGATTCTGAACGCTTTCACGGGAGCTCATGACGACTATCATACGCCGAGGGATACGGCAGATAAGATTAACTATCCCGGGACCGAGAAAGTCACCCGCTTCATGGCGCTTGTTGCCAGAGGCCTGGCGGGGGCAGAGGACGCACCCGATTACGTCAAGGTGGAGCGTCCAGAGGGACAAGGAAGACGAGCTAACCTCAGGGCATACCTAGGGACTGTTCCCGATTATTCGCAGGGTGATGCCGTAGGGGTAAAATTATCCGGAGCAACNAAGGGTGGACCGGCTGACAAGGCGGGAATACAGGGTGGAGATGTCGTGGTTGACGTGGCGGGGAAGGCGGTGAAGAACATCTATGATTACACCTACGTCCTTGAGTCATTGAAAGTTGGAGAGATGGTAAAGATCACGGTATTACGCAAAGGGAAGAGGATTACCCTCGAGGTGACTCCCGGATCCCGACAGTGATATTTTGTTAAGGGGTCCAAACATCAAGTCTCCATGGTGGATCCAAGTGGGGCTTATTTTCCTGCCCATGTGACTACCCTAGAAGATAGCCATTCAAGAAACGATTAGGGGCCATCGCGATTTCTTTAAAGTGACTGTCCCAAAGTTCTCAAAATCCGTTTTTCTCTGTCTCTCAGGCTACTGGAGCTTTGAGAAGAAGTCTCTATTTATTGCTTGGGAATGAATTATTTGGAGTGGATGAATAATCGCACAAATTAAAAAGATACTTGGATATCAGGTAAGCTTAATTTCATTTCTAAAATTCTTTTTGGATGGGTCCAGTTAGTCCGGTTAGGACGGGTCTCCTGCTTGGGGTGTTACCCTGATCAGGAGGATGAATTCACCCTTGTCCCATTTCCCGTCGATGTCTGCTAGGACCTTGTCTGCTATTCCCGCAACACCCATTTTGGCACCTGCGCGTGGAGTGTGCACGTTTGCAATNTGGTTCGGGTGTTTGTTCCTCTTACTGTCCAGTTTNAATGTTCTGCTGGCGCCTCATGATTCTGGCTGGCTCTCATCGAACCCTACTCCTTTCCTCCTGCTGCCGGCTCTTCTCGGTGTGAGGCACGGGCCATGTGGTGGCTTCATTGCTGGAGGGATTGTCGTATCGCTTCTTGTCCTGGCAAGCTGCTGGATAGGCCAGACCGGAGTGAGCCCTGATCACCTCCACGCGATGTTCGTCTTTCCTNTTCTCGGTGCTCTGGTTGGCTTCGCCTCNAGGTCAAATGGAGGAGACAATGCGANATTGCGGGCCGAGAGAAATCTGCTNCTTGAAGAAAACAGAAGGCAACGTGCGGAGCGAGAGCTTCTCGTTTTATCGCGGCAGGATCTTCAGCAAAGACTGGAGTTTCATGGAGTCGACGACAGTGCAATCGATGAGCGGGTAGCTCAGTTGCGAGAATCAATGGACCCCTTTCTTCCTGCGGCAATCCTCGAAAGATTAGCGCAGATTACTTATATGAAGAAAGCCGCAGTCTACGAGATTCCCAATGGACCTTGCTCCACAACACTCACCCGCGTTAGCTCCATAGGGAGTGTCGAGTGTTTTCCTGAGCAGTTGCGGCAAGAGGACCACCCAATCGTNTCTGAGGCTTTGGCTCGGAGCTGCTTCCTCGTCCAAAAGTCTCTCTTAAACGCACCCTCCATTCGCAGTTCCGGTTTTCTGGCGGCCTATCCCATTCGCAGGGCCGGTCGGGCGCCTTCACATGTTCTCGTCGTGGAGGATCTCCCACTGGGAAAGCTTACCTCGAGCGCGTTTGATCTAATGAAGGCGGTCTGCGACCGCAGCGTGGCAACGTCCAAAGAGTTCGTTCGAGAAGAACTTAATCATCGGGCTATCAGTCAGTTGGAGTTTTATGCGGCAATGGAGTGCGCTGTAGAAACCCACGCTTCCTACGCGGTGCCATCGACCCTGGTAAGCGTCCCCTTTAATTTTTCAGGCGAAACTGACCCGCTGGAGGCTTTTTGCGATCTTCTGGAAATACTACCGAGGCAGACGCTTCTGAGTAATTATCACGAAAACGGGCGGCGGGCCCTGCTTTTCCTGCTACCAGCCAATTCTGATCCTGTGGTGCGGGACGGTATCAGAGACCTCTTTAATGATTTTGTAGCGGAATTGGGGATGAGCCCGAGTTGTGTCCCCCGCTTTGTTATGACTGGTCCCTCCCACTCTCCCCAGCAACTTTGGGGGGAGCTCCTGGCCTTTGATCAGGATGTGGCCTCGCGCTGAGGGTTCGCAAACCCGCCCGCTTCGAGCAGGCTCTCCCTAGGGATTTCCGGCCCCCTCAAAAGCGTCACTATATTTCCTCAGGACGTCCGCACTCGAGGCTTCAGTTTTAACAACACGACCTCCGACTTTGATACGGGCGATACACCCTATCAGGGCGTCCCGGCTCCGCTGTGATCTTGTAGCGCTGACCGCGCCACTTCCTCGACATCATGTGGACCCTGCGACTGCAGTGACGGACCCTGCCTTGTAGTAGCTCGTAAGTGGAATGCCANGGATGACGATATTTTCGTCATAATTTGGCACGAGGGCCGTGAGATTTCTACTCCCACGTTTTATGGACCTTGTACCGTTACCGTTTGTCGAATCCTTCCTGTAAACAATGAGGTAGTCCACTGAGACATCCTGAATTGCCCGTCGGAGGTGATTCCTTATTTCGATTTTATAACCTCCGTCATAAGTGCTTGTTTTCGTGCTTCCGTTTCGCGCGCTCCCCACTTTCTGCACGCTTTCGTAAAACATCATGCGCAGGCCTCCTGCCGCNTCCAGCTCGACGGCGCGGCTTTCGACAAAACTACGGTGTTCTTTCGAGAGGAGGTCGATTTTGAAAGTAACAGGGCGCAGGGTTGATTGCCGCTGGACGGTGACGTTTCTGGTAAGCGGGTCATAACCGACTAATCGCCCCTGAAACGATTTTGTCTTATCCGCGTTCTCAAAGTTACGCCATTCGAGCTCCGCAACGGCGGATGCGGAAAAGGCTAGCAGAAGAAGGAGAAAGATCTTCATGAGTGAAGCAGCCTAGCAGATATGCCGGACGAACCAACTTCCAATCACGATGGTTTCAGGAGTTTTCCTGACCCCTTAGCATGGCTTCGATAAAAGGGTCGATGGAGCCATCCATAACCGCTTGAATATTGCCGGTTTCGCATCCGGTGCGCAGGTCCTTAACCATCTGGTATGGCTGAAAAACGTAGGACCTGATCTGGCTGCCAAAGCCAATCTCACCTTTTTCACCATAGGTACGGTCAGCCTCCGCTTTCTGCTTATCCTCCTCGATCTGATAAAGTTTGGCTTTCATTAATTCCCAGGCCAGTTCCCGGTTACGCAGTTGAGAGCGTTCCTGAGTACAACGGATCATTATCCCGGTGGGCTTGTGTTTCATAAGTACCGCAGTCTCAACTTTGTTGACGTTCTGCCCACCCTTACCGCCGGAGCGGGTTGTTTGAATCTCCACGTCACTCTCGGGAATTTCGATATTGATATCGTTTGAGATTTCAGGAGTGCAATCGATCGCGGCAAACGAGGTGTGACGTTTTCCTGCCGCATCGAAGGGGGATATGCGGACGAGTCGATGGACTCCACGTTCGTTCTTCAGGTAACCGTAAGCATATTCCCCTTCGATTTTAAGAGATGCACTGGAGATCCCGGCGCCTTCTCCTTCCTGTTCGTCGGTGATGGAAACCTTGAAGCCGCGGCTTTCGGCCCAACGCATATACATCCTTTGTAACATCTGNGCCCAGTCAAAGGCTTCCGTTCCTCCTGCGCCTGCCTGAATAGAAAGATAGGCATTGTTGGGGTCAGACGGTTTGTCCAGCAGAGTGACAAGCTCAAAGCTGTCGATATCTCCTTGCAGTGACAGGAATTCGGCAACTGCTTCACGAGCTGATTCGACATCATCAAACTCTCTCGCGAGCTCGACTCCAGCCTTGATATTCTGCAGGCGCTCCTCAAGTTTTAGAAAAGGATGGAGCTTCCCCTTAAGCCTGCTGGCTTNCCTGACGGTTTGCTGGGCTGTGTTCTGATCGTTCCAGAAATCGGAAGCCTCCATCTTTTTCTCGATGTCAGCGATGGTGTTTTCCAGCGTAGGAACGTCAAAGGTACCTCCGGAGTTCCGACAGGCGGCCCTTTAGAGCTGCAGTGTCGAGCGCCTGGAGGTCATCGCTGAATGAATTTTCCGCCATCTGATTTGAAGTGTGATCATCATAGAGTGGGAGTCAAGACGGNGTTATCTCATCTTGGAAAGGGCAGTTACGAAGGGGCGAGTGGAGAAGCCGGCAGGCGTCCTTTGAGTAGCATGCGCTCTCAANACACAGTTCCGAGAGCAATACGGACCATGTCATTGAAAGTCGTTTGCCGTTCTTCCGAGGAGGTTGCCTCCCCAGTCCGGATGTGGTCTGAGACCGTGCAGATTGCAAGTGCTCGCTTGCCGCATTCCGCAGCACATCCGTAAAGTCCTGCAGCTTCCATCTCAATCCCGAGAACACCCATGGTCTCAATGACGTCAAACATATCCGGGTCGGGATTGTAGAAAAGGTCTGCGGAAAAGAGATTCCCGACTTTGACTGGGATGTTGAGGGACTCGGCGACGGAGACGGCTTTGCGAGTGAGATCGAAATCAGCGATTGCGGCAAAGTCGTGCCCTTTAAAGCGACTCCGGTTGACTTTGGAGTCCGTGCACGCCCCGGTGCCAATCAGTATATCGCGAAGGCTTACTTCAGGGTGAGAGGTTCCACAGCTTCCTACACGGATAATTGTTTCTACGCCGTATTCGGTCCAAAGTTCCCGGGCGTAAATGGAAATGGACGGAATTCCCATTCCGCTGCCCATGACGGAGACCTTTACTCCCTCGTATTCACCGGTGAAAGCTAGCATTCCACGTACGCCGTTAACCTGTTGCACGCCCGAAAGAAATTCATCGGCGATATGTCTGGCTCTCAGAGGATCACCGGGCATGAGGACTGTTGGCGCAAAATCTCCGGGAACGGCTTCAATGTGAGGTGTGGGAGAGGACATTTTGAAATAGGGAGTTTAGATAAGAGAAGTGCCATTGGGAAAAGGCTCCAGTGAAAAATAGCCGGCNATCGTCTGTCCGATATCTGCGAAAGTGTTCCGGGTTCCTAGAGACGTGCCAGCGGGGACGTTGTCCCCGGTTAGGAGAATTGGAATGTCTTCCCTGGTGTGGTCTGATCCAGGCCATGTGGGATCGTTTCCATGGTCAGCAGTAATGATCAGAAGATCGCCCGGGTGCATTGCAGAGAGCAGGACGGGCAGGTTAGAATCGAATTCTTCGAGAGCACGACCGTATCCGTGAGCGTCCCGGCGATGACCATAAACGGCGTCAAAATCGACAAAATTTGTCATTACGATACTGGCGTCTTCACTTTGCCGCAGGGCAGAAAGGGTCTCTTTCCATAGGGCTGGGTGTCCATGGGCCCTGACCTCTCGGGTAATTCCAGTATGTGCATAGATGTCGGCGATCTTGCCAACTCCGGTGACCGATCCACCTGCTTCGCACAGTTTCTCAAGAATCGTGGGGCATGGAGGAGGTATGGCAAAGTCGCGCCGGTTACCACTACGCTTGAAATCTTCCGCACTTTTACCAGTAAACGGGCGAGCGATGACACGACCAATTGTGAGATCGCTGGCGTCAAGAAGGCGTCGAATACAGCCACATAGCTCATAGAGGCGCTCCAATCCGAAATGCGTTTCATGTGCTGCCACCTGAAAAACGCTGTCGGCGGAAGTATAAAAGATCGGTTTGCCTGATATGATATGCTCCGCTCCAAACTGCTTNATGATTTCAGTTCCTGATCCGTGGCAGTTTCCCAAGGCCCCCCCGACAACTCCTTGATCGAAAATCTGCTTGCTGAGCGGCTTCGGAAAGAACGGGTTACTTCGTGGAAAGTAAGACCAATCGAAGGGAACCGGGACTCCAGCAATTTCCCAATGTCCACTGGGAGTATCTTTTCCACGACTTTTTTCCTTCGCGCAGGCCCACGCTCCATGGATTTTTTCAGGAGGGCTCATCCCAGCGGGATAGAGCCCATTCTTGAGTTTGTAAGACTCGAGAAGTCCAAGCTCTGCAAGATTGGGTAGCCGGAGGGGAGTTCCGGCAAGGGCAAACGTTCTGGCGATGTGCCCTAGAGTGTCTGCGCCTTCATCGGTAAATCCGATGCCCCCAAAGGAAGAGGCATCGGAGGCACTCCCAATCCCGAGAGAGTCCATAACCAGGAGGATTACGCGTTTCATGGTGAGGCAATCCGCTCAAGAATAACGGGGGACTCTTCCGGGGCCCGGGCACTGATGGTAAATGCCGATTGCAAGTCATCTGCGNCTCTCAGGACAGAATCTTCCGAATCTCCATGAATCAAAGCAAGGGGTGTTTTACGGTCTACTTGTTCTCCGAGGCCAATGATTTTTCCAAGGCCCACCCGTGGGTCGATGGCCTGCCCGGGTTCGCTTCGACCCCCTCCCAGTCTCACCACTGCAAGACCAAGTTCACGAGTATTGATAGAAGTAACGAATCCTTCCTCAGGGGGATAGATCTCTTTCGTGATGGGAGCGAGAGGCAAGTGGTGTTCCGGGCGGTCGAGAAGATCTGCAGGCCCTCCAAGCTCATAGACCATTTGAGCAAATCGATCAGCCGCCTGCCCGGAGTTTAGAGCCTCTCGAAGGCTCAGGAGGGCTTCATCTTCTGTTTCTGCCAGCCCGGAAATCTGAAGAACCTCTGAGCAGAGCGAGAGGGTGACCGCTTCAAGTCGCTCATTGCGCCGATTGCCNGTGAGGAAGTTAATGGCCTCTCTCACCTCGATGGCGTTTCCCGCNCTTGAGGCAAGACTCTCGTTCATATCCGTAAGCAGAGCCGAGGTGGGCGTCCCCGCCCCGCTGGCGACCTTGACTATGCTCTGGGCCAGTGCCCGTGACTCCTCGGTGGTAGCCATGAAAGCGCCATTTCCGACCTTAACATCCATGACGAGGGCATCGAGACCAGCAGCAAGTTTTTTGGATAGAATGGAGGCAGTAATGAGGCCAATGGACTCGACTGTTGCGGAGGTATCCCGGATTGCGTAAAGGCGACCATCAGCCGGTGCGAGAAGCTCTGTTTGACCAATTATAGCAACACCTGCATCGCTTACCACTTTCTGAAAAAAAGTGCTTTGAGGAGAAGTATTGTAACCAGGTATTGCTTCTAGTTTGTCGAGGGTCCCGCCTGTATGGCCCAACCCGCGTCCTGAAATCATGGGAACATAGCCGCCGCAAGCGGCGAGCAGCGGCCCGAGAACCAACGACACCAGATCCCCTACTCCTCCCGTAGAATGCTTGTCAATTACCGGGCCGTCCAAGCGGTATTTCGACCAATCGAGGACGATTCCGGAATCACGCATGGCGAGGGTCAGTTCGACGCACTCTTCTGAACTAAGGCTCTTAAAATAAACAGCCATGGCGAAGGCGGCAGCCTGTCCATCGGTGATGCTTCCATCGGTTAGCCCATTGACGAAAAAATTGATTTCATCTCTGCGGAGGGCGCGGCCATCGCGTTTGCGNCGGATAATTTCCTGAGGAAGAAAGGGCATGGGTTTCGACTCAGGAAAATATCTTCACAATGAAGGGCCACGCCTGAGCACCCAGGTAAATTCCCAGAATACCAACTACTCCAGCAATAGCGGGAGGCGCTGGAACCGGGAGTTTACAAGCGCTAAANATAATGCCGACAACGATCCCGACGGTAAGGGCGAGGAGAATCTCAATCATAGGTTTTTTGGAGGTTGTTGTGTTGTCAGTCACCGAAGGGGGGAGTTCAATTGCTCAAAGCTAGAAAAAGCCCTGCGATCGCGGCGCTCATAAAGTTAGCAAGGGAGGCGGCGAATACAGCCTTGAGACCCATCCGGGCGATATCCGGGCGGCGGCTTGGTGCCATTCCACCTAAGCCGCCAAGAAGAATGGCNATGGAGGATAGATTGGCAAAACCACATAGGGCGAAAGTCACAATGCCTTCCGAAAGAGGAGAGAGCGAACCATCGTCGAGGAGGGCCTTATAAGCGACGAATTCATTAAGAATAATCTTCTGGCCGATAAAACTTCCAGCCCTACTGGCTTCTTCCCAGGGTACGCCCAGAATCCAGGCGAGAGGTGCAAAGATGGCCCCGAGAATTTGCTGCAGAGAAATGTCGGGACAGCCAAACCAGCTACCTATTGACCCAAGGCCCATATTGATCAGAGCGATAAGCGCGATAAAGGCGAGAAGCATGGCACCAACATTCAACGCTAGCTTCAATCCTGCGGACGCGCCTTGTGCAGCGGCATCCAGAACATTGACAGGCTTGTCTTCCTTATCTTCGTCAGGGAGGGTTTCCTCTGGCGTACTGGTTTCGGGGAAAAGGATCTTGGCGAAAAGCAANCCCCCAGGTGCCGCCATGAACGATGCGGCAAGGAGATACTCAAGTTTAACCCCCATTCCCGCATACGCTGCCAATACGGAGCCTGCAATAGATGAGAGCCCCCCTACCATGATGGCAAAGAGCTCCGACTGGGTCATCCGGGGGATATAGGGGCGTACGACGAGGGGCGCTTCGGTCTGACCAACAAAGATATTCGCAGTGGCTGAGAGGGATTCAGCCCGGCTCGTGCCCAGCAGCATGCGCAGAACACCGCCAAGACTACGAATGATCAGCGGCATGATGTGAAGGTGGTAGAGGACTGCGATCAGGGAGGCGAAAAAGATGATTACCGGTAGGACACGAACGACAAAAATGAAGCCCATGGACTCCTGCTCGGCGAGGGGTCCAAAAAGAAATTCGATACCCTTATCCCCGCTTGCGATAATAGCGCGAACCAGATTGGAGAGAGAGCTTAGGACTGCCTGACCCTGCGTGGTGAAGAGGACAAATGCTCCCAGCCCGATCTGGAGCAGNAGGGCCCCGGTCACCGTGCGAAAGCGGATAGCTCGCCAGTTGGAAGAGAAAATTGTCGCAACACCCAGAAGAACAATGATTCCTAGAAGAGAGGTGAGCGCAGACATGACACCGGAACAGGAAAACGTTTAGCAGAGAAGAAGGACTGGTGCCATCGAAACCGTCAAGCTGCCGACCTATCTGAGCATCCTTGACAGGGTGGGGCAGGATCTGGAGGGTAGAGCAGATTCTCCTCTGAGAGTGTGCCCCCGGCCATGTTCGCATGCCTGGGTCTGGATATGCCGGGGTTTAGAGAGAAGCAGTACGTTGGTTATGGAAAAGGCGCGCGGAATCGTCACCCGAGTTACCAAGCTAGGTGACACGAGTCTCATTGTGCACTGGTGCAGCCGGGAAGCAGGATTGATCAAGACGGTAGCGAAAGCAGCTCGTCGCGCAACAAGTCCATTTTCTGGTAAGCTTGACCTTTTCGTTGAGGCGGAACTGGTGTGGAGCCCGAGCAGGAAAAGCGATCTGCATGCGCTGAAAGAAGTAGAGGTGTCAGGATTCCATGCTGAGTTGCGGCGGGGATACGCTGAGACCATGGTTGCCGCATACTTTTGCCAGCTTCTCGAGGCCGTCGTCGAGCGGGAGTATCCTGTCCCCGAGTTGTTNGATCTTTTGCGTGGAGCTTTTCGCTACCTATCGAAATCTGCGGCAGATAGACCTGCACTTCTTCACTATGAGCGAAGGCTGGCAGAGCTTCTAGGAGTCGGGCATGACGGGGTAAATGCAGGAGCAGCTCTGGAGCGGGCCTTCGGAAGATTACCTCGGTCACGCAAGGACTGCCTTGCGCTTTTGGAGAGCGGACCAACTGACGGGTAACGATGCAAACTAGACAGAATCAGTCGGCGGGATCAGTGGGTCTGAGTCCTGAATCTTTTACCGAGGAGCCATTTGCGAAGAACCTCGTCGCTTGCTGTCAGGTTGCCCGTTACCCGGTATTCTGAGTTGCGAACGACATCAGAGCGCTCTCTGGGTTCGTCGATCACGCAGGANGGATTGGAGCCGGAAGAATGGATGAATCGGATTTCATTACTGGTTGTAATCACGAGAAAAGCGACGTGGCTATCGAGCCCGACAATGTAAATTCCGGGTCCGGAGAGAAGAAGCTCCTCAAGAAACGCGTCGTAGTCCATTCCGACTCTGATTCTCATCTTTTCCGGAGGAAGGAACGTTCCTAAAATATTCTGCGAAGCCTGCTGGGCGAGGGGCGCCCATTCAACTTTGAATCCTGCATCTTGAAGCACGGAGGAGACAAAATACCCGCAGGCGACTTTTCCTGTTCCCGGCTCGTGGGCGGTCCCGTTGAAATCCCAGGGNGTGCCGAGCCAGCATCGCATCAGGCGCGGCAGACTCATTTGCAAAAGTTCGCGAGTTTGCGATAGAAGATTTTCCCTCTCAGGCCCAACCGCGGCCTTCAGGTAGGATTGGGCGAGGCGTTTGCGATGTTGCTCGAGGTCTGTTGAAAGAGTCCGGTAGGTGGCAAGNTCCGGGACTGGACCGGATCTGCGAGCCGAATCCTTCAATTGCCCGATCGTAGTGTTAATCCAGTGCCGCCGGGTCCACGCTGTCAAAGCAAGAGAAACCACGGCAAGAAGGAGGATGACCCTTGGTAGCAACCCTCGCATGGGAGGAACCTAGCTCCATCTCTATGGCAATTCTAGCACGGATCGGGTATTCGATACTTCCAGGATGGAACCCGCTGCAAGAGACAAAGGAATGTCCTGTTGGGAATTTTANCGTTTTGCGTGTAACGTGTANTAAACCGTGTCACCCAAAAGATTTTTTCCGGCGTTTGAGCGGACCTCGGGGAGGCGGATCGTATAGAGATAGCCCCGCTTAAGGTCTCCCGTATTCTTGAGGCTTATCACGCAGGAGCGGTTACCTTCCGAAAGGCGTGGAGTTCCTCTGATNGCAACGTCCTGCTTGTCCACTTTTGGAGAACCGTATGCCGCATGGTATCTGTAGGTATGGCGGGTTATCTCAATCTTCGCGAGACTTTTTGGGTCGATCGGCTGGGTGAAACCCAGAGAAAATCCTGTGGAGGTGAGCCTTACCTGGTCGATCGCAAGAAAGTCTGAGGCCTGCTCTTTGAGGCGAACTCTGACCAGACCTTCGCCTCCGGCCCAAGAAAGGTGCGTCTTGGCAACCCAAAGTGAGCCATCGGGAGTGAAGGTCAGCCGGTGATTACCCGCGCCTAGTGCCCCTGTCCGGAGAAAGGGTATGGCAGCCCCCTGAGAGATATCTCCAACAGGATCAGGAAGGAATCTCACCAGAGTAGGGCTGTTCATTTCCCCGATCAGCATCTGTTCGCTNAGCCCGCCGAAGACCCCTTCCGGGATCATGCGCGGTTCTGTAGGAGAATTTGCGAGCTCTCCCTGAGGTAAAAGCCCCATCGCCGGNGTACGCAGCTTTTCCAGCTCTGCGACGGAAACNTGCAGTGGTTCTCNATTCCAGCCTTTCTTCCAGACCAAGGATGCTGGGTGTCCGTAAAAATGCCCCTCCCTCACGTGAAAGACTTTGCTTGTTCCCAGCCAGTCTCCCTGATTGTCGGCGACAAATAGGCGGCCATCCTTGTCGAAACCAAGCCCTTCTGGAGACCGGAACCCGCTTGCGAAAGGCTGCCACGTGCTGCCGTCGGGGGAAACCTTGATCACCCATCCCCGATAGGGAACCCGCGAGTACATGCGCCCGGCGCGGCCCTTGTATTTGCGCCAATCCGATCCATTCAGCATATATTTTCGGTCGAGACCAATGGTGCTCCAGCGGCCCCGGATTTCCTCCCGGATACCTGCGCCATTTGAAGCGGTGCCAAGCGCCAAATAAATAAAGCCCTCCTTGTCCTGAGCGAGGCCAAAGGCAAACTCGTGGTAGTTCCCNGTCATTCCGAAATCATCAAAGACGGTCTGGTAGAGGTCTGCGACGCCATCTCCATCCGTATCCTTGACTCGCGTCAGTTCGGGGCGCTGCATGACCAGAAAGCTGGAGTCGCTTTCTGCAAGGATACCCAATGGTTCGTGCAGGCCTGAGGCGAACTGCTTCCACGTTTCNTCTTTCGGGTTGTAGATAAAGAGTTCACCACGATGAAAACACGCGGCAAGGTTACCTCCCGGAGTTGTTGCAATACCCCCGATTTGGGCATCGACTCCAGGCGGAGGAGATACCTNTTCTATGCGGAAGGCGTCGGTCCAGACGTCTGCAGNGGCGAGACAGGAGGAGAGAATAATGGTAGTGATGCTACGGATCATGGCGGGGAATCATGGTGANGGTCAGGCGGCCCGGGCCCNTGAGAGTCCGGGTTTCTTCGGAGACCGATAGTTTTTCGGAGGACTGGAACTTGAGCGTGATGGGATACTTCCCCTTCGCGCTCTTGATATCAAAGCTGCGGGAGAGCGCTTTCCCGTCAGCGGTTGGCGTGATGGTTTCTTCGATATGAAAATCCTGAACCTTCCATCGGAAGGTGGGCAATCCTTTGGTGACTGAATACCCGAGGAACTTCGGAGGGTCCGCGGTCTGGGAGACTAAGTTTTCAAGAGGACTTGCACTTTCCCGGAGCAGGATGTCTCCTTCAATCGAGGCCAATCCGTTGCCGTTACCCTTCCAGACATCCCAGCCATCGATGAAATCCCCTCCCCAGATGTAACGCAGGCGACACTCCCCAGCGTCCCAGCAGTAGTGCAGATCATCATTTACGGCTACCGCGATGGCGGCCGGCCCGGCCTCAGGCATGAAGATTCGCTTTATTTGGGGCCGTTTACGCATGCCCGGGGTGGTATAAAAAGGATCACTCCGTGGCTTGCCCCTGACGATGCCAACGGCTGCGCGTCGCGACACGTTCATCACCCCGTTCATGAGGGTGAAGTGTCCCGGGTAGGTGCAAACATAGGGGTATTTTCCTTCTTTTTCCGGGGCTTGGAACCATAAGACAGCTTCCTTGCCTGGTTGAATCATCCCGGAGCTATGCAACATTCTTGGGTGGGACTGGGGCTCCCACCCAAGTTCTGCTCCCTTGGCCCCTAACGCCAGAACTGCGTTCACCAGTTCCGCGCCCTTATCCTGTCCTTTAGAGGCACCGGGGGTGCAGATGATCAGGTTGTGAGGGAGTTCATCCGGGTTCCTGAAGGTGAGCTTGACCTTGGCTCCGGGTTTTACTGTGAAGGACTGAACGTCATACTTCATCTGAGTCCGGATTGCTGAAATAACGATATTCTGGTCAATTTTCTCAAAGCCCACGGGCGGTTTCCGGGCCTGAACCGTGGGAGAGCCAAGGAGCGCGACCATGGCCATCAGAGTGACGAGCAGTTTAAGGTGGAGGACCATAGGAGAACCCAAGGGAGATCCCTCACATAATCAAGAGAAATTCAGCGGCCTCTACCCTCAGGCCCCATTTTTGCAAAGTTNAGCCTACACCGAGGACCAGTAGCGACATGTTTTCAACGAGGTCCCCAGGGCGTGCTCCTAGAAGGCTCTGGTAGAGGGAAGAATCCGGAGATAGAACGATACAATCAAATCCCTCGTATTCAACCGAAGACCCTCCGCCATCAGGTGCGAGGAGGTAGAACACGATTGTTCCGTCGTGCTCGGTTTCGACGAGCGATCCAGACCGGACGGGTTCTCCCTCACCGTTGGGCGAAGGCTCAAAGCGCCGAAGGACTTCAATAGCGGCAGCGATTTTGTCTGCTTGCACGGATTGAGCTCCCGCAAGGTAGGACGCTTCAATGGCCCGGGTGTCATATTTGCCCTCGGACCTGGTCTCTTCACCAGTCGCATTGTGGCGGGCCTCTTTTGCGGCGGCCTGCATGACTGCAAGCTGGCCTTCGAGAAGGGAACAGACGTCTCGGATAATTTTGGACTTCNACATTGAGGNAGACTGGTCTGTGGCATCCCGGGGTGCCCGTGCGCGGCGAGAACAGGCCTCTTGGGTTGTTCTCAGTTGATTGTGCCCTTGGAAAGAGACAAGTCAGCCGGGAGAGGAGGGCCTCTCCCGGCTGATTAAGTGGAGCGGGTGAACGGATTCGAACCGTCGACATTCACCTTGGCAAGGTGACGCTCTACCACTGAGCTACACCCGCTTCCGTGAGAAGCCTAGATACACCGCGGGAAACGGCCGGCAAGTCCTTTTTCCTGCCAGTGGAGAGAGACTTGACCCCTTTTGTGCGAAAAATCTCGTATCCATAAGGGTAGATTCCCGGTTAAACCCCTGCAGCCGCATGAACAAGCTTGATGAAATCATTGCCCATAAACGTGTCGAGGTAGAGCCCCTTGTTCCTCTCGCGCCCAAGCTCAAGGCTCAAGCCCTACAGAGAAACGATTTTCGAGGTTTTCGATCGGCTCTGGATCGGGGTCCCGATCGCTTGGGAGTTATCGCGGAGGTGAAGAAATCCTCCCCCTCAGTCGGCGTGATCGACCAGAACTTCGATCCTCTCCGGCAGGCTCGGATGTATATCGATGGAGGAGCTTCCTGCATGTCGGTCCTGACAGACAGGAAATACTTTCAGGGATCGCTGACCTACCTGTCCGAAATTTCCAAGGATTCTCAAGTGCCCCTCCTGCGGAAGGATTTCACCGTACATGAAGCTCAGATTTACGAGGCAGTGATTGCCGGGGCTGACGCAATCCTGCTGATCGTGGCCTGTCTCGAGGACGAAGATCTTCACCGGCTTTATCAGACAGCCAGAGATCTTCAGCTGGACGTTCTGGTTGAGGTTCACGACCTGCCAGAAATGGAAAGGGCTATTGACCTCGGAGCTGACCTTATCGGAATAAATAACCGGAACCTGAAAACCTTTGAAACTGATCTTTCCGCAACTCAAACACTTGCCGATGAGGTGCCTGACAATGTCATGGTTGTTTCAGAGTCCGGGATAAAGACAGCGCATGATGCACAGGTCGCCCTTGATGCAGGGGCGAATGCCATTCTGGTAGGGGAATCTCTCATGAGAGCGAATGTGCCCGGGGATGAAATTCAGAATTACCTTTCTCTGACCCTCTCGGAGGGCGAGTAGGGAAGACCGCCTTGACCCTGAGCGCCAGAGAGAAGATAAAGCAGAGCGAAGTGAGACCACACGAAATTTTCAAAGAAGTAGAACCTGCGATCGTCACGGAGCTCTTCACCACTTTCCGCGAGGAAGATCGCGATGTTTATAAAAGTGCGTTAGCGAGTCTGGCCCAGTCTCGCAAATTACGCGCCGTGTTCGTTCAGAGAAAGTCGGTTGCTGATCAGATTGCGTGGATGCACAAGACCCTCAAGCTTCGCGGAAGTGATACGGTTGGGGAGCATCTTCTCCAGGTGTGGTTCATGAAATTCCAGCAACCACTACTCGTCCGATTTTGTGACGGGATGGGGATCGAGCACAATGGGGAGGGATCGGTCGAGGGAGCTCTCCCTGACGAATTGGATGAGGACAAGCTTAATGAAACTGTCGATGGGCTCTATGCGGATTTTAATCCCCGGATCGTTTCGCTCTATCTGAATCTCTTCAACCTTCAACGGCCCGGAGGATGGGAAGCTCTTGAAAATCTGATCTCTAATGATCACCGGGTCCGGCTGGGAGAGGAGCCTGAGGCAGCTCCCGCCGAGGAGGGGGGCGCCTTATCGGAAGCAGATTCGGAAGGAGAAGGGGTCCTGCAGGCGGAAAAGGGTTCCCCTGATGAGCCCGTGGCCAGCGAGCCCGAGGAGGGCAACGAAACCGAAGTGGAAGCAGAGACGTCTCCGGAGCGGGACTGAAATTGCCCGTGATCCCAGTGGAGTCTCAGGGGTTTTGGACTGGCTCTTCTGGCGGGGAGGGGCCCACTTCCGGAATGGGGACTGCTCGAGCGGGTGGCGCCTCTTCAATGGGAATTGCGCGAGCGGGAGGAGGCTCGCGCAGCTCTTCGGCTGGTGGCGGAGGGGGAGGCTGAATGTCCTCCTCAACTGGCAGGGCTTTTGGCGGGATGGCCGGTTTTTGGGGGTCGGGTGCGACCGGGAGAGCCACGGAAGGCGTTACTCGGACCGGAAGAGCTTCCTGTGGTGGAACGGTTTTACGCATCAGAATATCAACCCGGCGATTGATGGCCTGTGCTTTCGGGTCGCCGGTGAGGACCTTGGGTCTGGCGTGGCCATAAGCCCGGACAATAATGCGGCTTCCATCGAGGTCGAGTGAGCGAACCAACCAGTTTTTTACGGCCATTGCCCGTTTGCGTGAAAGTTCGATATTGTAGGACTCGGTTCCGAACAGGTCGGAATGTCCTTCGAGAATACAATACATCTTGGGATTTCGATCAATCAGCATGCCGAGCTGCATGAGCCCAAGGCGGGCGTTCTGCTTGAGCTCGTTCTCGTTAAATTCAAACAGGAGGTCACTTGGCAGGGCGGCTCTTCCCTGATCCAGCTGATCCACATCAAAACTGAGGTAGCGCCCGAGTTCAGTGTAGCCTTCGAGGAGCCCGTTCTCGTCCAAACCATTGGCGCCACGGAGGGCCGCATCCTTCAAAAAAGAGTCGGGATCCGGAAGGTCTGCGGTGATGCGCCCTTCCTCAATAACAACGCGTCCTTCCGGGACTTCGGTGAAGAGCGGTTCGTTGCGTCCCAAGTTTGCCAGAGTGGCTTGTACTTCAGGGGCTTTCAAGGGCTCTAGCAAGGGAGCATTTTCTTCTCCTAATCTGGCCGGCCGGAGTGGTTCCAGAGAGACCTCGGGTTTTTCGAGCTCAGGGAGAATATCGATCTCCAAATCGTCCAGTTCAGGAAGAAGCTCCTCGATTTCAGTGAGCAGAGTTTCAGCACTGGCGGGAGGAGTAGAATCCTGAGTATCAGGAGCAGGGGCTATAGCGTCTGCAGGAAGTTCATGTGTTTCGCTGACGTGAAAAGTCTGGGAGCTCCATTCGAAATCGGCCAGCTCGAGAAGCAGATTAAACTTTCCGAGAGCCCAAAGGCCCACGACGTGGAGGATTACAGCCCCCGTAACTGACAGGAGGACCCAGAATCCGAATCTCCGACGGCGCGAACTCGGATCGCGGCCCTCTCTGGATCTGAGGGAATCCCATGTATAGCGCGAGTCGATGCTCATCTGATCACATTAGTATAACGCTGCCGGCGACTTCCTCAATTCAGAGAAAAGCGATGATCTCCATGGAAAGCACGAAAATCCCGCTTTCCTATGCAAAAATCTATCATGTCAGGGGATCAGGCCGGGACTTTGGATTAGGTAAAATGCCGCTCGGTTGTGACCTCGTGGCACAATCTCAGCGTGACAAGGCGTCCTTTGAGCCTTTGCGGCACGCACGATATCCGCTATCGCTCAGGAGTGATCACAAATGATGGCACCATCGGAGTAGGTCTTGCCGGATTTGGCACGGTCGGATCCGGGGTATGGAACGCCTTGGCTCAAAATGGCGGCCTCATCACAGAACGTGCTGGATCGGGTGTGCAATTTGAGATCCGCCAGATCATCGTTCGCGATACAGACAAGCCCCGCGAGGCCACGGCACCGGCTGAGCTGTTTACGACGGACTGGAAATCCATGGTGGAAAATCCCCTCGTTGATATCGTGATAGAGTTAATCGGGGGAACGGAGGAGGCATTTGAACTGGTCGCGGCGTCATTGGGAGCAGGTAAACCGGTGGTTACGGGGAACAAGGCCCTTCTTGCCGAGCGGGGTGAGGAGGTTTTTGCTCTGGCATGTCGCCACCAGACTCCGGTGTATTTTGAGGCGGCAGTCGCAGGAGGAATTCCCATCATTAAAGCAGTCCGGGAGTCTTTTGTCGGTAACCAGATCGACTTGATATCAGGAATCATAAATGGAACTTCCAACTATATCCTGATGAGAATGACTGAGGCCGGGCTTGATTACCCCTCTGCCCTTAACGAGGCCAAGGAGCTTGGATATGCCGAAGCGGATGAGACACTCGATGTCAATGGCTGGGATGCTGCCCATAAGGCGATGCTGCTTGCGACGATTGTCCACGGTTTTGTTATTGATCCTGAGGAGGTCTATGTGCGTGGAATTGAGTATGTCCGACCCCTCGATATTCGATTCGCCAAGGAGCTCGGTTACGTCGTGAAGCTCCTCTGTATCGTTCGAAAGCATGAGGATGGTTCGATCGAAATCCGGACTCAGCCATCCTTTATTCCAAAGACCAATATTCTTGCTTCGGTGAATGATGTCTTCAACGCAGTCGCTATTAGAGGTGACGGGGTAGGGGACGCACTATTTTACGGCCGGGGCGCCGGGCAGGATCCCACAGCATCCTCCGTGGTGTCCGATCTGGTCGATGCGGGTCGAGCTTTGAGGTGCGCGTCAAAGGGAGAGAGACAGGGGTTTCTCCCCTATCGACAGAAGGGAACGCTCAAGCCGGTCGATGAGACCGAGACGGCCTACTACGTCAGATTTCCAGTGACGGATCGCCCGGGAGTCGTTGCGGATATCGCCTCGTTACTCGCAAGGGCAGGAATTGGAATCAGCGGAACGCACTCGTCAGTCGATCCTGACGAGCCCGATGCCGCCTTTGTCGACATGGTATTTCTTCTGCATACCTGTCCGTTTGGAATTTTGAAGTCAGCGCTTAAGGGAATTGAGGACCTTGACTGTGTCACGGAACGCCCTGTTGTTTTTCGGATCGAGACTCTACAGGAGTAGAGCACCACGAGCCCGTATGTGGCGCTGCTAGTTCGGTCGCTTATCAGGATCGCCGGTCCAGTAGACGTTATTCTGGCCGTTGGCCGCCTGCCCCATCGCGTCGGTGATATCCTCGAATCGGAACGACTCAACGTGGCCGTCTACAAAGAGAATGTGGCCCTTGCCGTTGTAACGCGGAGCAAAATTCTTGGCATTGGCTTTAGGGCCGCCATCAAATCCCCCCTGCAGCTTTGTGGTCTCCTCGGCTTTCTTTACGCCTCGCTCCAGAAAAGCGACAGTGCGATCCTTGTGCTGGATTCCTGCAAGACTGGCGGCTCGCTCTGAGCCATCCTCACCCTTTACCTGAAGACTGCTGTTAAATCCGAAAGCGAAGTAGGGTCTCCCTTCTTTTTTGCTGGGAGGGTAATCAGCTCCTGACAGGAAAAGAGGATAGCTTTTCTGATAGAATCTGGGGGCCGGGTTATCTCCCAGCTCACTTACAGGAGAAGCTCCCATCTGCTTTGGAAGCGCATTGTACCAAACACTTTCCGCCTCTGGTTTTGCGGCGTTGAGCCAGTTGTCCTTACCGGTGGCATCTTCGAGCGGAAACTCTCCATTGGTATCATTGAGGTATCCCGTGAGTGCTACGCCAATTTCCTGCAACTTGCGGAGAGCTTCTGCCCGATCGTTCTTGGATTTTCCTGATTTTGCCATGGTCGCCACGATGCCAATGGCAATGACAACCACCGCGGTGCCAACAAGGATCTGCATCATGTAGGATTTTCCCGGACGAAGAGCCGGATTTGGTCTGCATTTGTTGTTCATTCTGGGAGTGCGGGAAGCAGAAGGTTCTTGGGAAACCTCACTAAGACCAGCGGCTGTGCAACTTACTTGCAAGCCTACAATTGAGGTTGCCCTACCTCAATTGTCCCGGTTTCCGCGCCCTGCGGAGTTAAGGAGCGGTCGAATACGCCATTTCGGATTCATGTGGACTTGCCCGGATCCTCCGATTGTTACTAGTCTCGAGCGATGAATAGCGTCCGATATCTCCTTGTCGTTCTGTGTCTCGGGGCTTCCCTCGGCGAATTAAAGGCCAATCCGTTGACTTATGAAGGCCCGAGTGGAGCAGGAACAGGAAAGCACATAGTCTTTATTGCCAGTGATCATGAATATAAGTCGGAGGAGACTCTCCCGGCGCTGGCGAGGATTTTGGCCCGCCATCATGGATTCAAGTGCACTGTTCTGTTTGGACTGAACGACAAAGGTGAGATTACTCCCGGGCAATCTAATGTGCCGGGCATGGAAGCCCTCGGGTCAGCAGACCTGATGGTCGTCTTTACTCGTTTCCAGAATTGGCCAGACGAACAGATGCAGCATTTTGTTGATTATCTGGACAGAGGAGGCCCCATTGTCGGTCTGCGCACCGCAACACATGGTTTCCGGATCCCCAGTGACAGCAAGTGGGCGAAGTATGGTAACAGCTTTAACGGCGAGGAATATCAGGGGGGATGGGGTCGACAGGTTCTTGGTGAGAAGTGGGCTGGCCACTACGGCGGGAATCACCGCCAGAGTACTCGTCTCGACATTGTAGCCGCAGAAAAAGATCACCCGATCCTCAGGGGAATCAAAAAAATGTGGGCTCAATGTGGAGGCTACCGGGCTGCACCGCTGGAGCCCAGCAGAGTTCTCGCAATGGCACAGCCGCTACAGGGAATGACTGCGGATTCACCTCCCAACCAGAAAATGCCACCTGTGCCTGGCGCGTGGACGAGAAGTTACCGTGGGAAATCCGGTAAGGAGGGGAGGGTTTTCACCAGCACTTACGGCGCTTCCAATGACATTCTGGACGAAGGCTATCGAAGGCTCCTGATCAATGGGTGTTTCTGGGCGGCAGGGCTGGAGGACGAGATCATCCCTGATGCCCAAATCGCTTTCGTCGGCCCATATAATCCCACCTGGGGGAGGGGCGGTGGTCGACGTAAGGCAGGCACAAAACCGTCAGACATGGCAGGCTGGGACACTCCTGTGGTGCCCTTGGCGGACTAGATGACCTTTTCCGCAGCTGCTGCGGCTGAACTGTGCCAGCGGACGCACTCGCGCGGTGAAGTTGCAACGAATTCGAGAACAGAAGCTTGCGCTCCTTCATCGAGGGCGCTAACCCGGCGGGGACTCGTGCTTCCTGCGATCCTAATTTTCGTGGGGAAAGCGGCTATTTCGAATCTCCATGCTTATCGTCCAGAAATATGGTGGAACATCCGTCGGATCGTTCGATCGCATTCGCAGCGTAGCACGGCGGATCGAGTCGCTTTTGAATGAAGGACACCAAATTGCAGTGGTTGTCTCCGCCATGGGAGGAGTCACTGATAAACTGATCGGAATGGCGGAGGAACTCTGTGATGAGCCGCCCGCCCGCGAAATGGACGTCCTGCTTTCCACCGGAGAGCAACAGTCCATCGCGCTGGTGACCATGGCCCTTAAGCAAATTGGAGTAGAAGCAGTTTCCATTACTGGACGTCAGGCAGGAGTGAAAACCTCCGGTGCACACACACGGGCGCGTATTGATACCATAGATGCGACGCTGAGCCGGAGCTATCTGGAGCAAGGGAAGGTTGTTATTGTGGCAGGTTTTCAGGGGGTTAATGAGCAGGGGCTCATTCAGACTCTTGGGCGAGGTGGTTCGGATCTCTCGGCGATAGCGTTCGCTTCTTCTATTGATGCCGACCTCTGCCAGATTCTTACCGATGTGGATGGGGTCTATACTGCAGACCCCCGCGTCGTTTCCGATGCGAGAAAACTCCCTGAGATCTCCTACGATGAGCTTCTGGAACTCGCCTCTGTGGGAACCAAGGTAATGCAGTCGCGATCGGTCGAGTTCGCGAAGAAATATGGCGTAAAGTTTGAAGTTCGTTCTTCTCTCAATAATAACCCCGGAACAATTGTGACTGAAGAACACGAAGCAATGGAAGCTGTGGTCATACGTGGAGTCTCTATCGAGCGCTCACAGGCACGCGTTACGATCACAGGAATTCCCGATGAACCAGGAATGTCTGGCCGTATCCTCGGAGTGCTGGGAGACGACGAGATTAATATCGACATGATCGTCTCAAACATAGCCCATGATGGACATGCCCGGCATTCTTTCACAATGCACACTCACGATCTGGGCCGGGCGCAGGCTTCGCTAAAGCCCGTGCTCTCAGAGCTAGGAGGAGAAGCTGACCTCGAAACTGAAGCCGGCATCGCGAAGCTTTCGGTCGTTGGAATCGGGATGCGTTCTCATTCGGGTGTTGCGGCCCAGATGTTCAAGGCGCTTGGAGAGGCTGGAATTAATATTGGGATGATCAGCACCTCCGAGATCAAGATTTCCATTACGGTCGCCGAGACACGTATAGAGGATGCAGCCCGCGTCGTTCACCAGGTTTTCGGCCTGGATAGCGCACCCGGATAGAAAGCGTGTCAGCACCAGACACAAGGAGTGTAGGCCTTGAGTGAACAGGAGACAATTTTGACCTCCCTACGGGGTCAATACGGTTCTAACTTCAGTTGTGTTTTCCACCGACTTTCAATCTCAACTCAAGCGCCTCCTCGAGGAGATCAAGGGAGAGGGCCTTCATAAGGAAGAGAAATTGATCAGTTCCTCTCAGGACGTGATTATAAGGCTGGATGATGGTCGGGAGGTTCTCAACATGTGCGCAAACAACTATCTGGGGCTTGCGAACCACTCGGCTGTTGTGGAAGCCGCCCGTGAATCTCTGGCGAAGTGGGGTTTTGGAACAGCCTCTGTGCGTTTCATCTGTGGCACTCAATCGATTCACCGTGAGCTCGAAGAGAGGATCACGGCTTTTCTTGGAACGGAAGACACCATCCTCTACCCCTCGTGTTTTGATGCAAATGGAGGTCTTTATGAGACTCTTCTTACAGCGAATGACGCCGTGATTTCTGACAGTTTGAACCACGCTTCCATTATTGATGGAGTCCGGCTGTGCAAAGCGCGGAGATATCGCTACCGCAACAACGACCTGTCTGATCTGGAGACGAAACTGCAGGAGGCCGAGGCCTCCGGAGCTCGAAGGAAATTGATTACTACTGATGGGGTCTTCTCAATGGATGGAGTCATCGCCCAGCTGGATGGGATTCATGAGCTGGCCGCTAAATATGGTGCTCTGGTGCATTTTGATGATTGCCATGCCACAGGGTTTCTCGGGCCCAGGGGACGTGGGACTCACGAGCACTGCGGGCTTTTCGGGAAAATCGACCTGACTACTTCAACCCTTGGGAAAGCACTCGGAGGAGCTTCGGGAGGGTATACCTCTGGGCGCAGGGAAATCATTGATTTACTTCGGCAGCGTTCGCGGCCCTACCTGTTTTCCAACAGTCTGGCTCCAGTTATTGTTGCGGCAGCCTTGAAGGTGTTTGAAATGCTTGAGAGCTCCAACGAATTAGCTGAGCGCGTAAAACGAAATACGATCTATTTCAGGGAGTCCATGGCGAAGACGGGGTTTTCCATAGCTGGTGCCGACCACCCCATTACTCCAATCATGCTCGGGGATGCTGCACTTTCGCAGCAGTTTGCGCGGAAGCTTTTGGAATACGGGGTGTATGCCATCGGGTTCTTTTACCCGGTCGTGCCGCATGAAACAGCTCGAATCCGCACTCAGATTTCTGCGGCACACACCACGGAGCAGCTCGATCGAGCTGTGGACGCCTTCGCCAGAACGGGTCGAGAGATGGGCGTTATCGGCTAGGAGATGGCCGGTCCAAGCACTGGCACATGATGAACCGATTGAGGCGGTGCAGACTTAGGCTAGGACCCTGTCAATCACCTTGCCAGCGACATCCGTCAATCGGAAATCCCGTCCGCTGAAGTGATAGGTGAGTGCCTTATGATCGATTCCCATGAGGTGGAGGATGGTGGCATGAATATCATGAACAGAGGTTCGGTCTACTGCAGCGTGGTATCCTATTTCATCGGTTTCACCATAGCTGGTGCCTCCCTTGATGCCGCCTCCAGCCATCCACATGGTAAACCCAAAGGGATGGTGATCGCGGCCATTCCCGCCCTGTTTCTGCGGGGTTCGCCCGAATTCTCCTCCCCATACCACCAGAGTTTCATCGAGAAGTCCCCGCTGTTCGAGGTCCTGCAGCAGGCCCGCGATGGGCTGATCCGTGGCGGCACAATGCTTATCGTGATTGCCTACAATGCTGCCGTGAGCATCCCAGTTATTATCCCCGTGCCCTCCACCAGAGTAAAGCTGCACGAAGCGCACTCCGCGCTCAACCAAGCGCCTTGCCATGAGACATTGACTCCCGAAGTACTCTCCCGGGTTCCCGTTTTCAATGCCATAAAGATTTCGGGTTGATTCCTTCTCTTGCGAAATATCCAGTGCCTCGGGAGCTGCCGACTGCATCCTGTAGGCAAGCTCAAATGACTGAATGCGTGCCTCAAGGGCATTGTCAGAGGGATAGCCCGTCATGTGACGCCGATTAAGTTTGCTTGCGTAATCAAGCATCTCCCTTTGCTGAGGGTAGGCCAAGCTGTGTGGCCTGTTTAAATTCAGGATCGGGGTGCCCTTCGAGCGAACCGGAGTGCCCTGAAAGGCTCCAGGCAGAAAACCGGATCCCCAGTTAGGAGCCCCTCCAATCGGCCCTCCGCGATAATCGTAGAGAACGACAAAGCCCGGAAGGTCCCTGTTGTCAGAACCGAGGCCATAGGTGACCCACGAACCCACGCTGGGGAACCCGGTTCGGATCATTCCGGTGTTGAGTTCAAAAAGTGCCGGAGCGTGGCTGATGGAATGGCCGTAGACGCCCCGCAGCATTGCTGTCCGGTCGATCATCCTGGAAAGGTGAGGGTAGCGGTCGGAAACCCAGTGACCACTCTGGCCGTGCCGCGAAAATTCATAAGGGGAGGGGAAAAGGCCGCCGCTACTTCGCGCGCCCTTGTTATCAACGACTTCGCTCACGTTCTTTCCCTCATATTTTTTGAGAGCGGGTTTGTAATCAAAAAGGTCCACGTGGCTGGGTCCCCCATACATGAACAGAAAAATGACCCGCTTAGCACGGGCATTGAAATGCGGCTGCCGAGGGGATAACGGGGACTCCGGTCCGCTCATTGGGCCTGCCGGGTTTGCCAGCAGCTGCTGATCCGCCATCAACCCGGCGAGGGCCAGAGAGCCAAAACCGCACCCCGCGTTAGAGAGAAGCTCTCGACGGTTCATCAAGGTTGAGGCCCTGTTGAGATTAATCGACATAGGCAAATTCGTTCAGTGTGAGAAGAACGTGACAGAAGTTCTCAACGGTCTGTCCCTCCCGGGCCATCAATTCGACGCCGAGTTCAATCTCGTTATCCGTTGCTTTCCGCGAGAAGGCCAGCCAGTAGGCCTCTTCCACGATAGCCCGGGCTTCATCTGCTTTGGAGTCAGGGGCGCGAGACTTGGCCAAGGCGGTAACTCTACGGGCGAAGTGGGCAGCCTGTTGACGCACGAACTCGTTGTTCATCAACAGGAGAGCCTGAGTCGCAACCGTAGTTTTTTCCCGGAGTCCTCGACTCTGCATGGCGTCTGGAACATCGAAGGTTTCAAAGAAAGGGACTCTCATCGAGCGTCGCATGAAGACGTAAATGCTGCGTCGCCAGGTCTCCGGGCCATCCTTGACATTCGTGGGCCATTTATTGGTTGATCCTGTTTTTACCGCGTCGCTGGAGACCCATGGCTTAACACTTGGCCCGTAGAGTTTTCTGTTCAAAGTCCCGGCGGTATTCATGATCGAATCCCGAAGAATTTCAGCCTCGAGGCGCCTTGGGATCCGTCGCCAATGGAGGTTGTTTTCGGGATCTAGGGCATGCCGCCTCTGGTCCCACTCGGTAGACTGCATATAGGTCGCACTCGTCATGATGAGCTTGTGGATGGGCTTCAGTCTCCAGCCCTCCCTGATGAGTTCGGTGGCCAGCCAATCGAGGAGTTCCTGATTGGTAGGCCTGTCCCCGACGCTGCCGAAATTATTGCTGGTTTTGACCAGTCCGATACCGAAGTGGTGCTGCCAGAGACGGTTTACGATCACCCGTGCCAACAAGGCTCCAGCCCCCTTGTCAACATCCGTGAGCCATCGTGCGAGGCCTTGCCTGCCATCTCCACTCTTGTTTTCTTTCTCCCGGATCCAATTGGTGAGGTCACTGCCAGCGGGGCTGAGGACCGTCAGAACTCCAGATCCAACATCGCCCTCTTTTTCCTCAACATCGCCTCTGCCAAGCAGAGGGTTTTTGCGGGTATTCCCACCATTCCACGTGAGTGCTTTTACAGTATTACCCTTGTCGCCAATGGCAAGACTACGATCTGCCGGTTTACCCGGAAGAAAAAATCCGACAAGGCGATAGTAATCACGCTGAGAGATTGGGTCATATTTGTGGTCGTGACACCTTGCGCACCCGATGGTCAGGCCAAGGAACGCGGATCCGGTGGCAGAGACGATATCGTCCATCTTGTCGTACATGGCCTTTTCACGGTCAACTCCATCGACATTGGTTACCGTGGATCCTGCGTTAAGAAATCCAGTAAGGGCCTGGGCTAGAGCATCCTCACCTTTCAAGGCGTCGCCTGCCACCTGCCACCGGGTAAACCTATCGAAAGGCATGTCCTCATTCAGAGCCCGAATGACGGCGTCACGATAGGTCCACGCGGTTGGCCGCTCGTTGTCACTTTCGTAGCCGTGGCTTTCACCAAAGCGCGCTACATCGAGCCAGTGCCGCCCCCACCGTTCGCCGTAATGTGGGCTCGAGAGTAATTGAGAGACGAGCTGGTGGTAGGCGTCGGAAGAAGAATTCGCGATAAAGTCTTCGACTTCTCGGCGCGAAGGGGCAAGGCCGATCAGGTCAAAATACGCACGCCGGATCAACGAGTTTCGAGCGGCAACAGGATTCGGGGAAAGCTGGCTCTCGCCGGCATTTTTCAGGACGAAAAGATCAATCGCATTCCGAGCCCATGAATGAGTCGCCTCGATAGGAACTTTTACAGGGGTGAGTGGTTGGAAAGCCCAATAAGCCTGCTCCTTGGCGGCGGTCGACATGACTGAAGCCGCTGTGAAACCAAGAAGAAAAAGAATTAGCCTCATCGTTGCAGTGGTCTGGCCAAAGTTACTCAACTATTTGGAAAGCTTCGAGCACCCGAAGTGATTACAATCAGTAGAGCGATACTACAAGTACGGGGTTTAATTCGTTTGCCTCCTCGGGGCCTCTCTTGCTCGGGCGACCAGGGGGCTAATCAGGGGAATCGGTGAGAGGACCGATCCTGATGGCCATGAAGCACCGCGCTGCATGAATCTTCTTTGTCGCTTCGAGGCTGGACTTAGACCGGGGAGAACGAGACAAGCGGGTGTGGAAGTATGGATTCAGCACTATGACGGCAGGTTGAAGGCGGTTTCGGAACCTTCGCTTGAACACTGCCTTGAGCTGTTGAAATCCTATGACTGGGAAAGTGAAGTATCTTCCTACGAGCAGGCACTGGAGGAGGGGCGAGATCGATGCTTTCCCGGCCTGCAGCTTATTGATGGAGACAGGACGCTGCAGGTGATGCCAATGCGGGCGCAACGGGCACACTATTCGTATTCCTGCGATCATCCTCTCAGGATCCTATCCTTTTTCGGAGCTAGTAAAACCTTGAACGCATGGGATGTAGCGCCAGAGTACCACACTACTTTGATCAAGAACCACTTTGAAAGAGATCAGAGAAAACTCGTCAGAATGCTGATTCAATTAGCGTCTGGTGACCATGAGATGTGGTTGTGAATACGGAGCAACGAGTTGAATCCCGAGATTCTCCGGTATTGCTCGCCGCAACCTTTGTAGGGAGTCCTTCAGGAAGGGACCGGTAAAATACAACGAAATCTGGTTTACTATCCGTGAGGCTGTGAAGTAAAGCGTGAGGGCAACAATGTGGGTATGGTCGAAGCGATCGGCAGTAAGCCGGGAAGAGGTCTGGGAGGAGCGTTTTTATGGGAATCAGAATTTCGTCATTACGAGATTGAGAAGTGGAAAATTTTTACGAGTAGACCTCTACTGTAAGCGAGAAGGCGACGCTCTTAAGTTAATGGGGCAATTTGGGGGGGTAGTTCGAAATCTCAAGGAGGTGGACTGGGTTGCAGAATCTGCGAGGCCCGTCCCGCCAGTGAAAATTCGTGATTCCCTGCTGGTGACTTCTGAAACCAATAAGGTGAGATTGCGTGAGCTTCAGGAGAGCAGGGGCGACAGGGCACTAGTGATAATTCCGGCTGAAATGGCTTTTGGAACCGGGGATCATGTCACGACATCTTCTTGCCTGCGTTTTCTCGCCGATGAGGCCCGGAGCCGGCAAAGCAGGTGCTGGAGCATGCTGGATGTCGGATGCGGCACCGGGGTTCTGGCGATTGCCGCGAGCCTGCTTGGTGCAGCTGGGTGTGAGGCGATGGATATCGACCCCAAGGCGGTTTCAGTGGCGCGGTGTAATGTAGAGCGCAATAAGGCGGACGGGGTTGAGGTCTTACAATCAGATCTTGATGATTGGACCCCTGGTAGGTCGTATGATGTAATCATGGCGAATCTTTTTGCGACTGTCCTCCAACGGTCCTTTGTAAAAATGGCTGATGCCCTCGCGGTTGGGGGAAGTCTCATACTTTCCGGGGTCCTGCAGGATCAATGGGACGAAACCAAGGAGGTCGCTCAGGCTGCAGGACTGACTTTTGACGTTGTCCAAAAGAGAGGAAAATGGATTGCGGCCAAGGGGGGATTGGCCTGAACGCCGGGAGCAGTATAAGCCTCCTCTCTCCTTAAAAAATGGAGCTATTGGGGGGAAGATGTTCTCCACTTTGCCATAGAGTTGAATTTTTCTTTTGTCGCCAGCCTTCCTGTCGACGAGCATTCCTTCGTGAAGGGCTTCGTAATATTGGCGATCCTGCTTCTGATTCCCAGTATCGGGTATTTTCATAGGCAGATCTTCCTCAGCGAGCTCAAGCCGAGCCTTGAGAAGCAGGTTGAAGAGATCCTTAAAGAGGAGGGGGTGGTCGATCCAGATGTTCGACTTGACTATCTCGATGCCGTCATTTCCGGGGCGGTAGAGTCAGATTCGCAGCGGGTCCGGGTTGTTGCACGGGTTGACGCTTTATCGGGAGTGCGGGTAGTTGATCATGGGAGTGAATTACGGGCCCCTGACTGGTTGCGAGTCGAGAGGGAGAGAGGGCGTTTCAAAGCGAGTGGCGTTGTTTCCGAGGATCTGGTGGTTGAGCTTGCCCCCCCTCTCAAGACACGTTCAGGGTGGGACGCTGATCTTGAGCGGCAGACTTTTGTCGTCGATCCTGAGGGGGTTGAAACATGGAGAGAGTTTCTCGCGTACTATTTCCGGGAGCAGGGCGATCGTAGCGTAGAGCTTCGGAAAGGGGGGTTGATGCTCGGAGGGGATACCACCAGTGGGTTAAGAATCGATTGGCTTTCCAAGGCAAGTGAGGTCGTCTCCAGAGATATGGTTTCTGATGAGTTCGTGCTACGCTCGTCTCAATATCATTTTCCGGGATACCAGCCTGAGTCGCTGCAGGATGGAACGGTCCTTGAGCAATTACGGCGTAAGTTGAATGACTGCGTTGTTACCTTTCGACCCGGAAGCGACGAGCTCCAGAGCGGTGACCGTGACAAGGTGATCATCGCCGCACGGGCGATTATTACTGCGGGAGAGGGAGCCCGCTACGCAGTAGGAGGGCATCCAGCACGCGATGGTAATGCCACCGAAAATAGCCGGCTTGCGCGCCTCAGGGCAGAAATCGTTGGAAAGATTCTCGTGGATCAAGGAGTGCCGCTGAGGCAAATTGAGACCCGCTCCTTCGGTGTAGCTCCCGGGGGAGACCGTGATAACCAAGTGGAGATCATGGTCAAGTAAGAGAGCTCGCCTGAAGAGATAGATTCCGCATGGACGCGATAACCTATTTTCTGGTCAATTACGGCCTCTACAGTTTGCTGCTCATTGTGCCGGCAGCTTTACTGGGAGCAGCTCTGGGGTGGTTGGCGTGGGGCAAGTATCGTGCTGGGGAGATTGAATCGAGGCAGCGCCTCGAGGAAGCGGAACAGGTGAACGAAGTCGTAGAGATCGCCTTGAGTAAGGAAAGGGAGCGTCTCAAGAACTATCAGGAAACCGGAGGCGTGAAGGGTGCTCCGGTAAACTCTCTCGAACTCGAGAGGAAAATAGAGGCCCTGCGGCGAGATAACGAGGAACTCGAAAAAATCCTGAAGGTGGCCCGTAAGGAGAGAGCAGCAGTGGAGTCGAGCCTTGCTGAGATGGCTCAGCAGAAGAAGAGCATTGAGCAGGATCTAGCTGGCATGAACCTCAAACGGGAGGAGATTGGTAAGGAGCTGGCATCACAGTCACCGGGCGGAGCCGGTTCCGGAGGGGATCACCCGGGAGGGAACCGAGAATCTGAGAAGAAAGGACAGGCGGAAGTCATAGTTTCCAAAGGCGAGAGGAAAAAATTCAAGGCCGAGAAGCGAGCATTGGAAAAGGAGCTGGCGTCTGCCGGGCGCGATCTTCGCAAGAAGCTCTCTGCCGCCGAGAAGTCTGCAAACCGTCAGTTAAAAACACTGGAGAGAAAGACTCGAGATCTTGAAAAGCAACTCGAGGTCAAAGTTTCAGAGGCAGATCGCCTCGGGGCTGCGGTCGAAAAGTTGGAGAGTCATCTCGTCGACGAGCGGGCGGACATGCAGAAAACGCAACAAGAGCTTCGCGACCTTCAGAGAGTGAGTGAGGATGTTGAGCGTGCGCTGGAAGAAGTGACCAAAGAACGGGACCGCAATGCAGCTGAGCTGGTAGGCGTCAGGGAAGAGTGTGGAAACCTCAGGAGTAAACTGCAGTTGGCAGAAGAGGGTCACAGGAAGGATAAGGACCTGCTGGAGGAAGAGCTCTCATACCTGCGGGGAGCCACCGTTACCCTCGAAGAGGCGCTTGCCTCGGTAGAGGGGCAGCATGTGACTATAGAGAGGGAATTGTCTGCCCTCAGGGAGGAGCGCGAGGCCCTTCAAGTAAAAATCGAAACGCAAGAAAAGGAGAGAAATGGAGAAAGGGTCAAGCTGCAGGAAGAGCTCAAGAAACTCCGCGAGACGCGTGAAGTCACCGAGAGACATCTTGCCGAACTCGCGAGAGAACGTGATGAAGTAAAGAACGAGCTGGAAATGGTGGAAGTTCGCCATGAGGAAACAAAGGCCAGGCTCGAGAAGGAAGCAGAAGGCCATCAGAGCCAATACGAGAAGGCCTCTGAAGAGCTTCTTGAGACCCGGAAGGAGAGGGACACTCTCCGGGAGGATGCGGAGGCTGCGGCCAGTGAGCGTGATACTCGCGAGAGAGAGCTTGGACGATTAAGGAGAACTGAGGAGAAACTTTCCTCACAGGCAGAGACCGAGGCCAAATTGCGTCAGGATGAGATCGAGAGGAACTCGCTGCTACAGGAGGAATTAGAGCGTAAAATAGGGAGTCTTGAGGCGCAGCTCAGGACAATTGAGCAAGAGAGGGATGGAGTAGCTCGCGAGCTTGCCGAAATGACAGATGAGCGAGCGAGGCTTGAAAGCGACCTGCTTCTCTCAAGGCAGGGAGCAGAGAAAATACATGCGCAGCTGCACGAAGCAGAATCAGCCAAAGCGAAGCTGGAATCGGAAAGCCGGGAACTGCAGAGCAAATACCGGGATGCCGATGAGAAGCTGAAAGTAACCAATGAAGAGAAGGTAGCGCTAGCCGTGACCATCGGAGAACTGGAGGAGCGGGTTGTACGGGTCAGGAGTGAACTTGAGGACTCTTCGGGTAAAGAGGCGGTCTTGAAAGATCAGCTCATGGCTGCCCGACGTGAGATAGAGCAAGTCCTGCTGGATCTTGAGCTGGTGCGCCAGGAGCGGGAACGGGAGCAGGAAGAGCTGCAACAGTGTCGGGTATCTGAAGCGAAGTGGTCTGATGAGCTACACCGGTTGCGTGAGGAGAAGAAAGAACTGAATAAGCATATGGCAATACTTTCGGGAGATAGTAAGGCAGAGGTGCTTCTCAAGCAGATCAAGGCGGAGAAAGACAGGATCCAGCATGAGCTGGGTGATCAACAGCGTGAACGCCAGCAGGTAGAGGATGCTGGCAGAATACTGCGGACAGAAATCAACGGATTGCGTGTTGAGCTCGTGGAAGCAGAAGAGAAGGTAAAGCGGGTGAATTCTCTTCAGGAGAAATTGCATTCCACGGAAGAACGGTTCCGACGAGCTCAGGCCGAGCTGAGCAAGTCAAAGGAGGAACAAAATATCCTCAGTAGGAAGCTGACTTCCGCTGAAGCTACTGCTGCGGTAACCGAGGAAGAGAAGAAGCGTCTGGAGAAGAGGGTGGAGGTCGTCAGGGAGGAAGGTGAGCGCGCGCTTGAGGAGGCGGTTTCAGAGGCCCTGAAGGAGGCCGAATCAAGTCGTGAAGCTGCGGAGGACGATTTGCGCGCTGCCTTGCAACGTGCCAAAGAGCAGATTGAACAGCACGTTGAGGCTGAAGCCGCGTTGAAAGCAGAGCTCGGGGCCGCCAAGCGCCCAAAAAGGCAGGCTGCGCGGAAGACTCCCTCTGGGGATGAAGTGGTCAGGTTACCTTCGCGGCGCAAAGCCAACTTGGTTAAAGACCCCCGAATGGGCAAAATTTACCGGAAGGCTCCGAAGGAGGTCGATGACCTCACGGAACTACAGGGGGTGGGAGAGGTGATCTGCCGGCGCCTTCATGATGCAGGCATATATACCTATCGGCAGGTCGCCGAATGGAAAGCTCCGCAAATACGAGCGATCAGTGAAGATCTCAACCTCAAGGAACGGATCCGGAGGGATGGCTGGCAGAAGCAGGCTCGGGCTCTCCACAAGAAGAAGTATGGCCAAGCGCCCTAGATACGACCTAATTACCGAATTCCGCTTGCATCCTTGAGGAGCAGCGCTATCAACTCCTCCCGCTCTGGAGGAGAGTGTGTTCGCCCAGCGTCCGTGACTCCGCCTCTTTGGGCGGCATTCACAACTAATCTTACCGATGGATCCAGACTCGCTTTCTTCCCGTGTCCAAGGGGTTACTCCCTCTCTCACCCTTGCTGTTACCAATCAGGCTAAGGCGTTACGCGCCCAGGGAGATGAGGTCTACGGTCTGGCTGGAGGTGAGCCTGAAATCGATACCCCTGATCATATCAAGGCGGCAGCGATAAAGGCCCTTCAGGACGGAAAAACCAAATACACTCCTGCTGCTGGAATTCCGGAGCTGCGCGAAGGCATTGCGAATAAACTTCGTGAAGACAACGGTCTTACCTACGACCCGAAGCAGATATGTGTTACCTCCGGGGGCAAACAGGCGTGCATGAACGCCATCATGGCAATGTGCGATGAAGGGGATGAGGTGATTATCCCAGCGCCATACTGGGTGAGTTATCCTGAGATGGTGCGGCTATGTGGAGCTGAGCCAGTGATCGTGGAGACCAGCGAGGAGAATGGATGGAAGATGACTGCGGAGCAGTTCGAGGAGGCGATGACTCCTAAAACCAAGATGGTGATCATCAACTCTCCCGGGAATCCAACTGGAGCAGTTTACTCCGAAGAGGAGTTGCGGGCGATTGGAGAGGTGGCCTCCTACGAGGATATCATAATCCTCTCAGATGAAATTTACGAGAAGCTTATCTATGGAAACCATAAGCATGTCAGCATCGCCTCGATCAGCGAGGAGTTGAAGGGTCTCACGGTGGTCTGTCATGGGTTTGCTAAGGCGTATTCAATGACTGGATGGAGGATCGGTTATACTGCGGCTCCTCCAGAGATGGCGGCGGCTATCGCAAAAATCCAGAGCCATACTACGTCCAACGCGACTACCTTTGCTCAATACGGAGCGGTCGCTGCCCTTGGGGGCTCTCAGGACTTCGTCGAGGACATGAGGAATGAGTATGATGTCCGCCGACAATTTGTTCAGGCTCGCCTCAGCGCCATTCCTAATATCAGCGTGCAGGACCCGGGGGGGGCTTTCTATTTCTTTGTCAATTGTGAGCCTCTGGGGCTGAAATCCCAGAATCTTTGCGATAAGCTGTTGACCCGCTACAAGGTTGCAGCGGTCCCTGGGATAGCCTTCGGGCATGATTCCTCCCTGCGCTTGAGTTACTGCACCACTCTCGACGTTCTCAATGAGGGCATTACCCGCTTCGAGGAATTCTGTCGCGCGCACTAGGGAAGCTTAATACCTGGAACCTGAGAACGTGTGACATCAGGCAAACCGTGATTAATAACGCTCACGGGATTGAAATAGGAGGGCTGCTTGGGGCAGCTCGTCTGGCTGGTGCGAGAATTCTTGAGGTCTACGGGCGCGAATTCGAGATAGAATACAAGGGAGACGATTCGCCTCTCACGGAGGCCGACAAGAAATCCAATCAGGCGATTATGGCCTTTCTGGAAAGAGAGTATCCGGGGGTGCCCGTGATATCAGAGGAGAATCAGCAGGTTCCTTATAGTGAGAGAAGGAGTTGGGAAAGATTCTGGCTGGTGGACCCTCTGGATGGAACAAAGGAATTCATAAAGAGGAACGGCGAATTCACGGTCAACATTGCATTGGTTGAGCATGGCAGGCCAGTGGTTGGAGTGGTCTATCACCCGGTTAATGATATCGTGTATCTTGGTGTGGAGAGTTCGGGGGCTTGGAAACTATCAGGAAATAGTATGCCCAGGGAGATTAAGGGAGGGGCGCATTATATGGAGCTCACCAAGATCAAGGTCGTTGCCAGTCGTTCACACTCGGGTCCGGAGGTGACAGCCTTTGTCGAGGACATTGAAAGGAGAGGTAAAGAGGTGGACTTCCTCTCCGCTGGCAGCTCCTTAAAGCTTTGCCTGGTGGCAGAGGCGTCGGCGGATGTCTACCCCCGGTTTGGACCTACCATGGAATGGGACACATGCGCCGCCCACGCGGTTGTCAGTGCGGCCGGGAAGCAGGTGCTCGACATGGTAACCCGGGAGCCTCTGAGCTATAACAAACCGGAACTCCTCAATCCATTTTTCATCGTTGAATAGGGCAGGCGGCAGGCCCTAAGTATGCCCTTTTCAGGGCCAGAACCTTACGATTTCATCCTGACTATGGCACCGCGGTATTCTCTCTGGATAGTCTTGGCAGGCGTCTTAACTGGCCTTCTGATAGGCTTCACGGCGGGGCGGGGTTTGTTCTGGCCTCCGGAGGTGCGAAGTCCCGCAACCTCTTCAGAGGCCCCATCGGATCTACCCTGAGCCGGGAGGGGCGTTTGCCTAGCGGGGCAGATCAAACTCCAGCTGGTCCCCCCCCGACGCAGACCTGGCCTCATAATTTCGCCTGCGGAGTTCGGCAGCGAATTCCCGTGTATAACCGTGGACCGTAATGACTCGCTTCGGGTTTACCCGCTGAACCGCCTCGAGGAGGCCTGGAAAGTCAGCGTGATCGGAGAGCGGGAATGCGGCATCTACACCAAAGCGGTAGGTAGCGCTCTTCTTCAGCGCCCATCCGGAGAGCATCGCTGTCCTTAAATTGGGAATCGATCGGAATTGCTCGGAGCGCACTACCTTGGGCGGGCAGATTAATACGTGGTTCGGAGGAATAGTATCTTCGAAGATGAGAGGAGTAGATAACGGACACCCCGCGTTACGACAGGCGGTTGTCATTTTTGCCACTGCGGGATGAGAAACTGTAGAGATGCCGGCACCGGTGAGAATGGCATGAGCTTCCTGAGCCTTTCCGAGTGAATAAGCGAAAAGGACCGGAGAGAGTTCTTCTCCAAGGCACTCATTGACAAAATTGAGGATCGTACCGGTAATCTCATTTCTACTGGGAAAGGTCCACTGGGGAGTGCCAAAGGTTGTTTCCATGACAAGAGTATCGGCCTGACGGAACACGGGAACCTCGGCAGTGAGACTCGGTTGCACCTTGAAGTCGCCGGTATAGAGGAGGGATTCTCCATCGAGTTTCCGAGTAACATGAAGCATGGACGAGCCGTAAATATGCCCCGCGGGTAATAGTTGCAGCCGATATGGGCCAACATCCAGAGGTTCGTGGAAAGGCCTGGGGTGAAGTCGCTCGTCAGCTACGTTGTAGCGCGCCTTCAAGATGCGAGCGGTGGGCTCAGAGCACAGAATATTCTCGTGCCTCGCGAAGTGATCAGCGTGAGCGTGTGAGATAAAACCGTTTTCCGCCGGTGTACGCACATCAAGGAACAGCTCGAGGTCAGGAAGATAGAGCCCGTTTTCGGTTTCAAGCTGAATAGGTTCACGCATGGGACGTCCAGGAAAGGTTTATATGGGAGAACCGGCGCTGTGAATCGGAATGTCGGGCCTGTCACTGCGTTGTCACTCTGTGAGCGGCGCGTTCATGCAGAGCCTTTATCTCTCCGATGAGAAAGGCTGAACCAGTAATGAGAGAGGGTAGGCTACTGGGGCTTTCGAGAGCCGATTCAAGGGTAGAGTGAATAGTGAAAGCCGGTGCTTTTTCGGAAAGAAATGCGACGAGTTTCTCCGGGGCGAGGGCCCGGGGAGAATTCACGGGAACGAGGTGTAGATGGCCTGCGATAGGAACCAGTGCGTCGAGCATGCCCTCGATATCTTTTGCTTCAACTGCTCCGAAGATGAGGTTGGCCTTGGTGTTTCCGAACTCACTCCGCCAGGTTGCCGTCAACGCTCTGGCTGCAGCGGGGTTGTGCGCAATGTCAAGAATGGTAGCGGATGCATCTTTTCTCGCTGAGAAATCAACTCTTTCAAACCGGCCCGGCCACTGGGTCGAACTCAGGCCAGCTTTTACTGTTTCATAGTTGAGCGTGATTCCGGCGGCGTGCAGGGCCTCTACAGCCAGAGCCGCATTCTCCTGCTGGTGAGCACCTGTCAGTCCCAGAGCATAGCCTTCCAAGGGCTCCCCGGCGAATGTAAGAGGGGCCCTGCGTTCATTCGCGACCTGCCTGATGATAGCATCCGCCTCTGGTAACTGGTTGGAAGAGATCACGTTTTTACCGGGAACGATGATTGCAGCTTTTTCGGTAGCGATATCTGTCAGGGTTTCTCCGAGCCACTCCTGATGGTCCATTCCGATCGGAGTGAGAACTGCAACATCTGCAGGGATCGCTGAGGTCGCATCCATTCGGCCCCCCATCCCGGTCTCCAGAATAACCAGTTCGCATTGGCGCTCCGAAAAGTATTTCATACCAAGCGCGAGACTGATTTCAAAAAATGTTGGGTGAGGGTCCCATTGCGTCACCATTTCCCGAAGAGCGGACAGATGCAGGGCAACTTCATCTCTTTCGATCTTTATTCCTGAGACACGGATGCGCTCCGGGTATTCAATCAGGTGTGGGGAGGTGAAAAGGCCGGTTCGGGTACCTGTTGCGCGAGCCACAGAATCAATGAAGGCACACGTCGATCCTTTGCCGTTGGTCCCGGCTACGTGGATAACCTTGGTGTTTCGTGGGGGGAAGGCAAGATACTCCCGCAGTAGTCGTCTAGGTCCTTCCAATCCAAGTTTTATCCCAAAAAGCTGGGTCGAATATAGCCAATCGAGGGCCTCGGAGTAGTTCACGGGCTGCTCTCTACTCCTTTCCGGGCATCATGTAACCCAGTAACTGTATAATCCGTTCCCGCAGGAAGCGGCGCTCCACGATCGAGTCGATAAGGCCATGTTCCAGCATGAATTCAGCCGTTTGAAATCCTGCGGGAAGGTCCTGATGCGTCGTCTCTTTCACCACGCGAGGCCCGGCGAACCCTATCATGCACCTCGGTTCCGCGAGGTTGACGTCGCCGATCGTGGCAAAGGAGGCAGTTACCCCTCCGGTGGTGGGATGAGTTAATACGGAAATAAAGGGTAGACCGGCATTATTGTGTCTGGCGATGGCTCCACAGGTTTTTGCCATCTGCAGGAGAGAGAGCATGCCCTCCTGCATGCGCGCACCGGAGGACGACGAAAGGATAATCAGGGCACGTTGCTCATTTGTCGCCATCTCGACCGCACGGGTGATCTTCTCCCCTACTACAGAACCCATTGACCCAGCAAAAAATCGGAAATCCATGACGGCCAGAGCCGCAGGGTGCCGTCCGATATTGACACGCCCCGTGACCACGGCGTCATTCATCCCCGTCTTCTGCTTTAGAGTGGCAATCTTATCGGGGTATTTGTCGAACCTTAGAGGATTAGTGGACTCGAGGGACGTTTCGGTCTCCACGAAGCTGTCCGGGTCTGCCAGCAGGTTGATGCGGTCCTGTGCGCTCATCAGGAAGTGATGATTACAATGGAGGCAGACTTGGTAGCTCTGTTTGAGATCAAGGGTGTGAATCAGCTCCCCGCAGTCGGGACACTTGGTCCAGAGGTCATCTGGAACTGTATCCTTCTTTTTGTTGCCGCTACGGAGTTTAGGCTTGTTAAAGATACCCATGGCTCAGAGCGCGTTGGTTGAGAGGACGTGCGAAGGGCCTGATGATCTTCGCTGGGATTGGTAGGCGCTTAGAAAGACTTTCGTGTTGAATGGAGATATTATCCTCGCAAAACAGTCAGGACAACCACCTTTTCGGCACCCCCTTCCTGCCTTAAAACCCGGGCACATTCCTCTGCCGTTGAGCCTGTTGTGAATACGTCATCAATCAGAAGAACGGGTTTATTCCGCGTGGTTTCGAGGCGTCGTTCCCGTGGGCTTAGTTGAAATGCGCCTTGGAGATTTGCGAGGCGGTGTCCACGGTCCAGAAGAGCTTGTTGGCTGGTATTTCGAGTTCTTCTCAGCGCTCTTTGGCAGCTGAGGTTGCATTGCCGAGCCAGCGTTTTTGCGATTTCGTACGATTGATTAAACCATCGCCACCTTTCCCTTTTCCAGTGCAGGGGTACGGGAACAACGACCCAGGGCGGTTTTTTTGGACCGCGAGGCGCGGATCCTTCCAAAGTTCTTCCATGAGAAGGGCGAGTTCGCGATGGAGATGGATTTGCCTGCCGTACTTGTAGGCATGCATGATTTCGTTGACCGGGCCCTGAGCGCTGGTGACAGATCGTGCGAAATCGAAAAAATAATTCGCCCCCCGGCAATGGCTACACAGAACATCTTCAGGGACATGGCCCACGATATTCTCGCCGCATTTCATGCAGTAGGGTTGTTCAATCCGTGGAAGTCCTGCGCCGCATGACTGACAGAGGTAGCGCCCGTTCTGCAATGGGACACGGCACAATGAGCAGGAAGGAGGATAGAGGAAGTCCATCCACCGCACCAGAAGCTTTCGTAGAGAATTCGATCCAGAGAGCACGTTGCCGGACACGGATAGACCCGGCCGTTCAGGATGACATTCCCTCTCAGTCATCTGTTTCGAGAGCCTTCTGAAGAGGGGTGATACCTCGGGACGGGAAGATCCTCACAAAAAGAAATACCAGAAGGGCTGTGAGGGCCAGAGTCCCCATCGGAATGAGGCCTTCCTTGAGATTAGATCCTACCAGATAGGAGACAGAGTCGTCTGCCTGAGGGAGGCGAAGGGAGATTTTCTTGAACGAGACGTAAGCGAAAATCCAGCCCGTGTGGAGGCCAATCGGCAGCCAGAGCGAAGCCGTCGCATAGCGGGCGTAGGCAAGAATAAGACCGATCGCCGTGAGGGAAATGAATTCAAACAGCACGAGTTCAAAGTTCTGGAATCGCTGCAAAACAGCCTGAAGCAATTGAAAGCCGGAATATGAATTTCCCGGGTCGATGTAGACAGCACCTTCCGCGAGTGGTTCCCCTTGGGTAAATACTGCAATATTGCTGGGAGGTTGGAGAAAGTGCAGCGCTGAAAAAAGAAGGGAGACCAGGATGATGGCTGTTGCGGGTCGAAAAGTGCGGAGACAGATGCCTAGAAAAATGCCCCGGAAGATGATCTCTTCCACCAGAGAGGCCGAGATAGACGGTCCGAGGGCTTTCTTCCATGCGAGGTCCCACGGCACGGGGTCCCTCAGGGAGAACCATCCCATGGATACCAGAAGCCATCCAGTGCCATAAAGAAGGCCAGCAGCAAGGAGGAAACCGGCGAGAAGCTGCAGCGGCCCCCACCGGGAATTACACAGCGGTTGACCTCCCGAGCGAGCTACTACGTGGGAAGGAAGGTAAGCCGCCCATGGTGATTCACTTAGAGGTGCCGGGTTATTGCGTAGTCGCAGCGCAAAAATCAGCGGGGGCAACAGGAGAAGAGACGCGATGAGAAGGCAGCGTTTGAAGTATTTCGGTAGCTCTGCGCGCCTCGCATGCTCTCCAACGTAGTCAACTATTCGGTTATAGCTTTTCTCCTCGGTCATCTCGCCGAGCAGGGTTCCGGCATTATACAGCCAAGGTGTAAGCAGGGCCGCGAGAAGAAAGCAGGAAACGAGATATAGCATGAGCTTGGAGGCGTCACTGCGGATAATTCTCATTCCTCGGCGATCTGTAGGGCGCACCGATAAAATGTCAAATCGTGTTTGTTCTTGGGATTTTGAAACTTGTCCGTATGGGAAGGGCGTGCAGCGACACTCATGGCGAGAAAGAACAGATGAGGGAGTGCGATTTTATCGCGCCTCCCATCACTCCTCGACGTGGCAGTTGCATTCCCAGTTGAAAGGAGATGAAGAATGGCAGGAGCATCGGCCAATCGACAGGGCTGAGTGGGAATCGCTGCGTGAAGTTCTCTGGCGTAAATACCAGCGTGGTCGTTGTCCCTGGGAGTTGATCAAAAAAATTGATAAAAAACTTGAGGATATGGCTAACGAGAGAGGAGAGGGAAAGGAGGCTCCTTGACGGACTCCGGTCATAATTGGCGCTCATGGGATCGGCGACATTGCTGGCATCCTTTTACCCAGCATGCGGAATGGGCGAGTGAACGAGAAGAGCTCATTCTTATCAGAGGAGAAGGCCCGTGGTTGTTTGATGCGGAGGAGAGACGTTACTTTGATGGGAACTCCAGTATCTGGACTAATATTCATGGCCATCGTCATCCCCGGCTCGATGCGGCCCTGAGGGCGCAGCTCGATGAGGTAGCCCATACCTCGTTCCTGGGGTTCGGCAATCCACGGGCTGCTGAACTGGCAAAGAGGCTGACGGCATTTTTCCCATCCGGTAGCTTGGAGCGGGTCTTTTTTTCTGATGATGGGTCAACTGCCATAGAGGTCGCGGTGAAGATGGCAATTCAGTTCCGGCAGCAATCTGGTGAACCTAAGCGCGTGGGATTTATCGCGTTTGAGAATGCATATCATGGAGACACCATCGGAGCGGCATCGCTGGGAGGAGTATCGGTTTTTTTCGACCGCTTCCGAAGCTTTGGGTTTCCTGTTACCAGAGTGAATTCTCTTGCAGATCTGCGTGCTCTCCCGGGTGATGAGGTGGATCGGGCTGCAGCAATCGTCTTGGAGCCTCTCATTCAGGGAGTGAACGAAATGAGACCGTGGCCAGAGGGCCAACTGGCCGAGATCCGTTCGTGGTGTGATGAACACGGAGTGCACCTGATTCTTGACGAGGTTATGACTGGTTTTGGTCGCACCGGGACCATGTTTGCCTGTCAGCAGGAAGAGGTGATTCCGGATTTTCTCTGCCTGGCTAAGGGACTCACCGGTGGCTACCTCCCCCTTGCGGCAACTCTGACGACAGGCCGGGTTTTCGATGCGTTTCTGGGGGGACGGGAGAGGACGCTTAACTACGGACATAGTTATACGGCGAATCAGCTTGGTTGTGCGGTGGCTCTTGAGAGTCTCAGGGTCTTCGAGGAAGACCGCTTGCTGGATAAGCTTCCTGCAAGGGCCGAGGCTCTCGCGCAGGGATTAAAGGCGATCGCGCATCCTTCCGTTCACGAGGTGCGTCAATGTGGTCTTATTGCCGGGCTCGAGTTGCGGAAAGAGAGTGGTGAACGCTTTTCTGACAGGGAGCGAATGGGAGAGCGGGTGTGTGCCGCCGCTCGTGCCCACGGGTTGCTCACTCGCCCGGTCAGGGATACAATTGTCATGATGCCTCCCCTGTGTAGTACGGAGGAGGAGATTGCCGGGGCATGCACGGCGCTTGGCGAGGCCGTAAAAGAGGTGGGGGAATGAGCCAGTTCTACGAACTGGGATAATTATCTGTTAGTCACCTTCAAGGTCTCGAGCGAGCCGTTTATACGACTGTTCGGGGCATCAGAGTCTACCGGATTGCCGTCATCATGTCCGATGCAAAGGCTCTCCTGAGGGTGTCTTTTCAGGAGCCCGCGTGATGTTACTTCCACCAATTTCTGGCCAATCTGGATCGAGATTTTTTCTCTGGCAAGAGAGGCCATGACCTCGATGTGTTCTTCTTGTGAGCCGAGAGCAATCTTCTGGACGGTATTTGTGCCGAGGCGAACGGCAAAAACAAAATTCCCATTTGTAGCGTAGAGGGCGTAACCCGCCGCGGAGCCCCCATGAGCCACGATGATACCATGGGCTTTTTTGCCGGACTCAATTTTCACCTTGGCCTTAATACGGAAAGGCTTTCCGGCCATATCGAGTAGAGACGAGCTGTCGTGGGTGTCGCCCAGTCTGATGTTATCCCAGTTGATGGGTTTCCTTGCCTTCCTGGCAGGTTGCTTGCGGGTGGTGGTGGGATAGAGAGTTACCGGATTGGACACTGTGGCCGCTGGGCGTTTATGGGCGTTAATATCTGAGGTCATCTGCTCCGCCAGCACTTCCAGTTTATTCACAATCTCCGGGTGCTCTTCGGCGAGGTCAGTCAGCTCTCCTATTTCGGTTTCCAGATTGTAGAGGCGCCTCCCCTTGGCGAGGTCCGGATCGCGCTGGCGTATTCCCATGCCGAGGGATTGGGCTGTGAGTGCCAGTTTCCACGGCCCCTGCCGGATCGCTTGCAATCTCGATCCCTGAAAATAATGCCAGGTATTCCGTGGGGAGGTCTCGGTTTTACCGAGCATCCAAGCCGAAACATCCATGCCGTCGATGTGAATGTCTTTCTTAACCTTGCCACCAGCCAGTGAAACAAAAGTGGGGAGCACATCAGTAGTTCCTGCGATGCCGGCAGATTCAGTGCCGGGAGCAATGGTGCCGGGCCACCATACGATTGTGGGTTCGCGCACACCTCCTTCGAGGGTGCAACCCTTGCTCCCGCGCAAGGGGCCAGATACGCCGCCGGCCTTGCCCTTGGAAGCCCACGGGCCATTATCACTGGTAAAGAGAACTAGAGTGTTCTGTGCGACCTCCATTCGCTCCAAGGCGTTGAGCACCTGTCCGACACTCCAGTCGACTTCCTCCACCCAGTCGCCATAGGTGCCATTTCTGGATTTACCGGAGAAATCGGGATGAGGATACAGGGGCACATGCATGGCGGTGTGAGGCAGGTAGAGGAAAAAGTTCCTGCCCTCCTTATTACTGGCCTCCATGAATTGCACGGCGGCCTCGGTATATTCGCGGGTGACGCGTCGCTGACCTTCATCCTCGAGGAGCTCTGCTACCTTTTCATCCCGCATAAGGGGATGAACGCGCTTGCCGTTCACTGTGGCAGTACGGCCCATGTCATTGGAGTATGGAATACCGAAGTAGCCGTCAAAGCCGTGGCGCGTGGGCAAGAATTCCCGTTGATCTCCAAGATGCCACTTGCCCACACACATGGTGGCGTAGCCGAGTTCCTTAAGGTAGTCCGCAACGGTGTGCTCTTCCGGGTTCAGCCCGTGACGTCCGGCCGGAAAAAATACGCCGGGTACGCCGACGCGGGGCGCGTAACAGCCGGTCATTAATTGCGCGCGCGAGGCCGAGCACACCGGAGCAGCGTAGAAGCTGGTGAGCTTTCGACCTTCCCGTGCCATCCGATCGAGGTTTGGTGTATGATTGAGTTTGGATCCGTAGGGGCCAATGTCGCCATAGCCCATATCATCGATAAAGATAAGAACCAGATTAGGGGCTTCCCGCGCGGAGAGGCAAAAGGGGAGTAATACCAGCAAGGTAATAACAAAGGGCTTCATGCGCTGGATGAGTCTGACGATTGGATTTTTGGAGCGACGAGTTCGGAGAGGTCGATCTTTTTCGTTTCCGTGATGCGCACTCCCAGACGACGTGAAACGATTCCGAGAGAACGGTCTGCGTCGTCGGTCAGGAGAATGGAGAGAGAGCCTTCCCGGGCAGGTGCGTTGCGGGCATTACGCTGATCCAGATTCTTAGCGAGGGCAAGAGCGGTGGCGGTTGGGGTATCTGCTACGGGCTTTCCAAAGACTTTGGAAATCTGGTCCGCCAGCAGCGGATAGTGGGTGCAACCCAGAATGAGAGAGTCGCATTCGCCAAGACGGGAGGGACGGACGTAGTGCTGCAGCACTTCAAATGTAAAAGGCTCATCCATGCAGTCCTCCTCGATCAGAGGGACCAGAAGAGGGGTAGCAACGGATATCACCTCGACGCTGGGCTGGATTTGCTGGATGGCATGTTGGTAGGCGCCACTCGTAATGGTAGCGCGGGTGGCCATGACCCCGATGGGCCCGGATTCGTTGAGTTCCACCGCGGCCTCGGCCCCGGGGACGATGACTCCGGAGACTGGGAGGGTGGTCTTGGTGGCTACGGTCTCGAGCGCAACTGCTGAAGCTGTGTTACAGGCAATGAGAATCTCCTTCACACCCGATTCCTCAAGATAAGTCGCAATCTGAGTTGCGTAGTCGGTGACGGTGCCCGGACTTCGGGAGCCGTATGGCACCCGGGCGGTATCTCCAACGTAGACAATATCCTCGTTGGGGAGGTGCTTCTGGATGGCGTTGACGACTGTCAGTCCGCCGATGCCCGAGTCAAATACGCCAATAGGAAGGGAGTTCATTCGAGAGAAGAGATGGGCTACTTTGCCGTCCTGATTCGAGCGTTGCGGATCAGGACGGGGGAGCCTCCACGGCTGAGGTTCTGGAAGCCGATACGGCCCTTGCGAGGACGATCCCGGAGCGCCGGAGCATCCTTGCCGTTGTGCCTCTTGATAATGGTATCTTCCCTTGAAAGGTCATGATCAAGGATCACCGTTCCGTTGAGGACAACTTTGACCTGCGACCCAGTAAGGCTGATCTCGTAGCGGTTCCACTTTTCCGGCTTGTAGACCTGCTTCCTGGGTGGGAGGGCGCGGTAGATTCCCCCCGTCAGTTCGGACTCCGTGGCTTTGGTATTGTAGCGATAGTCTGCCATCTGTAACTCCAAGCCGTCGAAGGCCGGGTCTCCAGAGACCGGAGAGCGCAGGGCACAACCACTGTTTCCCTGGGGACCGAGCTTGAACTCGAAGTGCAATTCGAGGTCAGAGTATTCCGCTTCACTGATCAGCCAGGATCCCCGGGCTCCGCCTCCGTTCAGGACTCCCTTTTCTACCACCCATTGGGCGCCCTCTGGGCCCGGCTTTGAGACATCAGACCAAGCTCGCACCACCCAGCCCTTGGGAATACCGTCCTTGGGGAAGAGGTCCTCGAACTCACCGGCTTGTGCGAGGGGAAGAACCGTGAGAACGAGTGAGAGGAGGGCCAGGGCGTTCCTGATCATGGAGACATCCTGCCCCAGCCCGGGCGGCAAGCCGAAGGCAAAAGAGTATATTGCAGCTCTTTTCGTTAGTCGGCCTACCGTAGAAACTTGAAACTCGCCCCGGGGGAGCAGATGTCCTAGGAAAAAAGGGCCATGAGACCTTTCCTTACGCTCGCACTTACAGTGCTCTTCATTCCATTCGCCCCTGCTGCCGAACTGGTGTGGTCCGGGCTGCTGGGTCCCCATCGTGACGGCTGGGTAGAGCATTTCAAGATTCCGGCCCGTTGGCCGAAACAATTGAAGAAGGAGTGGAGCGTAGAGGTTGGAGCAGGCTACGGCACGCCCTTGGTCGAGGGGCAGCGGGTCTACCAACATGCCCGCCAGGGAGAAGAAGAGGTGGTCTGGTGTGTTGATCTGGCGAGTGGAAAACAGATCTGGCGCAAGAGTTACCCGAACCCTTTCAAGATTGGAGGGGGAGGAGAGCGTCATGGGAAAGGTCCGAAGTCCTGTCCGGTGATGGCCGATGGCCGCCTTTTTACTCTGAGTATCACCGGGATGATCCACGCCTGGGACGTGGAAAGTGGCAGCCTGCTCTGGCGCAAGGATTACCGGGGAAAGTGGGAGAAGGGAAACCAGCCCAACTGGGGCGTCTCCACCTCGCCCATCGTGGATGGGGAACGCCTCATCGTGCACCTCGGCAATGACGAGGCGGGTGCGCTCATGGCCTTTGACGTGAAATCGGGCCGGGAAGTGTGGAAGCAGGGGGAGCATGGCACCTCGTATTCCTCACCGCTTCTTGTGGAGATCGCGGGAGTGCGACAGGTGGTGCAGTGGAACCATGAGGCCCTTGTAGGAGTGGAAAGCAGGACCGGGAAGTTGCTCTGGGAGTATCCCGCCCCCCACCGGAGTCATAATCAGAACATGCCTACGCCAGTCTTCCATAAGGGACGGATCCTGCTCGGGGGAGAGAACCGGGGCATCAAGTGCCTGGAGCCTCTCCTGAAGGACGGCAAGTGGTCGGTGAACCGCCTCTGGCACCAGCGCAAGGTGGCACTCGACATGAGCACGGCGGTCATCAACGGGGATCACCTCTATGGAATGTCACATTTCAAGATGGGGCAGATTTTCTGTCTCGATCCCCGGGATGGGACGATCCGCTGGCTCAGTGAAGGGAGGGTTGGGCAGAACGTGGCCTTTCTCGCCCTCGAGGGTCATGTGGCGGCCCTCCGGGCCAATGGGGAGCTCCGCATCATTGCGGCTGACCCGGCGGCTTACCAGGCCCGGGCGGTCTACCGGGTGGCCCCTGACCAGACCTGGGCTCCCCCGGTCCTTCTCGACAGCAAGATTCTTATCAAGGACCTCAATCGGCTCACTCTCTGGTCCTTTGGATCCTGAGAGCGTAGGTTCCTCAATTCCAGAAGGTAGACTGGCGGCAAAGGATTGTCAGGAGAGCACTTTTGGGGCATCCGGGGCGGGGTTTCCCCACCCGGTCAGAGATGGGGCCAAAGAGAGTAGAACCATGAGAGCCACGTGGGACTAGAATAAGGCTAGGGAAGACAGCGGATTTCGCTCTCTGTCATCGGATCGGGGGGCAGTTTCTGCTTTCGGGGCTCACGGATTTGTTGCTAGCTCGAAGGATCATGAAACCAGTTCTTCTCGCCCTTGTTGCCGCTCTTATCCCGGGGACCTGTGTCCTAGCCGACCACCACGAGTTCAAGACCATCTATGACGGGAAGGACCTCTCCAATATCAAGACGAAGGGAAACTGGAAAATCCAGGAGGATGGGTCTCTCTACCTCGATCCGCGTCCGGGTGAGAGGGGTTGGACGCGTTATGGGTCCTACTTGTGGCTCAAGGAGGATTACAAGGACTTCACCATCGATTTCGAGTATAAGCACCCCAAGGGTGGAAATTCCGGTCTCTACTTTCGCATCTATGACGAGTCGGATGCTACCGCGCACGGCTTCGAAGTGCAGATCCTCGACTGTTTCGGAAAGAAGAAGCTCGGGCCGCACGACCTGGGTGGTGTGATTCAGACCGCGGGGCCGCTTGTCAATGCCGCCAAGAAGCCAGGTGAATGGAATCGGATGGTGGTGACCCTCAAGGACAACAAGCTTACCGTGGTTCTCAACGGGAAGAAGGTTCAGGATGGACTGGATCTTGTGGGCAAGAAGCGTCCCAACAAGAAGCTGGCTGAGAAGGGGAAGATTGCGATCCAAGATCACGGACAGCCGTTCTGGGTACGCAATATCAAGGTCAAGGCGCACTAAGCGCGAGGCTCGATACCGCGTTCATGCAGGGGAAGCCTCTGTGTGAGGACTTCTCCTACTGCCCTCTCTTCTTGGCGTCAGGCAAGTCCCTTGCGCCCCGGAATCCATACATGGGCAGGAGGCGGTAGTAGACCTCCAGACTGAGGACCGAAAGGGTGGTGGAGACCACACGGCCTCCAGCATTGGCATGCCGGCCGCCCGGATCCCAGCTCCCCCGGTTAATACCGATCTTGTTCTGGATCCGGGGAAAGGTATCCTTGAGGTTGTCGTTCCATTCCTTCCAGACAGGCCCCTGATGTTGGTAGAGAGCCAAGGTCGCGTAGTAGACGTAATAGTAATCCGGATTGTTGTTGAACTTGTGACGCCCAAGGTATTCGGCGCCCTCAGCCATGCGGGGGTCTGTAGGAGGAACGAGGTCCAGCTGCCGGCAGAACATCCCACTGGCGGTCATGGCGGGGTTGGGGCCTCCTCCCGTGTAAGCATAGAGTCCGCCATGTGTTCCGGAGGACACCGAGGTCATGTATTTCTGGGCTCCTATGAAGGGTTCGTCGGAAACTTCCAGCCCTGCGAGGCGCGCGCTGTGCAGAGCCATATACTGCCAGGCGGTCACGGAAAGATCAGAGTCGTCACTCGGCTTGCCCTGTGAATTGGCAGGATTGTAGCGCCACCCACCTTTGCTGGGGCTCTGTGATGCGACGATAAGCGCGATAGCCCTCTCGGCAGGCTCCTTCAGCTTCGGATCCTTGGTAAACCCATAGGCTTCGCAAAGAGCGATGGCCGCAATCCCATGGCAATACATCCGTCCTCCTCCCCGTAGATCTCCATCTTCCTTCTGCTGCTTGAGAAGCCACTCTAGGGCTCGCTTGACGTTGTCCTGATACTTTCCTCCCTTGTTGTGTGTTTCTCCCCAGCCGTAGAAACAGAGGAGAGCCAGTCCGGCTCCCGCGGTATCGAAGTCTCCATTGGCTCCATGTTTGCGCATGTCCCAGCGGCCATCTCCCTCCTGATTGCGGGCAAGCCATTCCAAAGCGGCGCCAATGGCGCGCTCGGTGGCATCTGAACCTCCCAGTTGTTCGATGGTCTCAGGCGATGGTCTCCCCCGGCGCTTGGTCATGAGCTTGGTGATAGCCCGGGCATCGAGATCATTCTTGGGGGTTGCCAGCTTATCAGGAAGGAGAGGATCATTGGTCTGACCATCTCCGGGGAGGTTGAGCAGGTTGGTGATCGCGTCGCCGGCTCCATCGAGTTCGGGAGGAACCCCAAGGGCTTCGAGGCCGCGATGTGGATTGACGGTGTCGCCACCGGTGTCGGTAGTCTCTGGCGCCGCATCGGGTTGAGAGACATCCCTTACCTCGGACTCGTTTTCGACTGCGGTGTCCGCGATGGCGCGCTCTCTGGCTTGCTCAGGTTGCACCTGATCCAGTGATTCCGTGGGCTTGAACTCTGCATCCGCGGGATCTGCGGGCTTTTCCGCGAGTTGCTGGTCGGTCCCCTGTTCCTCCTCAAGGGTCGGGTCTTCAGGCTCAGGGAGAAAGGTCTCGGGCAGAGCGGTCAGAACGCTGAGTTCCTTGGTGGGCTGAGTCTGCTCCTGTTCGGATTCGGATTCGTTGAGTCTGGAGGGACGAACACTTGGAACCAGAGAAGAACGGGAGGTTTGCGTTACAACGGGCACCACCTTGGTGTTTTCCTCTGGTCTAAAGACTGGAATCTTAAAGTCGCTTTCGAACTTCTCCGTCATTACGAGTTCCCTGGTCTCTGCGATTTCGGCCTGTTCGGGTTCGCTTTCAAGAGCAATTTCCTCCTCCATGAGGGCCTCTATACTGACTGTGATTTCTGGTGATTGAGGCTCCTCACCTCCTACCTCCTTTGCGATGAGCCAGACCATGAGAAGCAGGAGAATGACGAGATGGACTGCAGCCGAGCCGGCAAGACACTTATGAAAGAGATTGGTGAGGTCCTGCCAGCTTTCCAGAAGGTAGGGAAGAGCGGCAAGGGCAAGAAGGCCAAGGAGGATCCACCACCCGATGTCCTCCATGAGCTCCTTGAAGGATTCCCACCGCTCAAGACTGGTGTAGCCAACTACCTCCCGTGTGGTGGAACGGTAGAGCTTGAACCCCGCGTTCCCAGATTCAACTTCGGGCTTCGTGCTGAAAAGGAGATCAAACCCTTCCATCCGGACCGCAGGATCGGTAACATTTCCCTCATTCAGATACAGATCGACCCGCTCCGGGGGAAGAGCTTCCCCATCGATGACACGACTGAAATAGACCCCGAATCCGATTTCATTACTACGGTCACGGTCCGAGGCGAGAAAGACATGATCTCCTTGCTGTGTAAGGGCGGTCTGAAGGTCCTCGGCACTGGAGTTGAGATTGCCGGCTGCGTTTGCGTTTCCGAACTGGGGAAGTGGCGGGGCCGCCGAGTCCCTTAAGGTATTCTTCGTCTGTGCTGAAGCTCTCTCGCTGTCGGCTTCCAGAGCCTGCTCTCCATCAGGTTTCGAAACGAGGAGGGGTGCCTCCTCTAGGCGCTGCGCCACGAAAATATCATTTCCACCAGCGCGGTTGGAGGAAAAGTATAGTCGCTTACCGTCAGCGGTGGGAGCGGGTCCAGTTTCCCGGGCAGGGGAGTTGATCGTGGTTCCGAGGGCCATGACCCCTGTCCATTTGTGGCCATCCCAGCGCGCCACGTAGATATCATCACCTCCTTGACCGCCCTCGCGGTCAGAGCTGAAATAGAGATATTTTCCGTCGTGGGAGAAGGCGGGGCCTCGCTCGTTGGATGCGGTATTGAGGGATGCCATGCCGGCAGGACGCGTCCAGATTCTTCCGTTCCAGGTCGACTGGTAGAGGTCGGCCCGATTAGTCTCGGGATCGTTGCGGACAAGAATCATCCTGATACCATCAGGAGAGAAGGCCGCCTCAAGGCGTTCCGAGGCCTGGTTGACGGGATCCGGCCCCACGGTGGATCCTTGTTCTTCAAAGAGGTTCTGCCTGGGGTCCTGCCAGAGGATATATCGCTCCTTACCGTCCTGAACTTCCACACGGGTTCCCTGATCGTCCGTGAAGTAAGACCAGATTTCGTCCCGTAGTTTTCCGTGGAGAAGGAGGCCGATTCCAAGCATCACCGCAAGCGAGGCAAGCGGCAGGAGCCAACGCGCCTTACTTACCGGGACCTCTTCGGATCTTTGTTTTTCTGGTTCGGACATGGCCATCTGCCTGCGTTAGGGCGAGGAGGCTGGATCAGGTGGCAGATCTTCAGGGAGGCGGGCGGAATCTGCTTGCTTGCCTGCTGACAGGGCTCGTCTGGTGAGCCAGACAAAGCCTGTAAGAGAAGTAACGAGGAGAATAATCCAGAGGAGGTTACCCATGATCCAGTTCATGTCCGGCATCTTGGTAAGATCGAAACGGCGCACCACGCGCTTGCTCCGAGCGCTGTAAAGTGCATTTCCGTTGTCGGCCCGATCGGAATTGAAGAGGAGGTGGAACCCGGCGTTGCGAACGGCAGGGTTTGTCTCATCGCCATCCCCGTTGATCTCGGGCCCCAGGTTGCTTGGCTGGCCATACTTATTTGCCTCTGTTCGCCCGAGGCGAGATCGCCAGAGATCCGATCCCCCCTCTCCACTACCTCGTTCCGAGGCGAAATAGAGAAAGTCACCATGATCGGTCAGTACGGGGCCAGTATCGTTGGCTGGGGAACTGACATCCTCGAGGAATCTGGCATGACGGAAGAGGGGGGTCTCGGCGAGCTCAGCAAGGTCTCTGCTGGTGCCCGTAGGGCCATCGGCGTCTGGCTCCCAACCCAGTCCATAAAGGGGACTGTAGCGATAATGTGCCTCCAGGCACAGCGTTACCAAGGCAGTAACGATGACCCCGCCCATCTGCCTGCCGTGTCCACCACCGGTCTTCCAGGATCCATCGGGATTCTGAGATTTCACGAAGCCTGAATGCATTTTTTCCATCCACTTCCGCCATGCTGGTCCCTGATGCTGATAAGAGGCTACGCTGCCGTAGTAGGCGTGATAAATATCTTCCAGTTTGAAACCCTGACGGTCCACGATGGCAGAAGATTCATACGCTTTGGCAGTGTTCGAGGATCGCCCGAGAAGTTGGGAGCAGAAAAACCCTGCTGCATTAAGTGCCGCTGTTCCTCCGCTCGCGCCAGTATAACCGTAAGCACCCTTGTTTTTACCATGACTGACACTGTCGAGGAACTTCGTTGCTCCGTCCATGGTCTTGTCCGGGACGATGAGTCCGGACATTTCGGCACTTGCAAGAGCCATGATGTACCAGCCGGTGACTGAAAGGTCACCGGCCTGATTTGGACTATAGCGCCATCCGCCTCCCTCGTGCTGGGTCTCGCTGATAAAGTCGATGGCTGCCTGAGCCTTGGGGCGCAACGTTGCGTCCTTGGTCACGCCATACGCTTCGATCACTGCGAGAGATGCAATCCCATGATCATACATAGCGTTACTTCTTGGTTTGGCGCCTCTAAGGTCTCCGGTTGCTCCGTTCTGCTGTCCGACCAGCCACTCGATCCCGCCTTTAACGGTATCTTGATACTTACATTCCTCATCGTGGACTTCTCCTCGGCCGTAGAAGGCGAGCAAAGCGAAGGCAGTGGCTGCCTGGTCGTGTCCGCTCTGCCCACCAGACTTACCTATATCCCATCGACCATCCTCTTCCTGAGTAGCCGCGAGGAAGGCAAGACCCTTGTCGACGGCGCTCTCAGTTTGCTTGCTTCCGCCTAACTTGGACATGACCTCGGGGTCCGCAAGCGCACTTTCTCGCAGCGAGTAGAGCATGCTCAACTGACGCTCGACGATGAGGTCAAAGGTAGTCTCGCCAGCCTTGTCGGCGGAGTAGAGGTCAAAGTTACCCTTGCGGTCTTCGACGTTTTCGAGCATTGCCGCTACTTTTTCGGAGGTGTCAGTCGCGCGGCGAGGTTGATTGGAAGCGAAGTAAAGAACGAGGTTATCTGGAGCGATATCAGGGTCGATTTCATCGAAGGGGGTGTTTACCCGTGGTGTCAGAGGGAGCGGCCATGCGTATTCGGCGCCATCCCACTTCGCGACCCAGATATCGAATCCACCCTGTCCACCGGGGCGGTCGCTGCTGAAATAGAGCAGTTCTCCATCGCCGCTCAGTGAGGGCGATATCTCATGGAAGGCGCTGTTAAGAGCGCGCATGGGCCGAGGGTTCTTCCAGTCGTTACCGTCCCATTCCCGCAAAAAGAGGTTGGCGTTGCCATCGTCTTTCCCAGAGCTGTAGATCATGCGTGCCCCATTCGAGGAGATCACAGGAGTAGCGATGTCTTCTTCCGGTCCGAACCCGCTTCCGGCAGGCTCCGCCTTCTCCCATATGACATATCCGGGGGTCACATCGCGGGCGACCTGATTAAAGGCAACCTGATCCGTATAGGTATACCAGCGGTCGGGCCTGAGATAAAAGAGAGACCAGAGGAAAAATGCAGAAACGAGAACCGCTGCCAGCCAGAAATAGAGACGGAAGCGCTGCTTCCTGGTGACCCCGAGAATCATCCGATCTGGGTTAGGATCTTCTCTGATATCCCCGGGGAGGTAATCTTGCTGTTGTTTGTGCGCTGATTGGGGGATGGGCTGCTGGTCGCTCATAATCCGGTCTCACTACTTCTCAGTCCGCACCGCAATATTTGCCTCCGGAACTCCCACAAATCGACAGATAGACATCACGTTAGCGAGGTAGAGGTGCTTGGATTCCTTGTCGCAACGAACGAGAACCTTGATCTCAGGTTTTTTTTCGCGCTCCTCCTGCATCCACTCAGTCAATTTTTCCTCAGTCACCGCCTGCCCCATCACGACATAAGCTCCATTATCCCGGATATTGACCTTGATCAGGTTTCCTGCAGTCTGGGTGAGCGACTGATTACGGGATTCCACGGGAAGCTTGACGAGGTGATCGACCTCTTCCTCTTTGAAGGTAGTGGTAACCAGAAAGAAAATGATGAGGATGAACATGACGTCTATCATGCTTGAGATGTTGATGATCTCACCCTGTTCGTTGTCCCTGCTTCGGATTCTCATGGATTCAGTTAGGTAGTCTTTGATCCCTAGGATGTTGCGGGACCGGTGGAAGTGCTGTTCTTTCTGGCGTGGTTGACAATGAAGTCGGTTCCGACTTCGTCGATGTGATCGATGATCTTATCCACCCTGGATTGCAGAAACTGGTAGAGCAGCAGAGTCGGGATGGCGATGGTGAGGCCTGCTGCTGTCGTCACAAGGGCTTCATAAATTCCGGTGGCAAGGTCCGCGGTTTTTGCGGCTCCGCCGCTCTGGGAAGTGCGCTGAAAGGCGTCGATCATCCCGTAGACAGTGCCAAGAAGGCCGAGGAGGGGTGAAACAGCAGCAATGATCGATAGTCCACGCAGGCTTCTCTTGAGTTTGTCTGCCTCACGGATACCAGCATCTTCGATGGCCTTGGCGACTGCTTCATGGCCCGAATCTCGCCACTGGAGACCGGCCTTGAAAACATGTCCTGCGCTTCCCGTGCTCTGCTCGCAATACTGCTCTGCGGTCTGCCCGGAAGGATCTGAATCCCAGGCGTTCCCCAGACCGCTGAGGAATCCGTCAGGTAGCACCCTGTCGCGCCGCAGGGAAATAAAGCGTTCGAGGGCCAAGGCCAGCGCAATGATGGAGGCAATCCCGAGAGGGATCATGATTGGGCCCCCTTTTTTGATAAGAGAAAACATGGTTTCTTTTTCCACGCCTGAATCTGCTCCGGCCTCTGCTGCGAGAAGCGAGGTGGTGAGGGCCATGAGGAAAAGGGCGGCGATGCCCAAAGCTTTTTTCCAAGATTGGTTGGTAGTGTAGTTGGTCATGGGAAATCTGATTGATTGAGGGGTTTTCGGTTATCCGCTGGTGCGTAGTTGATCAAGATACTGGCGCGCAACAATTGCTGCTTTTTCGTTGGGGTAGCGAGTGATGACATCCTTGAAGCGTTCCTTGGCATCCCCACGCTTATTCTGGGCGAGAAGAACACGACCAATCTCAAGGATGCCCTTGGCCTGCCAGGCGGGATACTTTTTATATTGAATTTCCACGTTCAGAAACTCCTTCACCGCTTCCTCATACTTTTGCATGTTGAAATAGCATTCACCGGTCTGGAACCGGGCCCGGACCGTCCAGAGGTCGACTACCTTGTCGGACTCAAGAAGAGGCGCATAGTTGCGGATGGCTTCGCCAGGTTTGTCAGAATTCTCCAGTGACCACGCTAATCCAAACTGGGCGTTGCGCTTCCACCTGCTTTCGGGAAAGCGGTTGATGAAGTTGCGGTAGGACTTGTAAGCGCTGGGGTGATCAGCAGTGCTGCTCTGCATCTCCGCGAGTCGCATCAGCATGGACTCGGCAAGGACTGGCTTCAGGTTGTCCTGCTTCATTCCCTCCGCAAAATGCGTCAAGGCGATCACAGTCTCCTTCAGCTTATAACGGGATTCACCAGCTTGAAAGCACATGGATGCTCTGAGCTTGGAATCGGGATACTTAATGAGTAATTCTTCAAACATTCCGGCAGAATTCTCATAGTCGCCCTTACTGAAATGAGCAGTAGCCAGCTGGTAGCGGAGGTCTTCCTGCAAGGCTTCCTCCTTCACGGCGGCCAGAGCCTTGGTGAGGCGTTCGATCACCATGTCTTGCTCGCCACTTTTCAGGTTTAGTTCCGCGAGTTCACTCTGGACTTTCACGACCAGAGAGCTCTCCCGATACTTGTTCAGGAATCTCTCGTAGAGTTTGGCAGCATCGGCATCCTTTTTCTGCTTACGCTCGCACCACGCCCATTCATAGAGGGCCTGATCGGCGAATTCAGAGTCAGGCCAGGCGTCTGCGACCTTTCGCAGATGAATTGCTGCAGGCCCCCATTTTTCCATTCGCGCCAGAGAGAGGCCAGCGTAGTAGGTAACGCGCTGGAGTTTTTCATGTTTGGGGTAGCGTTGAAGAATCTGAGGGAAGAGACTTCCAGCCTTGTCAAATTGCTCCAGCTGGATGTAGGCAAGGCCCTGTTGCAGTGCTGCATCAGCAGCGAGTTCGTGCTGCTGATTTTTAGCCACCTCCCCGAAGTGCAGAACGGCAGGCTCATGCTTTTTCTCGGTGGCATTAACCCAACCCAGGAAATAGTTTACCCGGAGCCTTTGAGCAGGAGCCCCGCTCTTGAAGGGATCCTTGTTTTGTTTGTCCTCGTTGAGAAAGCGCTCAAGGGACTGCCGGGCTTTCGAAAGGTCCTCCTGCTCGTAGGCGAGCCGCCCCTGTTCTGCAAGAGCGAGAGGAAGGTGCGGCGTGGTGCCAGGGTAGAAGCGCGTGAGAGTTTCCAGATGTTCGAGAGCCTTGGCAGAATCTTCTTCGCGGTCATACGCGACGGCTAGCTGGATCAGCGCGGTATCGACGTTTGCCTCAGCGGAAACCCTCTGGTTGTTTTTCCCGGTCTTCTTGACTCGAGTGGCAATGAACGCCTCCAGCGGTTCGAGACATTCCTTCCACTGCTCCTTCTGGAAGTGTGAGTTACCGACAAGGAAGGCCAATTGGGCGAATAAGGGGCCTTCCGGCTTGCTGGCAAGGAGGGGCCCCGCGGAAGCGAGGGATTGATCCCAGCGGCCCTGGTGATGATGAATCTGGGCAATCCGGAATGCCGCGGCAAGGGCATTGGAATGGTCCTTATGGGTGGCAAGGAACTCCCTGTAGGCTTCGATCGCATTATCACCCTGGCTGAGAAGGAACATGTTCTCGGCCCGCAGAAAGCGAGTGTCTCCGGCCATCTCATGATCCTTGAACTTGGTGATGTGCTCGTTGGCAAGGTTCAAGCTATTGTTATAGTCCCCGAGCTTGTGGTAGCAGGTTGCTCTCTGGGCGAGAACTTCCGCAAACTGTCCGAAGGCTCCACCGTTGATTCTTCCAAGGGCCTCTGCAGCGGTCTTCCAGTCGGGCTCGTTGCGGCTCATCAGTGCATTGGCATAGTCAAAGCGCAGATCGTCATTCACCGGGGTGACGTTTTGGTATTTCTTGACCGCGGGCTCAAGGGAAGCAGCAGCCTGGTCGTAATTGGGATTTACCGGTCGGGAAAATACGCGTGCAAACCAGAGGTTCGCTCTGGCCCCCAGAGAACCGTCAAGATTAGTGAGCTTCGACAGCCTTTTACGGGCCTCATTGAATTCTCCCTGCTCGAGAAGGCACCTGCCAATGTAGAGCTGAGACTCCTTGATCTTAGGGTTTTCTTTCTTCTGGTCCTCAGGACGGGTGGAAGGCTCTGATTTCAGGAAGGCTTCGAACTGCTCCGCAGCCCCGGTCCAGTCGTCGAGGATGAATCTGGTGACTCCGAGTCGATAGTGGCACTCCGTTTTATCGGAACCCTTCAGGCCGGGCAGGGCGGCCTCAAATGCGGGCCCAGCTTTCTCATGGTCTTTAACAACAGTGTAACACTCGCCGAGGAGGTATGAGGCCCTGGTTTTCCAGATCACGTCAGCTTCAAGGGGACTGACCTTTTCGAGAATCCCGGCAGCATCGTGATACTTCTTCAGCTGGTAGTTGGCGAATCCCTGCTGGTAAAGGCCCCGGGCCGCTTGATTCGAGGAGAGCTTGGCCTTAGCCAGTTGGGTCGCCCACGTGTTGACTTGATCCCAATCTCGATTTCCGAAGTAGATGTCGCAGATCGCAGCCAGCGCAGAAGCCTTATACACAGTATTCTGGAGGCGGGATTGTTCCTTGATGAAATGCTCGCGGGCCTGATCTTTCTGGCCACTTCGCAGGAGGCACTGCCCCTGCATCAGGATAATGCGGTCCCGGCTAACCTCTTTCGGCAGATTGGGTTTGGAAAGAAGCGCGGTCAGCAGGGGAATCGCTTCAGCGTATTGTTTCTGTGCGTAGAGACTAAGAGCGAGCCCCTGTCGGGCCTGGTCTGCCTTGGTATGATTGCCGTGCTTCTGGAGGAATTCCTTGAATCCCCCTATCGCCGCCGGATAGAGCTTCCGGTTATAGGCTCCTGTCGCGAGGTAATAAAGATCGAGGGCAGGGTCTTTCTGCTGCCCTTGGAGGTGTCCTGGCATAGACACCATCAAGGCGATAAGCGCCGCGCAGAGTGTTGCAGACGTCCTTAATTTCCGGGAGATCACGTTTGCCATCTCTACTACTCTGACCAGGAGGAAAGAAGCTGTCATGCTCATTCTCGGCCCGGATGAATAAAGGTCCACCGGAGGATCTGTCACTATCATGTGATAATGGTATGCTCTATTGGTTGCCGAGGGCCGAAGAGCTTGATCCGGGGTTTCTCAGGGGTTGGTTGCTAAAAATAAGAGTTACTTGGGGGCGCCGTTTACTTATCCTGTGGCTCTGTCGCAGGGGATGGGGCAGCCACCATGGATTTCGTCCTTATAGCGATTCTCGTAAGCGTGTTTCTCGCTCCAGGACTTGTATTGCTCGATCGAAGGAATTCCAGAGCGCTCCTGATGCTTCTA